>SHLT01000067.1 GCA_004282875.1 Chromatiales bacterium | reverse complement strand
CTTTCGTCCCGCCGGTCTACGAAGAGACCGAAGAGTTCGAAGAACTGCCGCCGCCGGCGGAAGAGGGCTGTTAGGCGAAAGGCCCTCTCGGCCGCCGCTACTTCTTTGAGTTCGAGCCCCGGGGTTTCGACCTGTCGAAACTTCCGGAATTGTAGGGATCGACGCCGTCCGATTCGCTGGCGTCGATTATCGCAGTACGGATTGTGTCCCCGACGTGCTCGTAGTAGCTGTCTTCATGGACCGAAAACGGCTCGGGCTCATCGCCATCATTCTGTGCTCGGCGATCCACCTTGTACCGACGCTCTACTCGATCCGGATCGGTATGCGCAGCTAAACCCTGATCCGAGCGTCGACGCGCTTCGCCTCGCCGATCGTCATAGTGCTTGTAGCGGCAGTCGCACTGATCGGGCCGATCACATTGACGTAATGGCAGCAAGGGTGCTTCGGCTGACAAGAAACGCTCGCCTAGCTTGTCCTTTATCGCTTGACAAGCGTTACTCGTAAAGTGGATCGACACCGCACGGTACTCCGAGACACGTGGCTTCTCGGCGGTCTTCGCGAATAGCCGCTTGAACCAGTTGCGAGGCCTGACTGATGCCATTGGACTAAGCCGTAACTTCGACCACCTCAGAGTACATAGTTGTTATCACCCGTTACGTGATGGATCTCACACACCGACCTTACCAAGCAGCGCTGTCAGCTACTGAATTCCGGAGTCCAGCGGCGCTGCAAGCACGGCCTTCATTTCATCCTCATTGAGTGGCCTGTGGCCGTCCCGTGCGGCCGTGCCGCCGAGATTCCCGTCTATGCTGGTCCATGCGTCCGCGGGCAGGCCGTCCTGCGAAAGTGAACGAGACGGCGTGAACTGAATCTCGCCGTCTCGCAATGCGATCTGGCCCCGGCCGAGGCCCAGTGCGACGCTCGAGCGATGGCAGGACTCGCAGGAACGTGCGGCGCCGATCGTGTGCGGCGAAATCGGTGCGAAGGCGCGCACGAACTTCTCCTCGTCCCAGTCCGGGTGCACGAGCGTCATGATCATTCCGGGTATGAACAGTTCGATACGGCCGTCTTCCGTGACGCCGAGTGCCCCGGGTTCGTTGTGAAAATCCGAACGCTGTTCGTGCCAGCGCCCGGCCGTCTCCCGCTGCTCGATATGGTCCCACTGGCGGCCATCCGCATCGTATTCCATGTGGCAGCCGAAGCACTGCGGTACCCATTGACTGTGGCAGGTAGCACAATCGAGGCGCTCGTGCGCGGCATCGTGTGCCGGAACGATTGCACTCATCTGTGAGTGACAGTCGTCGCACCGGGCATCCACGGCATCGCGCTGGTGCACGGCATCACCTGCCGCGGCCATGAGGTCGGCGCCCTTATGGCATGCCGTGCAGGTCAAGCCGGCGGTGAAGTGCACGTCGGCCGGCATGCGTTCGACGTAACGACCGTCGGGCAGGCGCAGGCGTGACCGGGTTGGCCGCGGTGTCCCTGAATGACCGTCACTGGCCACGGGCCCATTGGTTTCAGCAAGGCCGGCATAACTCAGCGAAATGCGGGCTGATCGGGAATGGCAGCCAAAACAACGCGCATCGGAAACCTCGCGCGTCAATGCGGGGTGTGCATCGTCGGGATAGCTGTTGATGTGACACGCGAGGCAACCGCCGCCTCGATCGCTGACGGGGTTGAGATCATGAGAGGTCTTGGCCTGTCCAAGATGACAGCTGGCGCATAGCTTGCGCAGCATTGAATCGGCCGGGCCGTGCCCAAGCGACTGCAGATTGGCATGGGCGGCGTCGCCCGCGTCGCCCTCGACGAGGCGTCTCGTGACGTCAACCATGCCGCGGCCCGTATTCATCAAGCTATGTTGCACCGAGCTTACCTGCTCGACGTGACAGGACCCGCACGTCGTAGCCGCGTTATCCAGCAGGCCGGGGAATCCGGTCATGCCGGCATGCGATTCGTCCTGCGTCGCGCTTTGCGCATCGCCGCCGTGGCAGAGAGTGCAGTTGTCGGCGCCGAAACTGTGCGCCGGCGTAAATCCGCTGCGCTCGGCGACGTGGCAATCGTTGCAAGTGTTACCTTTCGCGCCTTGCCAGGAAAGCAGGGCGACGGTCAGAAAACACAGGAAAATCAAGCTACGGCAAGTCACATTGAGATAGTAATAGTACGGATGTAGCGAGGAAAGCCGATCGCTAGTATTGAGGCCGATTATGACTACTACAGACCTGACAAAGCGCGCTGATTTGTCGCGCCACGGCCGAGGTACAGGAGCGTTGCGCACGCGGCGCCCTGATTACGTCGATTACCTTCCACCTTGCAACGACGCGTGTCCCGCCGGTGAAAACATCCAGGCGTGGCTGGCGCTTGCCCAGGCGGGCGACTTCGAAGCCGCCTGGCGAGAGCTTGTTATCAACAACCCGTTGCCCTCGATCCATGGACGCGTTTGCTATCACCCGTGTGAGAGCGCGTGCAATCGCATCCACACCGACAGTGAAGTCAGCATTCACGCGGTCGAGCGTTACCTCGGTGACCTTGCGCTCGAGAAGGACTGGCAGTTCCAGAAACCCCTGACGCAAACCGGCAAGAAAGTCCTGGTTGTTGGCGCTGGACCAAGCGGCTTGTCCGCGTCTTACCATCTCGCAAAGATGGGCCACGACGTTGAAATTCGCGAGGCCGGGCCCGTGGCCGGCGGCATGATCCATTTCGGCATCCCGGCCTACCGCATGCCGCGGGACGAATTACAGGCCGAGATTTCCCGGATCGAGAACCTCGGCGTGAAGATCACGCTGAATCATCGCGTGGCCGATGTTCTGCAGGAAAAAGAAGCAGGCGGCTTTGACGCCGTATTTGTCGCGGTCGGTGCGCACATCAGCAAGAAGATCGACATTCCGAATCGCGACGCCGGGAAGATCCTCGACGCCGTCTCGTTCCTGAGCCAGGCAAAAGAGGGTGAGGCGCCTCGTTTGGGACGTCGAGTCGCCATTTACGGCGGCGGTAACACGGCCATGGACGCGGCACGCACGGCGAAACGTCTTGGGGCCGAGCCGATGATCATCTATCGCCGGGATCGTAGCAGCATGCCTGCGCACGATTTCGAGGCGGATGAAGCACTGGAAGAAGGCGTCAGGATCAATTGGCTGCGCACGATCAAGGAAATCGACAAATCGACCTTCAAGGTCGAGGTCATGGAACTCGATGAGAACGGGCGTCCGCAGCCAACCGGTGAGATCGAGGAACTCGAGGCCGACTCGCTGATCCTGGCCCTCGGGCAGGATACCGACACCGGGTTCCTGGAATCGGTTCCGGGTATCGAGTTCGAGTGGGACCACACGGTCATCGTCGACGACAACATGATGACCGGGCACGAGGGTATTTTTGCGGGCGGGGACATGGTGCCCAGTGAGCGGTCCGTCACGATCGCCGTGGGCCATGGCAAGCACGCTGCGCGACATATCGACGCGTTCCTGCATGGGGCGAAATACGAGCGTGGTCCGCGCAATGCCATCATCGGCCATGAAAACCTGCATCTCTGGTACCGCACACACGCGCCCCAGGTGGAGCAGGAGCGACTGCCGGTCGTCGAGCGGGAGGGTTTTGACGAAGTGATGCAGAACCTGAGCGAGGCGGATGCCTTGTTCGAGGCGCGGCGGTGTCTTTCCTGCGGTAACTGCTTCGAGTGCGACGGCTGCTACGGCGCCTGTCCGCAGGATGCGATCATCAAGCTCGGGCCCGGCAAGAAATACAAATTTGATTTTGACAAGTGCACGGGTTGTGCGGTGTGCATGGAGCAATGCCCATGCCACGCCATCGAAATGATCGACGAACCTGGCATTCAGGAAGAGGTATCGTCATGACGGTCAAACGTGCTCTCGAAGGTAACGAGGCGGTTGCGCGCGTTGCCTACGCGGTCAGTGAGATTTGTTCCATTTACCCGATTACGCCCTCGTCGCCGATGGCCGAGTCCGCCGACGTCTGGTCAGCGCTGGGCAAGGAAAATATCTGGGGTCACGTCCCCGATATCATCGAGATGCAGAGCGAAGGTGGCGCAGCGGGTACGGCGCACGGTGCGTTGCAGACAGGCGCCATGACGACGACATTCACTGCGTCGCAGGGCCTCATGCTCATGCTGCCGAACATGTACAAGATCGCGGGCGAGTTGACCTCAACGGTCTTCCATGTGGCGGCACGCTCGCTGGCGGCGCAGGCGTTGTCGATTTTCGGCGACCACCAGGATGTCATGGCGGCGCGCACGACAGGCTTTGCCCTGTTGGCGTCCTCGTCGGTCCAGGCGGCCCAGGATCTTGCCCTGATCTCTCACGCAGCTACGCTGAAGGCGCGCGTTCCGTTCCTGCATTTCTTCGATGGCTTCCGTACTTCGCACGAGGTCGACAAGATCGACCTAATCGGCGAAGACGAGATTCGGTCGATGATCGATGACAAGCTGGTGTACCAGCATCGACACCGGGCGCTTAATCCCGATAACCCGTTCATCCGAGGTACGGCGCAGAACCCCGATGTTTACTTCCAGGGTCGCGAAAGCGTTAATCGCTTCTACCAGGCGACGCCTGAGATCGTGCGGGATGCCATGAGTCATTTCGCGCGGCTGACCGGCCGCGAATACGACCTGTTCGATTACTACGGCGATCCCAAGGCAGAGCGCGTCATCGTGCTGATGGGCTCGGGTGCTGACACCGTGGAGCAGACGATCAATGCGCTGCCCGAGAAAGGCATCGGCATGGTCAACGTCCGCCTGTTTCGCCCGTTCTCGACGCCGCATCTCCTCGAGGCGCTACCCGATTCAGTCAAGTCGATCGCGGTGCTCGACCGAACCAAGGAGATCGGGGCAAGCGGCGAACCGCTGTACCAGGATATCGTTACCTCGATGGCCGAAGCGGTTGGCAGCGGTGACTGGCCGACGATGCCGCGGATCATCGGCGGCCGCTATGGGCTGTCATCCAAGGAGTTCACGCCGGCGATGGTCAAGTCGGTGTTCGATGAACTCGAGAAAGACCAACCCAAGAATCACTTCACGATCGGCATCATCGACGACGTCACGCACACGAGTCTTGAATACGATACATCCTTCCAGATCGAGGACCAGGACGCGACGCGTGCGTTGTTCTTCGGGCTGGGTGCGGACGGCACGGTCGGTGCCAACAAGAACAGCATCAAGATCATCGGCGAAAACACCGACCTGTATTGCCAGGGCTACTTCGTTTACGACTCGAAGAAATCCGGTTCACGCACGGTGTCACACCTGCGCTTCGGGCCGGAGCCGATTCATGCGCCGTACCTGATTCAGTCGGCCAATTTCATCGCCTGCCACCAGTTTGACCAGGTCAACAAGATCGAACTGCTCAAGGACGCAGCCGACGGTGCCGTGTTCCTCCTCGATAGTCCTTACGCGGCCGACGTGGTTTGGGAAAAGTTGCCAAATCCTGTGCAGCAGACGATCGTCGATCGTCGTATCAAGTTGTTCGTCATCGATGCACGCAGCGTTGCTAGCGAAGCGGGCATGGGCAAGCGCATCAACACGGTCATGCAGGCCTGCTTCTTCGCGCTTTCCGGTGTGCTACCTCGCGACGAGGCCATCGAGCAGATCAAGAAAGCGATTCAGAAGACGTACCAGAAGAAGGGGCAGGATGTAGTCGATAAGAACTTCGCAGCAGTAGACGCCGCCCTTGATCACCTCCACGAGGTTGATGTTCCGGGCAAGGTGACGACCGACCGGCAGCTGGACCAGGTTATCCCGGACGATGCGCCCGAGTTCGTTCGCAAGGTGACGTCGGAGATTATGCGCGGGCATGGCGATGACCTGCCGGTCAGCATGTTGCCCTTTGATGGCACGTATCCGAGTGCGACGTCACAATTCGAAAAAGGCAACGTTTCGGACCGCGTGCCGGAATGGGATCCGGATCTTTGCATCCAGTGCGGCAATTGCGCATTCGTGTGTCCTCACAGCGTAATCCGCTGCAAGTTCTACCATGAAGATTCCCTCGAGAAAGCGCCGGAGAGTTTCCAGTCGGCCCCGATAACTGCACGGGGTTTCCCGGAGACTCGCTATTCATTGCAGGTTTACCTCGAGGATTGCACGGGCTGCAACCTGTGTGTGAGCGCTTGTCCGGTACGTAGTCCCGAGGACAATGGATTGCGGGCTATCAACATGACCGACAAGGCGCCGCGACTCGAACAGGAAAAGAGCAACATCGATTTCTTCGAGACGCTCGCTTACAACGATCGCGCTTCCGTGGAGTTTTCATCCGTACGTGGCGCACAGTTCCTGCAGCCCCTGTTCGAGTTTGCGGGCGCCTGTGCGGGCTGCGGCGAAACGCCGTACGTGAAGCTCTTGTCGCAGCTGTTCGGCCCACGCCTGATCGTTGCAAATGCGACGGGATGTTCGTCAATCTATGGCGGCAACCTGCCCACGACGCCGTGGGCGAAGAATGCCGAAGGCAGTGGGCCCGCCTGGTCGAATTCCCTGTTCGAGGACAATGCCGAATTCGGACTGGGCATGCGTATCGCAGCCGACCATCACATGACCATCGCGAAAGAACTCGTGACGGAACTGCGGGACGACATCGGTCACGAGCTTGCTGACCAGCTTGTGCATGCGGGCCAGCGCGTCGGCAGCGAGCTGCGCCGGCAACGGCGCCGCGTGCGCCAGTTGCGCAAGCGCCTGGAGGAGCTGACAGCGAAAGGCGAGAACAGCAAGGCGACCGCATTGCTCTCGATCATCGATCACCTCGTGCGCCGCAGCATCTGGACCGTTGGCGGCGACGGCTGGGCCTACGACATCGGTTCGGGTGGACTCGACCATGTGCTGGCCAGCGGCCGCAACGTCAACGTCCTCGTCATGGACACCGAGGTGTACTCGAATACCGGTGGCCAGATGTCCAAGGCGACGCCGCTGGGCGCGTCGGCGAAATTCGCATCGGCGGGCAAACGTATCGGCAAGAAGGACCTTGCATTGCAGGCGATTTCGAGCGGCAACGTGTACGTCGCGCAGGTCGCAATGGGTGCGAATCCGCAGCAGACGCTGCTCGCCATGCGCGAAGCCGAGGAGTACAACGGACCCTCATTGATTCTCGCGTACAGTCATTGCATTGCGCATGGCTACGATCTGAAGGATGGCCTGCGGCAACAACAGCTTGCCACGGCGAGTGGCTACTGGCCTTTGATTCGCTACAACCCGGCGCTGCGAGCAGCCGGCAAGAAGCCGTTTGTGCTGGATTCCACGCAGCCAACGATTCCGTTGCGTGACTATGCCTACAATGAGAATCGCTACAAGGTTCTGGTCAAGTCGAATCCCGAAGAAGCCGAGCGGCTCATGCAGATGGCGCAGGAGACCGTCGACCGGCGCTGGGACACGTATGTCCACCTGGCGAAGCAGGAGCCCGGCGAGTTCGAACGCGCAGGCTAAGGCCTGGCAATAAAAAAGGGCGGTTCCCGAAGGAGCCGCCCTTTCTCTCTAAACTGGTTAAGCTTAGATAGCTACGATGTTCTCAGCCTGCGGGCCTTTCTGGCCCTGCGTGACAGTGAACTCGACTTTCTGGCCTTCGGCCAGCGTCTTGAAGCCATCGCCCGAGATATTGCTGAAATGAGCAAATACGTCTGGGCCTGATTCTTGTTCAATAAAGCCAAAGCCTTTGGCCTCGTTGAACCACTTTACGGTTCCGGTTGTTCTGGACACAATATTTTCCTAATAAAAATAAAAATGCCGAAAAGTTCGGCCCGGAGAAGTGTAGAGACAATTTGGCTCAAGTCAATGAATATTGTGATTTATTTACCACTTGAGCGAACATAGAAGCGCCAGATTGTGAGCACAAACAGGGCATTTAGCCCGATTCCGAGCAGCCCGACCTCCGGCCCATACACCTGTGTTTCCTCGATGCCCAGCGCGCCGACCTTCTCGCCAAATCCGTACAGGGGATAGTCGATTCCGTTCCAGATAGCATGGCAGACAGCGGGTACGACGACCGAGCCAGACACCATTCGCAGGATGCCCCACACCATCCCGAGCAAGGTCGCATTCACGAGATACACGGGAATCTCGGCGGCCGGGATATCGAACCCCGTATCCAGCGAGATAGCAGAAATATGCCAGATCGTGAAGGCCAGGCTCGACCACACGAGTACATAGGTATCCGAGCGGCCCGCGCGCTTGAGGCTCGCCCAGAGCCATCCACGAAAGAATCCTTCCTCCGTCAGCAGGCCCACTATGATGCCGGTTGAGCTCATCAGCCCGACGTTGGTGAGGGTCTTGTGCCAGTCTGTTGCACTGGTGTTCACGGCGCCCGCGATCCAGGCAATCATCGCCATCGCGCCGAGTACTATCAGCGGGTAGGCGAGCGCCCAGCCGTAGTCCCTGGCGCCGCCCCACCGCAGTCCGATATCGCTTCGCGAGAATCTCTGCAGATACCAGAACAACGCCGCCAGCGGCAACAAGGGCAGGGCACTGAACATTGCATACCCTGTCGCATCCATTGTGGTGGTGATCGCGATGGCGACCGCCACGCCTGCGACCGGTGCCTTCATCCCGGTATTCATGAGATGCCCCAATTACTCTTCTCAGGACTTGATACCTGTCGACTGCTATTTGGATGCAAGACGCGGTGTTAACATGCCAGCCATACGCCAAAAATAGGGGTTTCAATGGAAATCAGCAACACGGAAAGCATCCCGGGCCGCAACATCGTCCAGTTTTACGGTGTGGTGACGGGCAACACGGTACGCGCCAAGCATATCGGTCGCGACATCATGGCCGGCCTCAAGAACATCGTTGGCGGTGAACTCGCTGGTTATACGGAACTGCTGCAGGACTCGCGCAACGAAGCCACCCAGCGCATGATCCAGCAGGCCGAGTCGATGGGCGCCAACGCCGTGGTCAATGTGCGCTTCGCCACGAGCTCGATTTCGCAGGGCGCCGCGGAGTTATTCGCCTACGGAACTGCCGTGCGGGTCGAGTGACGTGGAGTCGACATTTTACCAGGTGCTGGAGCTGGTCCTGAACTTCGGATTGCCGTTCCTGCTGCTTCTCGTGGCGTATATCGTCGGCACGATGCTGGAGAAAGGGCACTTCCGATCCATCCGGAAGCGGGAAAGCGAGTACGCGACGTTTCCTGTTGTGACGTTCGATACGATGCCGGACGACTGGTCTGCGTCTTCGTCCACGCTGGTCAGCGGCAGCGTTGTGATCTCGCTGGACTACTTCAAGCGCGTCATTGCGGGTCTGCGTGCCATCGTCGGCGGGCGTATCAAGACCTACGAGCCATTGCTGGAGCGTGCGCGCAGGGAGGCCATGTTGCGCATGATCGAGGATGCCCGGCGCGACGGCTACGACGCAATTTTCAACGTCCGGCTCGAGACCTCGCGGCTGGCCAATTCGCGCCGCGACGGCAAAGGCACCGCGGGTGTCGAAATGCTCGCATTCGGGACAGCCGTGAAATTTGCGTCGCGCTTCGCACGCGCACAGTGAAGTTCATACCACGTCAACCGCGTGAGGGAATCAACGTCTCGGACACGCATCCGCTGGTCGAGGCCGGAACGCTGGTTGCCGGGCTGACACTGATCTTCGTGTTTATCGCGCTGCTGCTCATCTTTCTCGTCGAAATCGCCTTGTATTTCATCCCGGTTGAGAAGGAGGTAGCCCTGTTCGAGGATTGGTTGCCTGAGGATCTCATCACAGTGTCGCCCGCGGATGAGCGTTTACACCAGGCACAGCTCCTTGTGGATCGCCTTGCGTTTCACTGGGCCGACGCACCCTACACGTTTCGTGTCGAAATCGATGACTCGGACGTCGCCAATGCCATGGCCCTGCCGGGTGGACTTATCATCGTCACCGAAGGTCTGCTCGATCAGGTTGAGTCGGAAAACGAGCTGGCATTCGTGCTGGGTCATGAATTGGGCCATTTCAGGAATCGGGACCATTTGCGTGCGCTCGGGCGTGGCATCGTGTTGTCGCTGTTTCTTGCCACGACCATGGGCAACGACGTGTCCAGTATCAGCGTCACTGTGACCGACCTCACGCTGCGGGGATTCAGTCGCCAACAGGAGTCGAGCGCCGATGAGTTCGGTCTGGCGCTGGTCTACACGCACTACGGTCATGTCGATGAGGCATGGCGGCTGTTTGAGAAATGGGATAACGACGACCGCATAATGCCGGGCGTTGTTTCCTACACGTCGACCCATCCTGATGCCGGAGATCGCGTCGAAAAGCTCAAAGATCAGGCACTACGGGAGGGGTGGCCGATTGAGGGACTGATTACAGGATTGAAGTGGTAGTACTCGGCACGGCTAGCAGTGCTGATCGCAGCAGTAAAAAGCCCCGCTGCTCTGCAGCAGCGGGGCATAGCCCAATAATAAGTCACGCGGGGGAGTAGGGGACTTATCTCAGATTTCGGGCTCAAGCAAATAGACACCAATCTTGTTGGCCGAGAAGACGTTCGTATCAGCCTCGTAGCTGCCGCGTGCGTGCATGGAACGAGCGGCGGTCGAGCCGTCGAGGCTGGCGGTCAGGTCGTCAGCAAAGTCGGTGAAGTCCGAGTACATACGCAGGCTGTCGGCGGTCTTGATGTAAAAGACGCTCCGACCTCTATCGCTTGGGACGATCACCGTGTCCGAATCGAGCTGTGTCAGATCGATCAGGATCGGGCCCTGTTTGATGTAGTGACGAACGGCGATATTGGCGTTGTCATTGTCGAGCGCAATCCCGTCCGGCCCGATGCGCGAGTACGGCGCGGTCGTGCCTTCAGCGCCCCAGCCAATGCCGAGCGCGCTGCGCACGCCCGTATAGTCGATCACGGTGCGTCCGTTGAAGTCGGGCGGCGCCATGCCGAACGCGTTCGGGAAGCCCTTCGCAGAGATCGGTTTGCCTTCGGCGAAGTCGGCAAGCCTGAGACTGCCCGTCTCAACTTCATAGTTATCGGGATCGGCATCAAGGTCTGCAGACATTCCCGTGCCCGTGAAATCGAAGATGCCGACGCGCCGGCGATCGATGCTGTGCAGGGTGATGTCAGTCTGTCCGGTCATCACGGTATTGACGACACCCGTCAGGTGCGTGAGGTGCATGCGCACCGACCCTTGCGTTGCGTCGAACAACACCTGGGGTGCGTTGGCGCCCATTGACGGCGTGGGCTGCGAACCGCGAACCGTCACGCGCTGGCCGATTGAGATCGCATCGATGCTGAAGTCGCTTTGGCGGTCACCATCGCGGAAGACCTTCGTATCCGGGCCTACCTCGACCACGACGTCGTCGTGGAAATGGGCTCGACGGTCCGACGGGATAATCGTCGCTCCGCGAATTGTCAGGAAGTTGCCGTCGCGCTTGATCACGTTGCCTACCACGGCGTCACGCTCAATGCCCGGCACACTGGAGCCGGCCAGTACGATATCTGCGGTGAATTCACGATTGGCGACGTCGAGCGTGCCCGCGGCCACGGTTGGCGTACCCGGTCCCGCCGCATTCAGTGCGCGCAGGCCGTCAATGCCCGTGTAAACGTCTTCGTTAACCTCGAATTCGGTGTCGTCAGTGACGTAAACGGTGACGCGTCCGAAGTCACCCTGCAGGTCGTGGAAAGGACGAATGGCGACGTTGTAGCTCATTGCGTCTTCGCTGACGCTGATGAGCGGGCCGCGAACCCGAATGTCCTTTTCATCTACGGGGACCACTTCCGCGAGGATGAACTGCTCGGACAGTGCATCGGCCGGCGTCGGCGCGATGTCGACCGTGTGGGAAGCCTCGAGATCAAAATCGAGCTGCAGTAGTGCAGGTCGGCCCCTCGTTACGATGAGTCGATCGCGATTCGACAGGTGAATCTTGAGTTCTGTCTCGGTCAGAACATTGCCATCCATGTCCTTGACGATCGCTTCTTTCGAGACGTCGGCGGCCTCGACGTAGACTTCTGCGCTCGAGTAGTCGAGGCGAATGGTACCGGCCACGTAGGTGCCAGGTGGCACGGTGGCGGCGGTTACCAGTTCGGTCAGATCGACATAGTCCGTGAAGTTGATGCGCGTTGAGCGCGGCAGCGTCTCCACGACACGGCCATTGGCCATTTCGAGCTCAAGTGACAAAACGTCGACGGTGTAATTGACGAAATCACCATCAGCATCGGTGAGTGCGACGAGTACGGTGCCGCATTCAGCGTAGGTTGATGGGTCGGCCGGGTCACAGACGGCCGTCGGGTTGGGGGCAGTTGCACCGCTGGATCCGGCACCACCGCCACAAGCGGTTAGCATGAGGGCTGCCGTTAACAGCAGGCCCTGGTAAATAAATTTCATAGCAATCTCCTTGTGCGCTTTACGTCCTGGTTCAGGGCTATAACGGGACTCGTGCACAAAGGTTGACGCCGAATTGCACAAGACACTTATGTCAAGCGCTTTGAGTAGAGAGAACCTAAAAAAATACAGCTACTTAGCTTGTATTCTTGAGCTAACGTGTCAAAATGTTGTCCCGAAATGACGAATCCGTCCGACACTACTTCCGCTACGGGAACCCGACACCGCAAACCGCGCGCTGGCGAACGCACGCGTGGCGCCGTCGATGCAATGCAGACCAAGATCGCTGTCGGCATCCAGAATCTCGACGCGGCGTGTTTCGAAGAACAACTCCAGGCCATTGTTGATGAGTTACCGGATGCGACCGGCGCCGATGCTGCTTTCGTGGCGCTGATCGGGGAAGACGGTCAGGCAATCGAGACGGTCCTGGCTTCCGGCAGTGGTTTCGCCCGCTGCAGCCCGGGGGCGCTCGCGGGCGAAAAGCTCGAAGACTGGCAGTGGCTGCGCAGTCGGCTCGGCCATTTACGCGTTGTCGAAGTGGCCGATACGCTCAAAGGGCCGAAAGTGGCGCAGGATGATCTCGAACGCCTCAACGAGCTGCGCATCGGCGCGGCGCTCATCATCGGCTTCTCGGTTCATGGCGAGATTGCAGGATTTCTCGGTATTGCCGATGAACGGCCTGTGGATAGCTGGGACGCGAACCTGCATCTGCTCATGAAGCTCTTCGGCTCGTCGCTGGCCGTGGGCCTGGAACGCGTTCGTGACAAGCAGATTCTCGAGGAGCTCCAGGAGCGCAATTCGCTGGTCGCGATGACGGCCAACGACGGCATCTGGGATTTCGACGGCGACAGCAAGCGCATCAATCTCTCGCGCCGCTGGAAGACCATGCTCGGGTACGACCCTGACGACGAGGACGTCAAGCTCGACTGGTACAACCTTGTGCATCCCGACGATATCGCCCGGGTCCAGAGCCGCATGCGTGAGCACCTGGACGCCAAAGCGCCGTTCTTCGAGTCCGTGCATCGCATGCGCCACCAGAGCGGCGACTGGCGCTGGATGAAAAGTCGGGCAAAGTGCGTCATGGATACGAACGGGCGTTTGATCCGCCTGCTCGGTGTCGAAGTCGACATCACCGAACGCAAACTTTATGAAGATGCATTGTTTCGCCAGAAGGAAAGCGCGCAAATAACCCTGCAGTCAATCGGCGACGGTGTCATCACGACGGATGCGAAGAGCATTGTCGAGTATGTAAACCCGGTCGCGGAGGAACTGACTGGCTGGAAAGTTGACGACGCAAGCGGTCGCCCGATCGACGAGATATTCCGCGGGTTCCACGAGGAGACCTGCGAGCCGCTCGAAAATCCGCTGGCGGTATCGATTCGCCGCGACCGTGCGATCAAATCGGTGCGGCCGACCCTGCTGATTCGCCGCGACGGCAATGAGCTGTACATCGAAAGTACGGCGTCACCGATTCGCGATGGCAAAGGCAAGGTGACAGGCGGCGTGCTGGTTTTCCATGACGTTAGTGAGTCCCGCGACCTGAACCGGCGCCTGAGTTATCACGCGAGTCACGACATCCTTACCGGGCTCGTGAATCGCGCGGAATTCGAAAATCGCGTCGAACGCGCGCTCAAGAGCGCGAAAGCGCGAGAAACATCGTATGCGTTGCTGTACCTCGATCTTGACCAGTTCAAGATCGTCAACGATTCCTGTGGCCATAGCGCAGGCGATGCGCTCCTCGGCCAGCTCGGCACGCTATTGAAGTCGAAGATTCGCTGGCGCGACACGCTGGCACGCTTAGGTGGCGACGAGTTCGGCGTGTTGCTCGAAAGCTGCAGTCTCGAAGAGGCCATGAATACAGCCGAAACGCTGCGAATGGCTATCGGGGAATACAAGTTCGTCTGGGAGGAGAGGACGTTCAGGCTTGGTGTGAGTATTGGCGTGGTGCCGATTACGGCAGACAACGAGGACGTGGCGGCATTGTTGACCGCGGCCGATAGTGCATGCGCTGCGGCCAAGGAGGCCGGTCGCAATCGCATTCACAGCTTCCAGGAAAACGATATCGATCTCATGCGCCGGCGCCGCGAAATGCAGTGGGCGGCACGGATCAACAACGCCCTCGAAGAAAACCGTTTTGAGCTGTTTCGCCAGACGATTCTGCCGCTACAGGTTGAGGAAGAGGGCGCACATTACGAAATCCTGTTACGGATGCGTGACGAGAATGGGGGCATCATATCGCCAGGCCTGTTTATCGAGGCCGCCGAGCGCTACGGCATCACACCGAGTATCGATCGCTGGGTGATACGCAGCGCGTTTCGTTGGCTTGTCTCGGAAGCCGACGAACGCGAGAGACTTTCGCTGTGTTCCATCAATCTCTCCGGCCAGAGTCTTGGCGACGAGAAGTTCCTGCCTTTCGTCGTCGACCAGTTCCAGATGAGCGGCCTCGATGCGACGAAGATTTGTTTCGAAATTACAGAAACGGCAGCGATAGCGAGCTATTCGCAAGCAAACCGCTTTATCAATGCACTCAAGGAGCTGGGCTGCAAATTTGCGCTTGATGATTTCGGCACCGGCCTGTCGTCATTTGGCTATCTCAAGCACTTCCCCGTCGACTTCCTCAAGATCGACGGCAGCTTCGTGAAGGAAATCCTGCATGACCCGATTGATCGCGAAATGGTTCGTTCGATTAACGAGATCGGTCACCTGACCGGCAAACAGACCATCGCAGAATTTGCCGAGAACGAAGAGATCATCACGATGCTCAAGGGAATGGGTATCGACTACGCACAGGGTTACGGCGTCTCCGAGCCCAAGCGCGTCACCCGGGCGGTCGCCTAATCGATTTTGAATAGCATCGACAGGTCGGCGGCCTGGATGTTCTTGGTCAACGCACCCGTCGAAATGTAATCCACGCCGGTCTCGGCAATTTGACGGATGCTCTCGAGCGTGACGTTGCCCGACGCTTCGAGCTCCGCTCCCACAATGCCGTAGCCTTCGTTGGTCGCGACGGCCTCGCTGAGCGCGTCAAGAGAGAAATTGTCCAGGAGTATGCGGGTGGCGCCGGCATCCAGAGCTTCCAGCAATTCGTCGTGGCTCTCGACTTCTACCTCAATGAGGACGTCAGCGCCGAGTGCGCCCGCGCGCTGCAGCGCAGCCGTGATGCTGCCGGCCGGCTTGATGTGGTTTTCCTTGATGAGTATCGCGTCGTACAGCCCGACGCGATGGTTTACGCCGCCACCGCAACTCACGGCATGCTTTTGTGCGAGGCGCAGGCCGGGGATTGTCTTGCGCGTATCGAGGACCCGGGCACGCGTGCCGGCGACCGCGCTGACGTAGGCAGCCGTTGTCGTCGCCGTTGACGAGAGCGTCTGCAGAAAGTTCAGCGCTGTACGTTCACCGGTCAGCAGGGCACGTGCGGGACCAACGAGCTTGCATATGACGTCGCCGGCTTCGGCGCGGCCGCCGTCGCCGATGTACCAGTCGATAATGATGTTCTCGTCGAGCTGGCGAAATACTTCGTTGACCCATTCTTCGCCGCAGAGCACTAGCGATTCACGAGCGATGATCGATGCGCCAACGACGGCATCCGTGTCGATCAGCGACGCCGTAAGGTCACCGGCCCCGACATCTTCGGCAAGAGCTGCCGCGACGCCAGGGCCGATAGAGGCTTTCGTTTGGTCGGAAAGCAAGTCGGTCTTAGATAGCCCAGCCGTGTCCGGCGCCGACCATGCTCATGATCATCGGGATGGACATGAGCGTATTCGAGCGCGATGCCATGAACGCGATGTTCTTGGCTTTTGCCACCTGGTCCGCACTGGCTTCGACCATGCCGAGTACCTTCTTCTGGTTTGGCCAGATCAATACCCAGACATTGAACAGCATAATGGTGCCGAGCCAGGCGCCGACGCCGATCGTCATGGCGTACTGGTTCACCGGATCGGTGTTGAGCCCAAGCATGAACGCATTGTGCATCTGACCTTTGTGGAGCAGGAATGCAGCACCCGTTAGCCACGTGGCCAGTGCGCCCCAGCGGAACCAGGCCAGCGCCCGCGGTGCGACGTATTTTGCGATACCCGCACCACCGGGTCCGCCTTCATCGCCTGCGGCCTCGCCCAGTGCGGGTACCTGCACGAAGTTGAAGTAGTAGAGTAGGCCAATCCAGGTAATACCTGACAGGACGTGCAACCAGATCGTGATGGCCTGCGCGGTCATGCCGGCAACCATGTGATTGCCTTTGGTGGCGAACATAATGATGACTGCAAGGACGATGCCGCCGATTATTGTGCCGGTGATTGTTTTAAGGGGATTCATCGTTCGTTTCTCCGGTTTAAGGCTGTCGGTATTATAGGGATGGCGGTACAATCTCGCCAATGTTTGGAGATGCCTCGTGCGAACTGCGGTATTAGTCTTGTCATTTCTGGCGCTGGCCGGCTGTACTGCGCTGGTTGTGGGCGGCGGCTCGGGCGGCAATTATCCGCAGGGCAAGGACGAACGGCCGCAGTCGGTGGAGAATTCCGATGCCGCGATCTCGGGCGATATCCGGCAAAAACTCGTCGCTGACCCGGTTGTCAGCGGTTTTCGTATTGGTGTTCGCACGTACCGGGGTACGGTGACGCTTTCGGGGACCGTCGGCAGCTATGTCGCTCGTGACCGGGCGCTGGACCTTGCAAAAAGCACAACAGGCGTCATAACGGTAACCAACCAGATTATTGTTGAGGATAAAAACTGATGAGCGTGAAAGAACGCATTGAAGAGCAGCTCGGATCACACGATGTTCTTCTGTACATGAAAGGCACTCCGGATTTCCCGCAGTGCGGGTTTTCGGGCCAGACGGTTGCGGCGCTTAATGCCATCGGCAAACCATACGCGTTCGTCAATATCTTCGAGGATCCGGAAATTCGCGAGGGCCTCAAGGATTACTCCAACTGGCCGACGTTCCCCCAGCTGTACGTCAAGGGCGAACTCATCGGAGGCTGCGACATCGTAGTCGAGATGTACCATTCCGGTGAGCTGAAAAACCTTCTCGAGGAATCCTAGCCCTGGATCGGTCCTAGGGCTGCGGCGGCGCATTCACCAACGCCGTTTCAAAATTATCGCGGAAGCGATTGACTACCTTGCAGAACAGGTCGGCGGTCATCTCGGCATCGTAGGATGCCGAGTGGGCCTGCGTTTCATCCCATCCAAGTCCGGCGGCAATGGCGGCGCGCGCGAGCACAGTCTGGCCGAAGGCGACGCCACATAGCGTTACCGTGTCAAAACAGCTGAAAGGGTGAAACGGGTTGCGCTTGATTGACGAGCGTTCCACGGCCTCGTTCATGAAGCCAAGATCGAAATGCGCGTTGTGGCCGACGAGCACCGCGCGGGAGCAGCGGTTTTCGCGGACCGCGCGACGAACTTCACGAAAAGTGCGCTGCAATGCATCGCGTTCGTCGATGGCGGGGCGTAGCGGGTGATCCGGATCGATGCCGTTGACCGCCAGTGACGCGGGTTCGAGATTTGCACCCTCGAACGGCTTGACGTGATACCGGATGGTCTCGCCGCGCGCCAGGAAACCCTTGTCATCGATTTCAAGCAGTACCGCGGCAATTTCGAGTAGGGCGTCGGTCTTGGCGTTGAAACCGCCGGTCTCGACATCGACCACGACGGGCAGGAAACCGCGAAAG
>SHLT01000164.1 GCA_004282875.1 Chromatiales bacterium | reverse complement strand
CAGACTGGTTTTTCTTGTTCTGCTCGAACAAGTACTTGCCAAAATCCATAATTCGGCACACAGGAGGGTCCGCCATCGGGGACACTTCAACGAGGTCCAGTCCTTCGTCTTTGGCCAAATCGATCGCTGCTGCGATGCCCATGACCCCTGCCTGCTCACCGTCCGAGCCGATAACCCGCACTTCGGTGGCCTCTATTTCCTCATTACGCCTTACGCGCTTTGTAACTGCGATACCCAAATCCTCCGCAAATTCAACAAGTTATCCCTCCGAGGCACACAGCAATCTGCTGCAGCTACAGCGGGAACGCGATTCTAATAAGCTTGCGCGCAGGAAACAACCTCGGGAACCCGAATTTTTCTAAAAAAATCAGGAGTTTTCTGGGAAGTTGGTGGGCGATGCGGGTTTCGAACCTGCGACCTCCACGATGTCAACGTGGCGCTCTACCCCTGAGCTAATCGCCCTACTGATACCTCGTGCCTTCGGTGATGCCCCCTGAGCTAATCGCCCCAATTCCCGAAGGGACGCGTAAGATACTCAAGCGGTACGATTACCGCAAGACTAAATCACTCACATTTAACGACCCGGAATTCCTGCTATGCCCCGAGCTACCTCTTTCCTCTGGTCTCTGCTTCTTTTGACGCTATCGAACGCTTTTGCCCAGGACAACTGGACGGCGGAAGAATTCATCGCCGCCACCGGGGTTCGCCCTGGATCCGTCGCCAGCAGGGATCTTCCCGGGTGGACTGCGAATCCGACGATTCGCATTATCGGCGCGGCCGGTGACATCGGCGACCTGGCGGATCAGTTTCCAGCGGCACGGTTCATCCAGGACGACGTTAGCGATGCCGAAGTTATCATCGGCTCATGTCCGGCGGACCTCATTGGCAGTTCCGAAAAACTCGTCTGGGTACAGATTTTTTCAGCCGGAGCTGAACGCTGCCTCAGCATTGATGAACTCCAGAGCGGCGACGTCCTGCTGACAAACGGGCAAAAGATGTCCGCGCCGGCAATCGGCGAACATGCCATTGCAATGTCACTTAGCCTGGCGCGAGGCCTGGTCCACTACGGCAAGGCGATGCCTGAAGGCGGATGGGACCGCGATTGGGCTCGAACTGGCGGTATCGTATCGGTCAATGGCAAAACTATGCTCGTCGTCGGACTCGGCGGGATCGGCAGCGCGACAGCAAAACGCGCCAATGCGTTGGGAATGCGCGTCGTCGCGACCCGGAACAGCTCGCGTGAAGGTCCACCCTATGTCGACTACGTCGGCTTGTCGGATGAAATTAGCGACCTCGTTGCCGAAGCCGACATCATCGTCAACGCACTTCCGCTCACCGACACAACCAGGGGACTATTCGACGCCGACCTGTTTGCCAGGGTCAAGCCCGGGGCTTACTTCGTCAACGTCGGCCGCGGCGGCACCGTCGATACGAATGCTCTACTGGCGGCACTTGAGAGTGGGCACCTGGCAGGTGCGGGGCTCGACGTAACAGACCCCGAACCGCTACCCGCTGATCATCCGCTGTGGCAAATGAGCAATGTCATCATCACACCGCATGTATCCTGGGCCGGATACGACAGGCGTTATCACGGCATGCTGATGCGCGAGAATATCCGACGCTACCTGGCCGGTGAGTCCCTCCTGAACATGGTGGACCCGGAAAAGGGGTACTGAGAACCGCCGGCTACCCGGCATCGGAGTCGGGCAAGCCAAACGCCTGCGCCCGGATTTCCTGGATCTCGTCACGCAGCCTCGCGGCGTCTTCGAACTCCAGGTCGCGGGCGTGCTTGAGCATCTTCTTTTCCAGCTTTGAGGCCTTCTTCAGGAGTTGCTCGGGCGTCATGACCTCGTACACACCCTTGCGGTCGGCCGCCCTGCGCCCGGACTTGCCCGGCACCGGGTATGCAGCTTCCATCACATCCGCGACCTGCTTGACGATCGATTTCGGCGTGATGCTGTGCTCCTGGTTGTACAGTGTCTGCTTCTCACGGCGGCGATTGGTCTCGTCGAGTGCGCGCTGCATCGAACCGGTGACCCGGTCGGCATACAAGATCGCGGTGCCATGGATATTACGCGCGGCCCGCCCGATCGTCTGAATCAACGAGCGTTCGGAGCGCAGGAAACCTTCCTTGTCGGCATCCAGGATCGCCACGAGGGACACCTCCGGCATATCCAGTCCCTCGCGCAGCAGGTTGATGCCCACGAGCACGTCGAACGCGCCCAGCCTGAGGTCGCGAATGATCTCGGTGCGCTCTACGGTTCCAATGTCAGAGTGCAGGTAACGCACGGCAACACCATGCTCACGGAGGTAATCGGTCAGGTCTTCGGCCATGCGTTTGGTCAGCGTCGTTATCAGGACTCTTTCCTGGTTGGCCGTGCGCCGGTTGATCTCCGAGAGGACGTCGTCGACCTGGGTGCTGGCCGGCCTTATTTCGACGGTCGGGTCGATCAGTCCTGTCGGGCGGACCAGCAGTTCAACCGTGTTGTCCGAGTGTGTCTTCTCATAGTCGCCCGGCGTCGCCGAGACGTACACGGTCTGCGGCGACAGCGTCTCGAACTCATCGAATCGCAGTGGCCGATTGTCCAGGGCCGACGGCAACCGGAATCCGAACTCAACGAGAGTCTCTTTGCGTGAGCGGTCGCCTTTATACATCGCGCCCAGCTGCGGCACTGTGACATGGCTCTCGTCGATGATCAGCATGGCATTGTCCGGCACATAATCGAACAGGCATGGCGGGGGCTCGCCCTCGCCCCGGCCCGAGAGGTAGCGGGAGTAATTCTCGATGCCAGAGCAGTAACCCAGCTCTCGAATCATCTCTAAATCAAATAAAGTTCGCTGCTCAAGTCTTTGTGCTTCCAGTAGTTTTTCGTGCTTTCGCAGGTAGGCTAGCCGATCCTTCAACTCCACCTTGATGTGTTCACAGGCCTCGAGCAGCTTCTCCCTGGGGGTAACGTAGTGTGTCTTCGGGAACACCGTGAACCGCGGCACCCGGCGCAGCACTTCACCCGTCAGGGGATCGAAATAGGCGATCGACTCGACTTCATCATCAAAGAGCTCGATACGCACGGCGTCCCGGTCGGATTCCGCGGGGAAGATGTCGATCACATCGCCACGAACGCGGTAGGTGCCTTGCGACAGGTCCAGCTCGTTGCGCGTGTACTGCATCTCGGCCAGCCGCCTGAGGATCGTCCGCTGATCGATGCGATCGCCACGGGTCAGGTGCAGCACCATGCTGAAGTAGGCTTCAGGGTCGCCCAGCCCGTAGATCGCCGAGACGGTAGCCACGATGATGGCGTCCGGTCGCTCGATCAGCGCCTTGGTTGCTGACAGCCGCATCTGCTCGATGTGCTGGTTAATCGAGGCGTCTTTCTCGATAAAGGTATCGGACGCCGGCACATAGGCCTCGGGCTGGTAGTAGTCATAGTAGGAGACAAAATACTCCACGGCATTGTTCGGGAAAAAATCCCGCATCTCGCCATAAAGCTGCGCCGCCAGGGTCTTGTTCGGCGCAAGAATCATCGCCGGCCGCTGCGTCCGTTCTATGACGCTTGCCATCGTGTACGTCTTGCCGGACCCGGTCACGCCCAGCAGGGTTTGCCGTGCAAGTCCGTCATCGAGGCCCTCGACCAATCCCGCGATCGCACCCGGCTGGTCGCCGGCGGGATCGAAATCCGAAACCAGCGTCAGCCGGTCGCGTACTTCGCTGGAGGTATTGGGGAGGTCTGTCGTTTCACGTACCATGGCGCTGCGTATCAAAGGGGCAATCGAGTGATATTACCAGTTTCCAAACGCATGGCTGCGGTGAAACCCTCACCAACCGGTGCCGTCCTGGCGTTGGCGGCAGAACTGCGTGCCGCCGGTCGTGACATCATCAGCCTCGGCGCCGGCGAACCCGATTTCGATACCCCGCCGCATATCCAGGACGCGGCCATTGCGGCCATCAGGGGCGGACAAACTCGCTACACGCCCACCGACGGCACAGCCGAACTCAAGACGGCAATTCAGGCCAAGTTCGCGCGTGAAAATCAGCTCGAGTATGAGCTGTCACAGATTGTCGTGACCTGCGGTGCCAAGCAGGCCCTGTTCAACCTGTGTCTCGGACTCCTCGGACCGGGCGATGAGGCCATTATTCCGGCCCCCTACTGGGTGTCTTACCCGGACATGGTGCGCATCGCTGAGGCCGACCCGATTGTGATCGAAACCGGCATTGAGCGGGACTTCAAGATAACGCCCGACCAGCTGGAATCCGCGATTTCGGAGAGGACCCGACTCTTGATTCTGAACAGTCCGTCGAATCCGACGGGCGCGAGCTATACGCGGGCCGAGCTGCAGAAACTCGGCGCGGTACTCGAGCGCCACCCGGCCATTGTGGTGTTGTCCGATGATATCTACGAACACATTCATTGGGCGGCAGAGCCGTTCGCCAGCTTTGCCACGGCCTGCCCGGCATTGCGCGATCGAACCGTGACGACCAACGGGGTCTCCAAGGCGTACGCCATGACGGGATGGCGTATCGGCTACGCGGCGGGTCCGCAGGAGCTCATCACGGCGATGAAAACGATCCAGAGCCAGAGCACAACGAATCCGTGCAGTGTGTCGCAAGCCGCTGCCGTGGCAGCCCTGAACGGCGACCAGGCCTGTGTGCGTGAGATGACCGCAGCGTACAAGGAACGGCACGACTATATTGTAGGCGCTCTCAATCAGTTGGACGGGATCGAGTGCCGCCCCGGTGAAGGTACCTTCTACGCGTTTGCGAGGATTGAGGAGCTGCTCACCGCGCACGGCCTCGTTTCCGATGTGGAGTTCGTCGAGCTACTGCTCAACAAAGCCGACCTGGCCTGCGTTCCGGGGTCGGCGTTTGGCGCGCCCGGGCATGTCCGGCTGTCGTTCGCCTGCTCCATGGAAATGCTCGAAGAATCCGTGCGCCGAATAAAACGGGCGCTGATGGCTTGACAAGCACCTGAGGCTGGACCAAAATCGCGGCCCGCACCTAAGGGTGACGGAATTTCCCCGATAGCTCAGTTGGTAGAGCGATTGACTGTTAATCAATTGGTCCCTGG
>SHLT01000066.1 GCA_004282875.1 Chromatiales bacterium | reverse complement strand
CCTTTTTCATCGGGCCGATATTGATGTTCTTCCAGATGACGAGGCCCGCCAGCAGAATGGCCGCAATGGCGTACAGGTTGAGCGGGACCGCGGCGATGAACACCTGCAGTGGATTCTCGATTCCGGTGGATGCGACCAGGCTGATGATGAAGGCGCCCCACGCGTTCAACGGGATCATCACGCAGACCGGCGCGGACGTAGCATCGATCAGGTACGCGAGTTTTTCTCGTGAAACCCTGTAGCGGTCAAAGAGCGGCCGGCTGACGGTACCGGCAACCAGCAGCGTGATGCTGGATTCGACGAAGATCACGAGCCCGGTTCCCCAGGCCAGCATTTGTGCACGAAATCCGTTTTGCACCCAATGCCGGTTCTCGAGGAAGTGCACGAAGCCGCGCACGCCGCCGGACCGTTCGATCGTGGCGATCAGGGGGCCGATCAGCAGCGTGAACACCAGGACCCGGGCATCGCCCGCGTCCGTGAAAACATTAATGGTGCCGTCCAGGCTCTTGGCGATGCCGTTCAGGGGGTTGAACTGGTTCAGGAGCGTATGTGCGCTCCAGATCCCGGCGAACAACGACGGGATAACCTGCTTGCTCCAGATGGCAAGCGCGATGGCGAGCAGCGGCGGCAGCACCGAGTACCACTGCGGATCATGCACCGCTAGCTCCAAGCGGTGTAACCGTTAGCGGTTGTGACGATGCGATGGATGCTCAAGTCGTGGCCTTGCTCGGCGAGAGGACAGGAACATCATACACGCGACCCTGACAGCGCGCTGTGCGGCGCGCGTCAGGATCGCTGCATTGTTGCACTACCCCTCAGGCAGCGGCCCGGTCGGACTCGAAGTTCTCCGCGGCAAAGTCCCAGTTGATGAGTTCGCTCAGGAAACCGTCGACGTAAGCGTCGCGCTGGTTCTGGTAGTCCAGGTAGTACGCATGTTCCCACACGTCGAGCGTCAGCAGCGGCGTTGTCCCGTGGATGAGCGGTGTATCGGCATTGCCGGTGGTAACGATCTCGAGCCCTTCGGCCGTGCGGACGAGCCACGCCCAGCCACTGCCGAACTGCCCAAGCGCTGCAGCCTTGAACTCCGCTTTGAATTTGGCAACGTCGCCGAAGCGCGCGTTGATCGCCTCGGCAAGTGCACCCGTCGGTTCGCCCCCGCCGTTCGGCGACATGCTGTGCCATAGGAACGTGTGGTTCCAGGCCTGCGCGGCATTATTGAAAATGCCGGAATCGCCCGCCGCATGTGCGGCTGTAATGACCGACTCCAGCGGCTGACCGGCGTACGCTGTGTCCTCGATCGCGCCGTTCAGTTTGCTCACGTAGGCCTTGTGATGTTTCCCGTGGTGGAACTCGAGCGTCCTTGCCGAAACATGCGGCTCGAGCGCGTCGATTGCGTAGGGAAGATCCGGAAGCTCAAATGACATTTATCACTCCTTGAAAAACGTTTTAGTATCGCCGCATTGTATCGTGACGCGGCCGGGGCCGATTATGCGGAAACAAATAGTTACATGGGCGGGGCCAGCACAGTGACGAGGATCGCCATTGTCGGCGCCGGCCTGTCGGGACTCGTTGTTGCGCGACGTCTTCAGGATCACGCCGATGTCACGGTCTTCGAGAAGTCACGCAGCGCTGGCGGTCGCATGGCAACCCGTTATGCGGGGGAGTTCGAGTTCGACCACGGCGCGCAGTTCTTCACGGCGCGCAGCGAGCGATTTCGCAGGTTTCTGCAGCCCTTGATCGACGCAGGCGCTGTCGCCAACTGGCAAGCACGGTTCGCCGAATACGACGGCAGCAGCCTCTCGACACTCCGTGCATGGGGTGACGACTACCCTCACTACGTGGGGACACCCCGGATGAACAGCATCGGCAAGATGCTGTCAGCGAACCTGGATATTGTCTTCGAGACCGAAATCACCGGAATCGCACGCGGCCGCGACGGCTGGGTGCCCGCCGCTGGCGCCGGCAACGAGTCCGGCCCGTTCGACTGGCTCGTGATGACCTCACCGGCCGCGCAGACCGCGGCACTCGTGGAGGGGTTCGACGACTTTAGTGCGTTTTGTGACGAACGGAGGATGCTCGGCTGCCTCGCCCTCATGCTCGGGTTCGCGAAGCCTGTCGATCTGCCGTGGGATGCAGCGCTCGTGCGCAATGCGGACATCAGCTGGATCTCGGTAAACAGCAGCAAGCCTGCACGCGACAGCGCCTTCAGCCTGCTCGTGCATTCGACGAATGCCTGGGCGGATGCGCACCTGGAGGATGACACGGACTTCATCCTAGACCACATGCTCGACGAAGCCTCGCGGGTTGCAGGCGAACACCTGCGGAGCGCCGCACATCGCCAGGTGCACCGGTGGCGCTACGCCAATATCGACACACAGGCGGGCCCGACATGTTTCGTCGATGATGGCAACCAGCTAGCCGCCTGTGGTGACTGGTGCGTCCGTGGCAGGATCGAGGCGGCGTTCACGAGTGCGAGCGATCTCGCAGAGTCTCTTATCGCGAGACTGTAGGCACGAGCTGTTCGAGCAACGCCGGAATCTGCTTCCTGAGTTTAAAATAGCCGCGCCCCGCGTGCGGCCAGTTAACGTTGTCGTAAACGCGGCGCAGCTGCACGAGCCTGATCCCGTTGCGCTCCAGCGGGTCGCCCGCGAGCGCCAGCAATTCGGCAACCGGACCGACGGGAGCGTACGCTGTCACTATCGTCTCTATGCGGTTTTTGCTTGCCCACTCAACGAGCAGGCTTCCCCAGTCATCTGACGCCGTTACTTCGCCGCTCACAGCGAGCGTGCGCGTCACCCTGTCGACTGTATCCACGACAGCGCCCTGGGCAAAATCTCTGGCGGGCCCTCCCACCGGCAATGGCGAGCGCAGCCTGGTCGCCACCGCACCGAGGATGGTGGCCGGCACCGCGTCATCCAGCAGCGATGCCGGGCAGCCGTCCTCTTCGGTGATCAACAGGCCGAAGCGCTCGTCGGGCCGCAGGGCCTGTGCTGCCGGTATCGGCTTGAGCGCAAAGGCGCGGGACTCAGTCAGCGCAGGCGCGTTAGTCGCCAGCTGCCCGTCCGGGTTAAAGCGTCCGTCAGTATACTTTTGGATGTTGTCGGCGCGCGCGAGATACGTCTTGCCTTGGGTGTGCAGGCCACAAACCCAGCGCCAGCTCAGCGTATTGGCAGCCGGATCGCCGTCGATCAGGTGACGGTAGAACAGGTCGGCGCCAAGCTGCCAGGGTAGCTCGAGCGTGAAGACCCAGATGCTCGCAAACCACATGCGCGCGTGGTTGTGGAGATAGCCAGTCGTGATGAGCTCATCGATCCAGGCATCAAAGCAATCGATTCCGGTATTGCCTGCGACGGCTCGCTCGTAGCGCTTCAGCAAGCCGGAATCGGCGTCCAGCTTTGCCAGCTCTTGCGATAACGACGTCCGGTAGTCAACCCACACGTCTGGATGTTGCTCGAGCCAGCCCTTGAAGTATGCCCGCCAGAACACCTCCTCAACGAACTTGCTGGCCGCGGCCGGGGAATGGCGTTGCAGCACCGTCTCGAGCAGCTCCTGCTCCACGACGAGTCGGTGGCGTATATAAGGTGACAGGGCCGACACGTTGCCGCGCCGGCCAGGACCGAAATCAAAACTACGCGACGTTGTGTAGCGTGCCCCGGCGCGACTCGCGAACTCATCGAGGCGCCGCAGCCCGGCTTCGCGAGTCGGCTCAGCGATCGCGTCGCTCATGACGCTCGGCACGCACACGTAGCATGTGTCGCATCGACGCGTGCTGCCGTTCAATAAAAACAACCGCGACGATACAGAGACTAACCAGCAGGACCATTTCCATAATTATCAAAACCTCTTTCGTGGTGACTCGTTAACCGCTTTGCTTCGGCGCCCAGGCACTGCACCAGCCCTCGCCGGCAACGACCTTGCCGGGGAAGATGCTGCACTTCGCCCACGCGTCGTCGGCAGCGCCGGCGTAGAGCGCACAGTTGTTGCAGTAGCGATCGGAAAAGCGCTTCGCTGCGTCAACCGTCTTCGCGTCGTGGACGTAGTTGAGCGCTTTGGCCATCGGATCATCTTCATTGACCCGCGGCAGCTCCTCGGCACCGAATGCTGTCGTGCCGAAACCTATGGTTACGGCCGAAGTCGCAGCGCCTGCGGTCTTGATGAAGCGGCGGCGGCTGAGCAAGCTCAGGCGCGAGCGGCGTGCCTTCCGGGTACGTGATTTCTCATTGCCTTGCATAACTAATCCTCACCGTTAAAAAAAACAGGCCGGCGCAGCACGCCGGCCCGGGAACAGCAGTCAACGGGGGCCTTGGGGGATAGGAGAGGCCGTTTTCTGCCTGGCTGGCGGTTCCGGGGAAAGAACGCGTCAGCCACGGACCTATCCTAACGGGATCAGATTATCTGTCAATGCTTTGTCTATGTTTTAGATAGACATTTTTGTAACAGGGTGTAACCGCACGCCTAGTAGTCGATGCCCTCGGCGTCGGCGACCCGCTCAAGGGCGGCCTCGATGAGCGTGCGCGCCTCGGCCGTGGTCTGGTGCAGATAGCGGTGCAGTGCCGCATCCTCATCATCCCGGTTCGCGCAGTTGGCGCTGTAGACTTCAAAGGCGGTCAGGTCGCCCACGAGTTGCGCGAGGTGATGCGGACACTCGCAATCGATTGTCGTCGACGCCTGTACCAGCTTTGCCAGCTGCTGATTGTTGAAACGGCGCGGCGCCACCTGTCCGTCAAAGTCCCAGGCGGCCGCGGACGCATCCTTGGCCGGTTTACTCTTGGGCCGCGCAGGCGCGCTCGGCACGTAGGCACGCAGGATGGCTGCGCGGATCTCGGCGATATCGACCGGCGCACGCAGCGCCACGATCCTTGAATCGCGGGCGGAATCAACGTCGCGTGCACGGCCGAAGCCATAAACGATCACGCCGCGCCCGGCATTCGCCTGCTGCATGTACTCCTGCAACTGGCCAGATACGTCGGGGTCGAGCACCGGGCTTTCGAGGACGACGACATCGACCGACTCGCGCGCCAGGTCGGCCATGAAGCGATCGTGATTGGTATCCGCGACGCGGACCTCAACCGGCGCGACATCGTGTTCATACGCCGCAAACTGGCTCGGCAGAAGATCACCCAGAACGGCAATGCCGATATGATCCGGCACAGGGACAGTGACGAGTTCGCTCAGGCTCTGCGCTCGCTCGCGCAGCTCGTCAATCGAATCGCCGGCAATCTGGCCGATGGACAGGCCCTGGTCAGTCAGGCGCTTCAGCAGGCCCAGCTTGTCGACATCGGCGGGCTCATAGACGCGGCGGCCGTTAGGCGCACGCTGTGCTATGACGGCCCCATAGCGGCGCTCCCAGACACGAATGGTGTGGTCTGTCAGTCCCGTTAGCCTGGCCACGGCACCGATGCCGTAAAGCTCGTTCTTACCCGCTGTTCCCGCCATGGCGTTTCCTCAAATAGACAAAAGCTATGTGTTCATATATTGTGCGCAAACTTCTAGACATTATATAGACATTTGATCGGGATGGGCAGGCATCTGTCGATCTCGGGGCAGAAAACCGCATGAGACTCGACTCGACAATCGATGCAGACGAGGTTGCGTTCTATACGCGCCTGGCCGACACCTGGTGGGACCGTGAAGGACCCTTCTGGCCGCTGCATCAGCTTAATGAACTGCGCACGGCGTACATCCGCGACAAGCTGTGCCAGCATTTTGAAAGGGATGCCACGATCGATCAGCCTCTGAATGGCCTGCGCGTTCTCGATGTCGGTTGCGGTGGCGGGATACTCGCCGAATCGCTGGCCGCCTTCGGCGCACGTGTTACGGGTATCGACGTCGTCGAGAAGAATATTCGTATCGCGACGCTGCACGCGACGCAGCAGCATCTCGACATCGACTACCGCATGGAAACGGCCTCTGCTCTCGCGGACGCCGACGAGACCTTCGACGTTGTGCTGAATATGGAGGTCGTGGAACACGTCGCCGATTTCCCGGCGTTCATGCGAGATTGCTGTCGGCTGGTCGCCGCCGACGGCGTGATGTTTGTTGCGACGATCAATCGCAATCCCCTCTCGTGGCTGTTTGCGATCGTCGGTGCGGAATACGTGTTGCGCTGGCTGCCACGCGGCACGCATCGCTGGGACTGGTTTCGAACGCCGGCAGAAACCACGGAACAGCTCGCCAGGGGCGGGCTTTCTGTTGCAGGCCGGGCCGGCGTAGCGGCCAACCCGTTAAATCGTCGCCTGCGGATAACGAGTTCGATGAAGGTTAATTACATGTTGTTCGCCACTCGCACCTGATGACCGCTACCCGACAGTCCAGGGCACTGCTCGTAGTTCTCGGGAATCAGCTGTTTCCGCTCGAGCACCTGCCGGCACCGGGCGATACGCGTGTATTCATGGCCGAGGATCTCGGCCTGTGCACCTACGTCCGGCATCACCAGCAGAAGATCGTGCTGTTTCTTGCGGCCATGCGATCCTATGCCGACGCACTGAAGTCGGCCGGCTACAAGGTGCACTACGTGCACCTGGATAGCCAGGACACCAGCGATTACGAAACAAAGCTCAAATTGCAGCTGCGCGCTACCGATACCAACAAACTGCTGCACTTCGAAATCGAAGACAAGGCAATGGAGAAACGCCTTATCGAGTTTGCGGCTTCCGAGGACCTAGAGCGCCGGGAACTGCAATCGCCGATGTTCCTGAGTACGCGCGATGACTTCGCCGCCTTTGCGAAAGACTCGAAGCGCCTGCTGATGGGCGAATTTTACAAGCAGCAGCGGCGCAGGCACGGCATCCTGGTCGACGATGAGGGGCAGCCGCGTGGCGACCAGTGGAGCTTCGACGCGGACAACCGCAAGAAGCTGCCGAAGAATGTCGAGCCACCCTCCGTTGACTGGGCGGCTTCGACCGAGCATGTGAAACAGGTGTCCGAGCTGGTCGCAGCCGAGTTTGCCGATCATCCGGGCAAAGCCGGTGAATTTCGCTGGCCGACAACACGTGAGCAGGCGCTGCACTTTCTGGACCAGTTTGTCGAGGATCGACTGGAGCAGTTCGGTCCGTATGAAGACGCCATCACCACGCGCTCGGCAACGGTTTTTCACAGCGTCCTGAGTCCGTGCATGAACCTCGGACTGCTGACGCCGGCTGAGATTGTCGACAGGGTCATGGCGCGCGCCGAGGAGATTCCACTGCAGAGTCTTGAGGGATTCGTGCGCCAGGTCATTGGCTGGCGCGAATTCGTGCGCGGCATCTACCGAACGTTCAGTGACAAGCAGGATCGCAGTAATTTCTGGTCACATGAACGCGAACTGACCGATGCCTGGTACGACGGCACGACGGGCATCCCACCCCTGGACGATACGATTCAGACGGTGCAGAAGCTCGGCTGGGCGCACCACATTCCGCGGCTGATGGTGCTCGGCAACCTCATGACACTATGCGAGATCCGGCCATGCGTGGCTCACGACTGGTTCATGGAGATGTTCATCGACTCCTCGGAATGGGTCATGGGCCCAAACGTGTATGGCATGGGGCTGTTCAGCGATGGCGGCATCTTCGCGACCAAGCCCTACATCTGCGGCTCGAACTATTTGCTCAAGATGAGCGACTACAAGAAGGGCGCCTGGTGCGACATTGTCGACGGCCTCTACTGGCGATTCATCGACAAGCACCGCGAATTCTTTGCACAGAACCCCCGCCTCGCACTCATGCCGAGAGCACTCGATCGCCTCGACGCAGACCGCCGATCGCGGATATTCGATGCAGCCGAGGGTTTTCTGCAGGAACACACTTCTGCTCACTGCCCCTGAGTCCATAACATTACTTGCGGACATCATGCAGGCGAAGCTGCTCGCCTCACGGGCGCGTTGAACGTTTCTCGCCTGAGGCGGGTCTTATGCGCTTGAAGAGACTGTGCACACCCACGATGATAGCGCCGGCTATTATGCCGACGACGCCGTTGTAGGCGACGGCAACCAATACTTCGAGCAGTCCGCCGAAGCCGCCAACGCCGTGCGCGGCTTCCTCAAGATAGTGCAGCGCTTCGGCAACCGGCGGAAGTCCGTGCACGAGTATCCCGCCGCCGACGAGGAACATCGCGGCCGTACCGAGTACGGACAGCGCTTTCATGAGTTTCGGTGCGAGCCGAAGTAGCAATCTGCCAATTGCCTGCTTGGCCCTGCCCGGCTGCTCCAGGAGGTGAATACCGGCGTCGTCCAGTTTGACGATACCGGCGACCAGGCCGTATACGCCAACCGTCACGAGAACGGCGATGGCCGTCAGCACGAAAATTTGCGTGCCGATGGTTGCGTCACGTACGGTCCCGAGCGCGATAACGATTATCTCGGCGGACAGGATCGCGTCGGTCCGGATGGCGCCCTTGATGCGCTGTTTCTCGAAGGCCACCATGTCGACGCTCGGATCCATCAACGCGTCGAGCCGCTGCTCGTGTTCGGCCTCGTCTTCAGCCGACGAATGCAACAGCTTGTGTGCGACCTTCTCGAAGCCTTCATAGCAAAGAAACGCACCGCCGAGCATCAGTAGCGGTGTGATCGTCCATGGCAGGAATGCGCTCAAGAGCAGTGCGCAGGGAACAATGATCAGCTTGTTGACGGCCGATCCCTTGAATACGGCCCAAACAACCGGCAATTCCCGATCAGCCTTTACGCCCGAAACCTGCTCGGCGTTCAGAGCGAGGTCGTCGCCCAGCACGCCCGCGGTTTTTTTCGCCGCGACGGCAGTCTTTCTTGCGGCAACACTCGTCATCGCCGAGACGTCGTCGAGCAAGGTCGCGATGTCATCGATTAGCGTAAGCAGACTACTTCCGGCCAACAGATCACTCCTTTGAAATATTCGGCGTTACTTTACTACCAATTCTGTTGCAGGATGCATACGATCGAATTACTCGTTACTTGGCTTGCCAATCGTGGCCAGGATGCCGCCATCAACATAGATGATCTGGCCATTGACGAAGTCACTCGCGGCTGATGCGAGGAAGACCGCGGCTCCCTGCAGATCGTCCGGCTCGCCCCATCGCCCCGCCGGCGTGCGACCAACGATAAATTCATTGAACGGATGCCCATCGACCCGAATCGGTTTGGTCTGCTCGGTGGCGAAGTAACCCGGGCCGATACCATTCACCTGCACGTTGTGGCGGGCCCATTCAGTAGCCATGTTGCGAGTCAGCATTTTCAGGCCGCCCTTGGCTGCCGCGTATGCCCCGACTGAGTCACGTCCAAGTTCACTCATCATCGAACAGATGTTAATGACCTTTCCACCGCCCCTCTTCACCATTCTTCCTACAACAGCTTTGGAGACGACAAACGCACTCGTCAGGTCCGTCTTTATAACCAGTTCCCACTCATCGAGCGGCATTTCCAGGAGTGGCACGCGCCGGATGATGCCGGCATTGTTGACCAGGATATCGACCGGGCCGATGTCCGTCTCGATTTGCGCAACCGCTGCCTCGACTTCATCCTCACTGGTGACATCGAAACGATAGCCCGACGCATCGATTCCCGCCGCCTCGCAGGCCGCCACGGCCGCGTCGATTCTTTCCTGCGACGAATTGCCGTTAATGACCAGCCGCGCGCCGGCGGCACCAAGCCCTTTGGCCATTGCCATCCCCAATCCATGGGTGGCACCCGTAACCAGGGCTACTTTGCCTTTCAAACTAAACATCATAGGTTCACTCATTCACTCGGTCTCAGCCAGCAAGCCTGAAGAAACGGGGCAGAAACTCGTTGATTGCCGGTACGCAATTGAACCGCGAAGACTATTCTTCAGTGTAGAGGTAGGGCCCCTTCCAACGATAGGTCTTGTTGCCAATCTTGAGCCGGTGCTTGGTCGACTTCGAAGCATCCTTGTTTGACAGAATGAACAAGCTTGCCTGGTCGTTCACTTCCGTGATCAGGACTGCCGTGTACCGATCATCGTCATGAGCAACTTCCAGCGCCGAGATATTGCTGTTGGTGTTGAGCGCGAGCTCCGAAACCGGGCTGTAGCTGCCGTGCGCCTCCACAACTGACGCGAAGACTGTGTCCCTGGTGTTTTTCCTGCGAATCATCAACGCCGCATCGCGACGCAGGTTGAATTCCGGGTCATTCGCTCCAATTCTTGTGAACATCACGTCGTCGTTTTCTTGAGCCGCCGACGTTAATGAGTAAAACCTGCCATTGTCCATCCACAAGAACTGCGTACTCCCTGATGACGGCCGGCCTTTACCCTCGACGTAAAGGTGCTGATAACCGTTCTTGCCTCCCAGGGGGTTCAACGTCGCCGGTGCTTCATAGTCGAAATTGACCTGCATTGCCTGGCCCATGAAATAGAAGGGTAGATCGTATTGGTTGGCCTTGTCCGACTGCACCTTGAGCAGGTCCAGCATAAACGGTTTCTCGAAACTCTCGTCCCTGATCAGCGCCATCGTCCGCCGCATGTACGTTCCCGGATACGCATTCGATTCGGTCGCGCTGACAACCTGGACATCACTGTTCGTGTCGTCATAGAAATACAGTTCCGAGTGATGCTGGCTTCCGATCTCGTACTTGCCGCCGAAATGCGAGGTCTCATTCTGGACCAGCGTATTGTGAGCGATAGTCTGTTTCGCCCACGTGCTGTTTTCCTTGAGGTAGTTCCCTCCGCCCTTCTGTTCGATGTTCACGAACCGCACGAGCCCGTAGTCCTGAAGGACTTCATCGCCTCTTTCGAACAACGAAAATGAGAGTTTGTCGTAGTGACCGTGGCTCAGTCCCTGCGCGCTGTACTTGAAGACGAGCGTCAGATCCTCATTGCCGGAACGTAACAACGCTACACCGCCCTGTTTGCCGTCGGGCCCATCCGACAGGTTGACCGACCTCTTCTCGAAAGGCCGTGCTTTGTCGTCGCGAACTGCCTGTGCAACGGAGAATCCCGCATCATCGAGCAGCACCCGACCTTGCTCTTCGGCGACGCTCAGCAGGCGCGGATCCTGCTCCCCAACGTGGTAAGCGATATCGACCGCCGTTACGAGTGCGCCGGTTTGATACGACATACCTTTTTGTCCATCGTTCAGCGGGAAGAATTCACCGTCGGCGTCCGATAGCGCCAGCAGCGCATCCACCGCTTTCAGAAGCACGCCGTCCTTGTGCTTTAGAACGTTCAGATCCGGTTTCACGTTGTCGAGCGCCTGCGCAAATATCAGGAACGGGTACATGGCATAACGCTGATAGTAAGGACCTTCAGTGTAGTAGCCGTCCGGCGAAAACGGATCGTCGAGGTTGGCAAGGAAGCCGGCCCTGCCGTCTTTATCAAAAATGAAGCCGCCGTCGTTGTCTTTGGCGGCAGTATCGATTTCTCCAAACGGGATGCCGTAGAGCGCCCGCTCGACCAGTTCGTCATCGCCCATGACCAGGCCGATCATGCCCACGGCAGCGTTACCCCAGGTGCTGTGGTTGTGGACACGATTAAAGAACTGCGGACTATCAACCGAGATATGATCCGCGAACGGCCGAAACAGGTTTTCCTCTAATTGTTGTCGCTCATCGGCGGACAGGTAGTCGTAGATCGCGTCGTAGGCCTGGCTCATATAGACCAGCCAGTTGGAATCGTTGAGGCATTGCCAGAACAATTTGCCGCGAGCATAGGACCGGGTCTTTGGATGCAACGGCAAGTCCTTGTACATGGCCTCATACTGGAACAGCATGTCGCGCACGTAGTTCGCGTATTTCTTGTCCTCGAGGATCTGGTACAACGCACCCGCTTTCTGTGCAACGAAGAAATTGCGCTTGTGGCGCTCGTGCGTGTATCCACCCGAATAGTCCAAGGGAATCGGGGTGTCGATGCCGAGTTCGATTTCAGCATCCACTTCCGCTTTGACCGTTGCCACCGTGGCGTCAAATAGCGGAACACTACCCAGTTCTGCCCGTATCCTTTCCACACCCGCTTTGGTCATTATCAACTTCGGGTGTTCGTCTGTGGCCCCGAACGCTGGGAAAGTTGCGACCAGGATCGCCATAATCAGCGAAATTTTGCTTCCAGTTGTCATATGTAACGAAGCCTCTCAAGAAGGGTATGGATAATCTGCCCGTACGATAACAAGAACATCAGTCTCTCACAGAGGACTATTCACAGGAGCGGCGACGTCAGGTTGCGGCCAGGCGCCATATAGATGTCGTCGTAGCGTACACCGCCATTACCGTAGGGCCGGTCGTGCGGTCCCGTATTGCAGATCGTCATGAATGACGACAAAGGCAATGTCCTGCGCATGCGAAAATCGGCGCCTTCGAAGACGAACTGTCGTGTCTCAAACTCCCCGCCACGCACGTAGAGATCATATCGCTGACCGCCCTCGTCTCGCGGTGCATTATTCACGACATACCACAGCTCGTACCAATCGCCCACGCGCAACGGCTTTGCGTCTTCGCCGGTCTCGGGATTGATGATCTTGCTGTACGCCTTGTTGTCTCCGCTCAGGACCATTAAGGTCCCGTCGTTCTTGCTACCGTCTGACTCCCACTTGTCCGTAACGCGAATCATCGGTTCAAAGGAATCGTAGTGCTGGTCGGGAATTTCGGACGCAGATATGTTGATCAGGCCGAAGGAATGATTGTTGGGAAAACTCTCAATATGGATCCGGGTATAAAATGTGTGGGTCTCGCCAATTTGGACGGTAACAGGCAATGGTACGAAACCGATCGCTTTGCGATTGCCAACAACGCCGTCGGCTGCCGGTTTTCGGATCAGGTAACGATTTCCATTACCCGGCTCCACACGGACCTCAGCGACTTGTGGTCTTGGGACGAAAGGATCCGTGTCGTTCTGGACATCAATATGAGTCCAGCGATCCAGCGGCAGACCGGATTCAAAATCATCGACCAGTAACCAGGCGGACTGGCTCTCGTCCGACTTTGCCGTCGGGTTGTTTGTGCAGGCTGCCAGACACAACAACAAGAGAAAGCTTGTTACGCGAAATGTCATCTAGCGTCGGATCGCCTCGAGCGCGTGAATGACGCCGCGTAGTTCGGCCAGTCCTTTCATTCGGCCTGCGAACGAATAGCCCGGCCGCACACGCTCATCGGACTTCTCCTCGCCCAGCGTATGGCCATGGTCAGGCCGCATCGGAATCGTGCAGCGCCCTGGCGGGAGACCGTGCCGCTGCTGTTCCTCATCAAGCAGAGCGTTGACGATGCCTACGATATCGTTGTCGCCGTCGAGATGATCGGATTCAAAGAACGAGCCGTCTTCTTCCCGCTTGATGTTGCGCAGGTGCACGAAGTAGATACGGTCATGGAACTCCCGAATCATTGCGACGAGATCATTGTCACCGCGCGCACCGTAGGAACCGGCGCACATCGTCAGGCCGTTGGCCGGGCTCGGCACGGCGCTGAGTAGCGCGCGTGCATCGTCGGCTGTGGATACAACGCGCGGCAGGCCGAACAGGGAAAACGGAGGGTCGTCCGGATGGATCGCCATGACGACGCCGGCCTCTTCTGCCACAGGAATGACTTCTTTGAGAAATGCGACCAGGTTTTCGCGATAGCGGTCGTTCCCCAGCGTCGAAAACTGCTCGATCGCAGCACGGATTCCGTCGTGATCGTAGCTTCCTTCGCCCCCGGGCAGGCCAGCAATAATGTTCTTCTCAAGTGCCTCGCGTGCCTTCGGTGACATCGCTTTGAATCGTTCGGTCGCTCGTGCGATAACCGCGTCGCTATAACTGTCTCTCGCTCCAGCACGCTCTAGAACGAACAGGTCGTATGCCGCGAAATCCGTCATCTCGAAACGTAGTGCCTGTGCTTTATTTGGCAGTTCGTAAGTAAGGTTGGTGCGCGTCCAGTCAACTACCGGCATGAAGTTGTAGCACACGCGATGAATGCCGGCCGCGCCGAGGTTGCGAATGCTCTCTTGATAGTTTGCTATATAGCGCCGGTACTCACCTGAGCGCGTCTTGATGTCGTTGTGCAGAGGGACCGATTCGACGACCGACCAGGCGAGACCGGCTTCCTCGATCACGCGCTTACGTTCTTCGATGTCGGTAGCGGGCCAGGTCTCGCCAGTTGGCACGTGATCGAGCGCAGTGACAATTCCGGTGGCACCAGCTTCCCGAATTTGTTCAAGCGTCACTGTGTCATCGGGCCCAAACCAGCGCCATGTTTCCTGCATTCTTTTGAGTCCTCGACCTTACGTGTCGTCTGCTACTATGATCCGCTATGAGCAACCGATTTTCCAGAACACTGGCGCTGTTTCTTCCCGGAATTTTCCTTCTGGGTTTCAATATTGGCACGGGCAGTGTTACAGCGATGGCCAAAGCCGGCGCAACCTATGGGATGTCCCTTTTGTGGACCATAGTGGCGTCGTGCCTGGCAACCTATTTCATGATTAACGTCTACGGTCGATGGACGCTGGTTACCGGCGAAACAGCCCTGCAGGCGTTTCGCCGACACATTCACCCTCTAGTTGGCCTCTTCTTTATTGTGGCCCTGGCCGCCGGTGTAAGCGGCAGCGTCATGGGAGTGATGGGCATCGTTGCAGAAATCAGTTCGGAATGGTCGAAGGGACTGGTTGAGGGCGGTATCGAACCCATCTGGTTCGCTGCGTTTTTTGTCGCACTGGTGTACTTCATTTTCTGGAATGGCAAGACACAGTTTTTCGAGCGCAGCCTTGCAGTCATCGTTGCAGTCATGGCGGCCTGCTTCGTACTCAACTTTTTCATTCTGATGCCACCGCCTATCGAGATCGCGAAAGGCCTGATTCCGACGCTTCCGGACGTTCCGCTGGACGAAGGCAGAGGGCCGTTTCTCGTCATCGCATCTATGGTTGGCACGACTGTGTTCTCGGGCCTTTTTATCATTCGTACCACGTTGGTTAAGGAAGCGGGCTGGACAATCGCCGACTTTGGAAAGCAGCGCAAGGACGCGGTTGTGGCTGTCGTGATGATGTTCATCATCAGTGGATCGATTATGGCGGCGGCAGCCGGCACACTTCATGTAGAGGGGCTGGGCCTCGAAAAAGTGTCGCAAATGATCGGCTTGCTGGAGCCTTTGGCCGGTTCATTCGCCACGACTATTTTTGTCGTCGGCATCGTCGCTGCCGGCGTTTCGTCGCAATTTCCCAATGTCCTGATGCTGCCCTGGCTGTTGTGTGACTATAACCAGTCCGAGCGGGACATGACCCTGACAAGGTACCGCATCATCGTCTTCGTGGTCTCATTGCTGGGCCTGGTCGTACCGATCTTCGAAGCCCGACCTATATTTGTGATGATTATTTCCCAGGCGTTTAACGCCGTCATTCTTCCCGTGACGGTCGCTTGTATTCTTTATCTCGGCAATCGACGCGATCTGATGGGAGAGCATCGCAACACGGCGATGACCAACGTCGTCCTCACCGCAATACTACTGTTTTCTCTGGTCACCACGTCGATGGGCGTCCGGGGAGTTTGGCAGATCGTTACCAGCCTTTGAAATCTCTGATCGAGCCGCGTCCGTACAGACGGGCGTTATTACTTGTCCCCAATATGTTTGTCCACAAAGGCCAACATCTCCTGCAAAGCCTGTAGCCTTGTGGAGCCTTCCCGGAGATAGTGATCCTCGTTATTCAGCTCAATCAACTCGACGTCCTTGCCCGCCTTCTCAAGCGCCCGATGCATCATTTTCGACTGATCAAAATCCACAATCGTGTCATCCTCGCCGTGCATCAGTAGCACCGGTATTTTCACCTGATCAGCCGCGAAGTACGGCGAGATCTTCTCCAGAGCATCAGAATCGAACTCGCCATCCAGGATGCTACGTTCGAGGTATCGCAACAACTCATGGTCTTTCCCGTAGCGGGTTTTATCTTCCTTGAGCAATTCGGGAAGATGGCTGATTCCGGCGATTGATAGTGCACACTTGTAGAGATCCGGTGTAAATGCAGCGCCGGCCAATGCGGCATAACCACCATAAGACGCGCCTACAATACAGACACGTTCGCTATCAGATACTCCCTGTTCAACCAAGTAGTTCACCGAATCGGTCAGGTCCTGCTGCATCTTTCGGCCCCACTCACCATACCCGGCCGTTAAATGCCCTTTGCCAAATCCGCTGGATCCCCGGAATTGCGGTTGCACGACCAGGTAGCCATTCGATGCCAGCGCTTGTGCCATGAAGTCGAAACCGAGCGTATCCTGCGCTGCCGGTCCGCCGTGCGGCATAATGACGGTGGGAAGATTCTCCAAACTGTCTGTCCGGGTCGATGGCAGCGTCAGGATGGTCGGCATGACCAATCCATCGCTGGCCGTGATATCAACGACTGCCTGCGGATTGAAGTCCTCACTGCTAATGCCCGGCCGCATAGCCGCGAGCCATGCAGGATTTTGACCCTTGCTCGCCAGAATGTAGTCGCCTGCGAATTGCGGACCCTCTACCCGGACAAGGATGTGCTCAAAATCAGGGGACCAGCTAGTGAGGTACACCGCATGGCCTTCAAACACCGCGACAAGATCCTGCACACGCTGGTCCAGCTCGGGGTCGAACATTCGATACGTCGGCGACACTCCTGCGTACTGCACGCCGATGACGATTTGCCGCTCGTCATACAGCATACGCGCGATACTGTCTTCAACGCCCTGACCTTCCAACACGCCGACATCGCCGCTGGCAAGAGACAGGGTGTAGTACAGCAGTTGATCCTCATCACTCCTAAGGAACACGAGAGACTCGTAATCGCCGGTTAACCCGAGAAAGGAATGCGTGGCGATTTCCGATTCGTATTCATAGATCTTATTCCAGGCTTGGCCGTCGGCCACTCGCACTGTGTGCGTATTAGTGCGCTGATTTCTTTCGGTCCTCACTAGCGGCTCGTTATCGGCGTCAAGAAAATAATTCGTTACGGCGTTATTGCCGATGATCGCGATCTTCGGCGCTCCTTTGCCATCAACCTTGACTCGCAACATGGAATACCGGGGCGACATATCCTGGTCGGAGTCTCCGACGTACGCCCCGATATAGACTTCTCGACCGTCCTCGCTGGTTCCAATGATGTTGCCGATCGACTGCCCCGGGTAGATGACACGCCCACGACTCAGGCTTTCACCCAGCTTGACCAGAGGACTCACTTTGTTCTTCTCGATGTCGTAGGCGTATGCCGTACCCGCATCGAAACTGCGTACGTACCTGCGCGAGTCAACGTGCCTGGTCACAACCAACAACAAATGATCGTTGCCGGCAAATTCCATATACCGCGGATCGATTTGATCAACACGAAACAGATTGACGTATTCCTTGTCTTTTAACGAATAGACGACGATGAAGTCCTTGTCATCGGATTCGGTATTTCGATAGGCAATGCGCTCTCCATTTGGAGAAACCACCATTTGACTGACCTGCGGCAGCTTGCCGTAGTCTTCCAGACTGGGCGCACCGAAACTGTTTTCTGCGCAGACAATCAAAGCCAAAAGGCAGGTCAATCGAAATACGGTCATTGTGCCCCTCCCAAGCAAGGATTTATCCTAGAATTTCTGGCATCAAAAAAAAAGCCCCGGCGAGTGCCGGGGCTTTTCTCCAAACTTAGTTGACCGATACTTAGAAGCGGTATGCTGCGCCTAAGGTAATTCTACGATCAGTAATGCCTCGGTAGCAAAGCAGGGCATTTTCATTCAGACAGGAAATATCTGCGTCAGACTCAGTCAGATTGATTCCTTCCAGGCTGAACGTCAAGTTGTCATTGAAATGGTAGCTTGCGCTAGCATTCAACTGGCCTCTGGCATTTACAACACCTCTACCACCGAGTGGCGTAAATTCATTGCCCGTACCAGGAAGCTCATCTGTGAAGTAAGCATCGCGCCATGTGTAACGCATTCTTGCAGAGATCAACTCGTTCTCAAAGTAGAGTGTCAGGTTATAGGCATCTTCTGAGAGATCCAGCAACTGAAATGGCGTATAGACTGTCCCGCCAGCAAAACCTTGCGCTTCCCAGAAAGCCGTCGCACGACCGCCAGTAATCGCCGTAAATGACTCATTAAAGTCCTGCTCTTGCTTGGTGTAGTTAGCGAGAATACCGAAACCTGACGCCCAGCC
>SHLT01000163.1 GCA_004282875.1 Chromatiales bacterium | reverse complement strand
GCAAGCTGCGCGACAGCAAAGCCCAGTGGCGGCACTTCGGTCGCCTGCTCCGGCACATCCGCAAGGGACGGTGCCGTGGCCATGGCTCGATACGTCGCCAGCGTTTCGCGCACCGCGGAGGGCGATGGGCCGTGCGGCAACGGCATCGCACCCTGGTTGAACACGGCATCCCGCGTCATGGGAATCGGGGTGATATCGTGACCGCCGGGCTTCGTGTTTTTGAGCGCTACTCCGACGGCCTGTGACACGACACCGTGCACGCGACGGCCATCGCGAAACCGAACCTCGTGCTTGGCCGGGTGCGCATTGGCATCCACACCCTTCGGATCCATCGTCAGGTTCAGCACATACGCCGGGTACCGGCCGTGGAAAAGCACGTCCCGATAGGCATGACGCACGGCATGCGCCAGCGTCTTGTCCGAGATGCTGCGGCCGTTCACAAACCAGTACTGCAGATCGGGCTGGCTACGATTGAATGTTGGCAGCGCGATCCAACCTGACAGCGCGATGCCTTCGACGTCGCGCTCGATGTAGACGCACTGCTCGGCGAACGCCTCGCCACAGATCTTTGCAACACGCTGCCTTTGCGCATCTTCGTCTTTTGCCGCCGGCAACTGCAGGACCGTGCGCTGGTTGTGAGTTAGCGTGAAGGCGATTTCGGGGCGCGATAGCGCCAGCCGGCGTATCCACTTCTCGACGTGCCCGAATTCGGTGCGCTCGGTGCGCAGAAAGCGCCGGCGCGCCGGCGTGTTGTAGAAGAGATCATGAACTTCGACGGTCGTGCCCTGTGGATGCGCGGCCGGTGACGGCTCGCTGATGTCACCGCCGTCGGCTTCAAGCTGCCAGGCCGTATCGCCGTCCAGGGAGCGCGAACACAGGGTCAGACGCGCAACGGACGCGATACTGGGCAGCGCCTCACCACGGAAACCGAGCGACGCGACGGCCTCAAGATCGTCGAGACTCGAAATCTTGCTCGTCGCGTGCCGGGATAGCGCGAGTTCCAGTTCCGCCTTGCTGATGCCCTTGCCGTCGTCACGTATGCGGATCAGCTTCTGCCCGCCCGCCACGATGTCGATCAGCACGGACTGGGCGCCCGCGTCCAGGCTGTTCTCCACAAGCTCTTTAACCACAGAGGCCGGGCGCTCGACGACCTCGCCTGCGGCGATCTGGTTGATCAGGTGACTGGGGAGCTGCTGAATGGGCATGACAAGAAAAATGGCGCCAAGGGGGCGCCATTTTTTCAGATCAGGAGGGAAAAGTCCCCTATCCGCCCGCGAAGATCGGGATACTCAGCGTCTGCCCGACGCGAATCTTGTCGCTGGAGAGCTTGTTGGCGCGACGAATGTCTGCGGCCCGCACGTTGTAGCGCTCGGCAATCTCCGACACGGTATCGCCACGCGCCACCACGTATCGCACCTGTTTGGCGGGCTGTCGCTTGAGGTCCATCGCGATCTGCGTATCGGCCGGCGGGTTCGTGTAGAAGTAGTCGCGCACGCCCGCGAGAATCGCATTGGCAAGGCGGCCCTGGTAGGCCCTGTCGCGCAGCTTCTTCTCTTCGCCGGGATTCGTGATAAAGCCGGTTTCGACGAGAATCGACGGCACTTCGGCCGACGTCAGTACGGCGAGGCTCTTCTCCCGGACCTTGTGGCTGTGCATCTTCGCAACCCGGCTCAGCTGCCTGCTAACCCGCGTGCCAACGTCATTACTCGCGCTTAGTGCCGCGTTCTGGGCCAGGTCGTAGAGTACGGACGCCAGCACCGGATCCTTGTCGTTGAGGACGACGTCGCGCACCTTGACAGTTTCCCTGTCACGCCGCGACAGCGTTTCGCGCGCGACGCGGTCGGCTCTCTCGAGGTTCAATGCGAATACCGACGCGCCGTTTGCGCGCGAATCGCGGAAACCATCGGCGTGAACCGAAATAAACAGGTCCGCGTCATGACGCTGTGCGATCTGGACCCGATCCTTGAGATCGATAAATACGTCCCGATCGCGTATCAGGACGGCGCGCATTCCGGGCTCAGCATTGATTCTCTTCGCCAGTTCCTTGCTGACCGAGAGCACGATATCTTTTTCCTTGGCGCGCCGGCCCGACGAACCGGGATCGTGGCCGCCATGCCCGGCGTCGACCGCGATGACTATGTCGCGGCCCGGCCGGTATTCCTCTGACGCGGTTTTGACCGGCGCCAGGCTGCCTGCCCGCTGTAAATCGATAACGAGCCGGTCACCGTAGGTGGCATTTGGCCCGGCGGTAAAGGTGCGCGAACGAACCGCCGTATTGAGATCGAGCACGACGCGAAGCTGGCCGTCAGCACGAATGGCACTGCGAATCGAGCGCACGGCCCCGGTTCCCGTAGGCATCGAGGTCAGCGTCTTGGCCAGGCGGCTGTCCTTGAGATCGATAACGAGGCGATCCGGGCCCCTCAAGGTAAAGATGCTGTGCTGAACGGACTGGCTGAGGTCCAGAACGACCCGTGTTGTGTTATTTTCCGACCATATACGGACATTCTCGACGGTCGAACCGGCTACTGCGGCAGACGAGAGCAGCAGAAGCAGCGCACAGATTGTGAGTCTCAGTCGGGCCATGGTGGAGATTCGCTCAGCCGGAATTCTTGATTATGTCCGGTGAGTATACAAACCTGGCGCCAAAATCCAAGAGTTTTCACTGAAAAATTATAGAGATACCTACCCTTCTTAATCTACTCACTTATTCGGTACCAGTTACCTTATCTCTCGCCAATGCATCGGCTACCGCTTTGGCCCGGTCGCTGAGCGGAAACAGTTCGACCGTGCGGCCTTCGCCTTCGTAGCTCAGCGTAATCGAGAGATCCGCCTGCTCGATCAGTCCGGGCGCGCGATCCGGCCATTCCACGATGCGGCAGCCATCGTCGAGTTCGTTCCAGCCCAGGTAGCGCAGTTCATCAGCGCTCGAAACCCTATACAAATCAACGTGATATATATTTCCTCTCGAAAGCCTGTACGGCTCGACGAGAGTATATGTAGGGCTTGGCACGGCGCCAGTATGGCCCGCGGCCTTGATGAGCGCCCGTGCGAGCGTCGACTTGCCCGCCCCGAGGTCACCGTTCAGCAGCACGGTCCAGCCCGCGAGATCCTCAGGCAAGGCATCGAGTAATTCCTTGCCAAAGGCCGTCGTGGCCGCTTCGTCCGGCAGAAACTTCTTCATGGATTCAGGATCGCGCGCAGTTCAAGCATGAGATCCGTCGCCAGCAATCCCCGCTCGCCGGGCACGGCGGCGCGATCCCCGGCGCGCGCATGCGCTTCGACGCCGATTGCGGCCGCCAACCCCGCGTCGATACCCTGGCCGATGAGGGCGGCGATGATTCCCGTGAGAACGTCCCCCATCCCCGGTGACGCCATTCCGGGGTTCCCGGATACACAGACAAACGGCACGGAATCGTTGGAAATTAGCGAACCTGAGCCCTTCAGGACAGCCGTGCCGCCAAACTTCTCCACCAAAGCGGCCAGTGCCGCCGGTCGATCCGCCTGAATGCTGCGCGTATCGGTATGCAGCAGCCTTGCAGCTTCGCCAGGATGCGGAGTTATTACGCGGTTCCGCGCCGATGCCGGCGCGGCCGCGAGAAGATTGAGTGCGTCGGCATCCCAGACTGCCGGCAGATCCGCTACTGCTACCCGCTCGTAGAGATCGCGCGCCCAATCGGATTGACCGAGGCCCGGCCCGAACGCGATCACGTCGGCGCCTTCCAGCAGGCGATCAAGATCCGAGCTGTCCGCAATCGCATGCGACATGAGTTCCGGACGCGTCGCCACGAGGAGCGCCGCGTGGGACGGATGCGTCGCAATACTCACGCGCCCGGCACCGGATCTCAGGGCCGCTTCGCCGGCGAGACGGGCTGCGCCTGGCATCCCTTCGCCGCCACCGATAACAAGGACATGCCCGAAATCCCCCTTGTGAGCGCCCTTCTCCCGCGGCTCGAGTGCGCTCGCAAGCAGGATATCGTCTATCAGCCGGTAAGCCGGCCCGATGCCTTCGCGGTAGCTGTCGGGAATCTCGAGGCCGGCGAAACGAATCTCGCCACAATGCGCAGCCGCGTCCCCGAGAAACAGGCCGGATTTCAAACCGACGAAAGTAACAGTCAGATCGGCGCGGACGGCGGTGCCCAGGACCTTCCCGGTATCGCCGTGGATCCCGGTCGGGATATCCAGCGCGAGGACTGGCGCAGCGTGCGCATTAACCGCATCGACCGCCTTCGCAAACGCGCCACCTACGTCGCGCTCGAGCCCGCTGCCGAGAATGCCGTCGACAAGCAGATCCGCTTCGCCGTCGAGTTGTCCTTCCCAGGGCATCACAATGCCGCCCTCAGCGGCAAAGTCACGCCACGCCGTCGCTGCATCGCCCGTCAGCGTCTCGGGATCGACGAGCGTCAACGCGGAAACGACGATGCCGTCCTGCGCCGCAAGCCGCGCCACGACGAACCCGTCACCGCCATTGTTACCGGCACCGCAAATCACCTGCCAGCGTGTTGCAGCAGGGAATCGGTCCCTCGCTTCACGAACGGCGGCAGCGCCCGCACGCGTCATCAGCGTGTAACCGGGCACCCCGTGGTCTTCGATTGTCGTTCGATCCGTCTCGCGAACGGCGGCAACCGAATAGATGTTGGCGGGCAAGCTCTGCATCGGGACGATTATACTGGTCCGGCCTATGAACGACGCTGTGAAATTACCTTGACCGATCTTTCGAACCAATACGGCAATACCGATATGGCGATGCTCAAGCAGGAGATCGTCGACTGGAGCCATGAACTCGGCTTCCAGCAGGCCGGCGTCAGTGACATTGATCTTGCTGTCGCCGAAGGCCGCTTGCGGTTGTGGCTGGACGATCGGTTTCATGGATCGATGCATTACATGGAGCGCCACGGAAGCAAGCGCAGCCGCCCTGAAGAACTGGTTCCGGGAACGGTCCGCGTCATTTCGGTCCGCATGGATTACCTCGCCGACGACCAGGACGTCGCCGTCGACTTGCTCGACCATGCTTCACGGGCGTACATCTCTCGCTATGCGCTCGGACGCGACTATCACAAGGTGATGCGCGGCCGCTTGCGCGCCCTCGCGC
>SHLT01000162.1 GCA_004282875.1 Chromatiales bacterium | reverse complement strand
TCTGACCCCCAGATTAGGAATCTGGTGCTCTATCCGACTGAGCTACGGGCGCGGCGGGAAGGATTCTAGCAGACCGCGATCCGGCTGTAATTGGCCCGGTACTCGGCGTCATCAGGCGATATAATGCTCGGATGCAGGGAATCATTCTCCGAATGCTCATCGCGATGTTCGGGCTGTTCATGGCTTCGAAACTTATCCCCGGTGTCTCGATACAAGGGACGGGGACGTTTATTCTGGCTGCGCTGTTGCTGGGGATAGTCAATGCGCTGGTTCGCCCGATCGCCTTGATTCTGACCTTGCCCCTCACCGTGGTGACATTCGGACTGTTCCTGTTCGTCATTAACGCCGGCATGTTTGGGCTGGTTGCGGCATTCCTGGACAATTTTTCTGTTTCAGGATTCTGGGCGGCCGTGTTCGGCGCCATTGTCGTCAGTATTTGCAGTACCGTCGCGTCCTGGTTCATCGGCCCCGACGGCCGCTACGAGGTGTTCGTCGTCCGACGACATTGATCCAAGGGAGAGAACATTGAGCTTGCAACACCGTCCGGTTGAGTATCGAGACGGCGATACGCTCCTTGAGGGGCGCGTCGCCTGGGATGATCGAATTTCGGGTCCCAGGCCTGGCGTCCTCGTTGCGCACGCCTGGGGCGGCCGCAGCGATTTCGAAGACGGCAAGGCCGATGACCTTGCAGGACAGGGGTATGCCGCGTTTGCACTGGACCTGTACGGCAAGGATGTGCGCGGCAGCGGTCCAGAGGAAAACGCCGGGTTGATGCAGCCCTTCCTGGACGACAGGGCCATGCTGCAGCAACGGCTGCGAGCATCGCTGGCCGCAATGTGTGAGCAGCCGGAAGTCGATGCGGAGCGGGTTGCGGCAATCGGCTTCTGTTTCGGCGGCCTGTGCGTCCTCGATATTGCCCGCACGGGTGACGACATCGCTGGCGTCGTAAGCATTCATGGCCTGTTCGGCCCGCCTGGCAACACAAGCGGTAACAGGGTCAGCGCAAAAGTGCTAGCGCTGCATGGGTGGGACGACCCGATGGCGCCGCCGGACCAGGTTAATGCGCTCGCCGGTGAACTGACTGCAATGGGTGCGGACTGGCAGTTACATGCGTTTGGCAACACGATGCACGCATTCACCAATCCGGCGGCAAACGCGCCTGACATGGGGACGGTGTACAGCGCCGCAGCCGACAAACGGTCGGCGCTGGCGATAAAGAATTTTCTTGACGAATTGTTTGGCGGGTAGATGCCCGGGAGTAAATACGTGAAAAAACTACAATTGATCCTTGTCGCTGTGCTCGGTGCCAGCCTGGTGGGGTGTTCCGCGGACGAGGCTCCGCAGGATGAAACAACGGCGGACGCGACGGATACCGCGGCAGCAATGGCGGATTCGGCCGCGGGTGGTAACCCGACGGCAGAAGAAGCGGCAAAGCAAATCAGCGGTGATTACATGCGGGGCATCGTAGTCGAGATCAGCGATGACCGTTACGAAGGACGCGGGCCGGGCAGTCGCGGCGACGAAATGGCCCGTAAGTATCTTGTGGAGCGCATGCAGGAACTGGGACTCGAGCCGGGTGGCGAGGACGGCAGCTGGGAGCAGCCTTTTGATCTCGTCGGTGTTAATGCGGCGCAGCCTGATGCCTGGACATTCGACGGGCACGGCAAGTCGATGACACTCAAGCAATGGGACCAGTTCATTGTTGGCAGTGGCGTTCAGGAAGAGCGGTCGGAGTTCAGTGATGCTGAAGTCGTGTTTGTCGGCTACGGCATTCAGGCGCCCGAGTATGACTGGGACGATTACAAAGGGGCCGATTTGAAGGGCAAGGTCCTTCTGATGATGAATAACGATCCTGACTGGGATCCGGAATTGTTTGGTGGTGAAACACGCCTCTGGTACGGCCGCTGGGATTACAAATACCTGAGTGCGGCGCGGCAGGGCGCGGTCGGTGCGATCATCATTCACACGTCGCCGTCAGCCGGCTACCCATTCCAGGTCGTGCAGACTTCGTGGACAGGCGTGCAGTTCGAACTGCCGGCCGGTGATGAGCCGCGCAGCCAGGTCGCCGCCTGGGTGACCGAGGATTCGGCGCGCGATCTCATTGCAATGGCCGGGCTCGATCTCGATGCGCTGCGCGAGGCCGCTTACAACCGGGACTTTGAACCTGTTCCCCTGGGCATTACCACGTCACTGGGCATGGATGTCGAGATAACGCGCGTCAAGTCGGCAAACATACTGGGCGTCATCGAAGGCAGTGACCCGATGCTCAAGGACGAAGTCGTTATTTACACGGCGCATCACGACCATCTCGGAATCGGTACCCCGAATGAAGATGGCGACGCGATCTACAACGGGGCGATGGATAACGCGACCGGGGTAGCGCAGGTGATGGCAATCGCCAAGGCGATCAAGGCATTGCCCGAGCCGCCACGACGTTCGATCCTGGTGAACCTCGTTGGTGCCGAGGAGCAGGGCCTGCTCGGATCCGAGTACTATGCGGCGAACCCGACGTTCGCTCCGGGCAGGATTGCTGCCAATCTGAACTACGACGGCGGCAACATCTGGGGGCATACGCACGACGTCACGTTCGTCGGTCTCGGCAAGTCAACCGTTGATGAGATTGTGACGATGATTGCCGGTGAACAGGGTCGCGTCGTGAAGCCGGACCAGTTTGCCGATAGGGGCTACTTTTACCGTTCTGACCAATTCAGTTTTGCGAAGATTGGCGTGCCGGCCATGTACCTCGATACCGGCACTGATTTTGTGGATCGCCCACCCGAGTGGGGGCGAGAACAGCAGAATCACTACACCGAAGTGAACTATCATCAGCCGACCGACGAATACAGCCCCGGCTGGACCTTTGATGGCATGGTGGATGATGCGTTGCTCGGTTACTGGACCGGCCTGGCGATTGCCAACGCCGACGACAAGCCGACCTGGGTTCCCGGCGACGAATTTGAGGCCGCACGCATTGAGGCGTTACGAGCGCTCGAGGACTGATCGCCGGATTTAGTCAGAGATGCTGGTCGAATTTCGGCCAGCGTCTTTGGCTTGATATAGGGCCTCGTCAGCTCGGTGCAGCCAGTCATTGCCGGTTTCCCCGTCTTTGATCTCAGCGACACCCAGGGAAATCGTTACGGCGTGATCGGGTACGAGTTCGTTGGCGTCGACGAGCAGACGCAGCTGCTCAGCCAGGTGTACGGCACGCTCCAGGTCCGCCCCCTCCAGCACTACGACAAATTCCTCGCCGCCGATGCGATAGAGACTGTCGGTCACGCGAATACGCAGGTTTATGATCTCGGTGATGCTCTTTAGAATCTGGTCGCCGACGGCGTGTCCATAGAGGTCATTGACCTTCTTGAAATGATCGAGGTCGATCAGCACCAGCGATGAGGTCTCGCCATTTCTGCGATGAGCGTTGACGACTTCAGTGAGCTTTGCATCGAGGCCGCGCCGGTTTCCAGCCCCGGTGAGCGGGTCCTTGGTCGCAAGCACCAGCAGCTGCTCCCGTTGTCGGCTCGTAATGAGTGAGAAGGCGAGTGCGAAAGCACTCGTAACGAGGATCGTGATGAGAATTGTCGTGGTCTCATGCGAATCGCTCGACGGTAGCAGCGCAGGCAACAGCGACACGACCGTCAACAGGGTCGCGACGATGGCTTCGCGAGGACCGATCAAATAGAAGACCGCCATTATTGCCGGGAAGGCCCAGTAAATCTGGTGCGGGCCAATGACATAGACCGTCGAGACAACGCCACTCATGGACAGGACGGCAATCGCGATACTGGCCACGCGAATACGCCGGGTCCGGTACACGTACGTGCCAAGAATGAGAAAACCGCAAACGATGATTGAATCGATGGTCGCGGCCAACCATTGTTGCTGCAAAAAACGAAGGATGGCGAATGGCAGGACGCCGAGTCCGCCGGCCGCACTCAGTATCAGTGGCAAGTAGGTCTCTACCGACTTGCGTCCCGAGTTCGAGCGGACGATATAGCGCCAGGCAGCCATCCCCGAGTGCAGCTTCCTCATACCCTGAAGTTGCCTGAATTGCTTGCCTGTGTCAAAAGAAGAACGGAAAAATTACGCGCAAAGTCAACGTGTTATGGGTAAACCCTCCCAGCCGTAATGGGTCGGGTGACAGCGGGCACTCCGTCTTTTCAGGATCGTTTGAAGCGGCTGAAGAATCCGCCTTTCTTTTCTGCCGACCCTCGGTCTTCGAATCCGGCTGCCGATTCGGCTATATCCGCGGGAAGCGAATTCACGTTCAGGGTTTTTAGCGTCTGGGTAATCGAGGTATTGATCTGATCTTCAATGGGCTCCGGAACGATGTCCGCGCTGTCTTCGTCATCGGTGGACGGTTCGGGCGTTGCCTCGACGGGTTCCCGCAGCGACGGGTGAAGATCCGCGTTGAGTGCGCGCACGGTCTTCAGTCGTTGAGAGGCCGAGAGGTCGAGCCCGGATTCGCCACCCTGCTCAGGCGTTTCCAGCGAAACTTCGACGTCAGGTTCTTTGTATTCCTCGGCTTGGGAGTGCGGCGTGCCGCTCGCCTGCGCGATCGAAGCGGCGGCAGTATCAAACAACTGCAATTCTTCGTCATTGGCCGGTTCCGAAGCGGCGTTGGCTGCGACAACCTGCGCGGCGATTAGACTGATTTCCTCGCCGAACAGAGTTTCAGCGAGTTTGTCATCGACATCCTCAATCGTCTTGGCGCGCGCAAGTTCAGCAGCAATTCTTTCAAGCTCGGCATCAGCCTGCTTGGCTTTTTGCGGCACGACGTCGACCTTGGGAGCGGCGGTGTCGGCACTCGCCGAACCGTCGCTTTTCGTGGCTTCCGGTCGACTTACTTCGCCGGGTTCGTCAATCAGGTTGTTTGCGACGCGCGCCTCAATTGCGTTGTCGAGTGTAATTTCCGGGATTTCGTCGATGCTGTTGTCGGCTTCGGTGCGCTCGGTTACCGGCGATGCTTCGACATCAGGAACGGGCGCAGGTTCTCCAGCAGCGGTTTCTCCGTGAGCAAATGCCATCGCTTTTTCGAGTGCATCCAGGTCGGGTTTCAGTTCTGCAAGGGTCGGGTCGCGGTCCCACTCGGGAATGTCGTC
>SHLT01000065.1 GCA_004282875.1 Chromatiales bacterium | reverse complement strand
ACAAGGATGTCAATAGCATGGTGTACGACATCATGAATGACAAGCAGCGCAAGGACTACGAGGAGTTCCTTGAGACGGACTTTTCGTTCGAGATCCCGAAGCTCGCTCGTTTTCGCGTCAACGCGTTTAACCAGAACCGCGGCTCGGCGGCTGTCTTCAGGACCATTCCCTCTGAAATCCTGACACTTGACGATTTGGGCGCGCCCTCGATTTTCAAGGACGTATCGATGCACCCGAGGGGCATCGTGCTCGTCACCGGACCCACCGGTTCGGGTAAGTCGACAACGCTCGCGGCTATGGTCGACTACATCAATGAGAACAAACCCGATCACATTCTCACGATCGAGGATCCGATCGAGTTCGTGCATGAATCCAAGAAGTCACTCGTCAATCAGCGCGAGGTTCACAGGGACACGCTCGGGTTCAATGAGGCGCTGCGTTCTGCGTTGCGTGAGGATCCCGACATTATTCTCGTCGGTGAGCTGCGCGACCTCGAAACGATCCGCCTGGCACTGACCGCGGCTGAAACCGGACACCTGGTCTTCGGCACCCTGCATACGAGCTCGGCATCCAAAACGATTGACCGTATCGTCGACGTGTTCCCGGCCGCGGAAAAAGAAATGGTGCGTGCCATGCTGTCGGAATCACTGCGTGCGGTGATTTCACAGACGCTGCTGAAGCGCATTGGCGGCGGGCGTATCGCGGCACACGAAATCATGATCGGTACACCGGCTATTCGAAACCTGATCCGCGAAGGCAAGATCGCCCAGATGTATTCAGCGATCCAGACGGGCCAGGGATCCGGTATGCACACGCTCGACCAGAACCTGTCGGAGCTGATGGCGAAAGGCCTGATCAATAAGGAAGAGGCGCGCTTCAGGGCCGTCAACAAGGAAAATTTCTAAGAGGCGGCGCGCGCGTGGCCTGATGGGAGATTGAAGAGATGGAACGCGAACAAGCGGTAAGACTGACCCAGAATCTGTTGCGCAAGATGGTCGAGCGCGAGGGCTCGGACCTGTTTCTGACCGCCGGCTTTCCGCCAGCCATCAAGGTTGACGGGACGATCCATAAGGCAACGGACACACCGTTGTCACCGGATCAGGCCGCGATGATGGTGCGTTCGATCATGAATGATAAGCAGATCAAGGAATTCGACGCGACCAAGGAAAGCAATTTCGCCATTGCCCCGCAGGGCATCGGTCGCTTCCGTGTCAGTGCGTTCATCCAGCAGGGCATGGTTGGTGCCGTGCTGCGTACCATTACCACCGAAATTCCCACGCTCGAGGATCTTGAACTGCCGCCGATTCTCAAAGACGTGGTCATGAACAAGCGCGGCCTTTGCATCATTGTGGGCGGCACGGGGTCGGGTAAGTCGACAACGCTTGCCGCGATGATCGGGCATCGCAACGAGAATTCGCGTGGTCACATCGTCTCGATCGAGGACCCGGTCGAGTATGTGCATCCGCATAAAGGCTGCGTCATTACGCAGCGCGAAGTCGGTGTGGATACCGAGACCTGGCACGCGGCCCTGAAGAACACGTTGCGGCAGGCGCCCGACGTTATCCTGATCGGTGAGATTCGCGACAGGGAGACGATGGAGTACGGTATCCAGTTCGCCGAAACCGGTCACCTGTGCCTCGCGACGCTTCACGCCAACAGCGCCAACCAGGCGCTCGACAGAATTATCAACTTCTTCCCGGATGAACGGCGCCAGCAATTGCTCATGGACCTGTCACTGAACACCAAGGCGTTCGTCTCGCAACGCTTGATTCCACGTGAAGGTGGCATCGGCCGCATCGCCGCGATGGAAATTTTGCTGAACACGCCGTTGATTGCGGACCTCATCTTCAAAGGCGAGGTTGGGCAGATCAAGGAGATCATGTCCAAATCGACGCGTCTCGGTATGCAGACCTTCGACCAGGCGCTGTTCATACTCTACGAAGACGGCACCATCACCTACGAAGAAGCCATGCGTAACGCGGACTCGAAGAACGAGCTGCGCCTGCGCATCAAGCTCGAGAGTAAGCGCGACTCCGCCATTGCCGACCAGCAGTCCGAAAGCCTGCACATCATGGAAGAAGATAAAGCTCAGACCTTCTGAGCCAAAGGAACTACGCGCAGATGAACGTCAAACCGCTATTCAAACTGATGGTTGAGAAAAAGGCCTCGGACCTTTTCTTCGCGCCATTTGCACCGGCCAAGATCAAGATCGAAGGCAAGATCATGCCGGTGAACAAGCTTGAAATGACGCCGAAAATGGTCAAACAGGCGGCGCTTGAGCTCATGAACGAAGAGCAGATGGAGTACTTCACGCGCGAACTCGAGATCGACTTTGCGTTGTCCGAAGAGGGCCTGGGGCGATTTCGCGTGAACGTGTTCCACCAGCGTGGCAACGTCGCGATGGTTTTGCGTTACATCACTAGCGACCTGCCGACGCTGGACCAGCTCGGCATGCCCGAGCAGCTGAAAGAACTCGTCATGTTACGTCGCGGCCTGATTCTCATGGTGGGCGCGACCGGTGCCGGTAAGTCCACGACGCTCGCCGCGATGGTGAATCACCGCAACATAAAAACGTCGTCGCATATACTCACTATTGAGGACCCGATCGAGTTCCTGCACCCGAACAAACAGTCCATTATCAACCAGCGGGAAGTAGGCCTGGACACGAAGTCTTATGCACGTGCGCTTAAGAGCGCGGTTCGTGCAGCGCCCGACGTCGTCCAGATCGGCGAGATTCGGGATACGGAGTCGATGCGTGCCGCGCTCGATATGGCGGGAACCGGCCATCTCGTTCTGGCGACGGTCCACTCCAACAACTCGGCCGAAACCCTGGACCGCATTATTAACCTGTTTCCGCAGGAGCAGCATGCGCAGGTCTTTATGGACATGGCGCATTATCTGCGCGCCATTCTGTCGCAGCGTCTCGTACGCGCGCGCAATGGCAAACGGGTAGCAGCCGTGGAGCTCATGCTCAACACGCCGCATATCAAGGACCTGATTCTCAAAGGTGATATTCCTTCCGTGAAGGAAGCCCACAAGGAGTCAGGCGAAGCGGGTATGCAGAACTTCGACGACGCGCTGCTGCAGCTGTACAAGGACGGCACGATCACGCTCGAAGAGGCGATGTCGCACGCCGACTCGCGTTCCAATCTGGAAGCGAAGGTCAATTTCGGCGGATAGTCACGCTCGCGCGGGCTGCGTACAATCCAGCCCCATGATAACCGCACTCCTGATGACGCCACGGCATGACCCCCAGTACGCCTGAGGCTGTTCTGCGGGAGGTGTTCGGCTATCGCGATTTCCGCGGGCGGCAGCGCGCGATTATCGAGTCCATAATGCAGGGTCGCGACGCGTTCATCATTATGCCGACCGGCGGCGGCAAGTCCCTTTGTTACCAGGTGCCGGCGCTCCTGCGCGAAGGCACGGGGCTCGTCATTTCTCCATTGATCGCGCTGATGCAGGACCAGGTTGCCGCCTTGCACGAAGTCGGCATCGAGGCTGGCTTCCTGAATTCCAGCCAGTCCGCGGAAGAACAGATCGAGGTCAGGAACCGCCTGCTCGGCGGCCACATGCAGTTGCTCTATGTTGCGCCGGAACGCTTGAACACAGAGCACACCCGGTCATTACTGCGCGGCATCGATCTGTCGGTTATTGCCATTGACGAGGCACATTGCGTGTCGCAGTGGGGCCATGATTTTCGTCACGACTACCTTTCGCTTGGCGTACTGGGGTCCTTGTTCCCGGGCGTGCCACGCTTGGCGCTGACGGCAACCGCCACCCAGAGGACGCGCGAGGAAATCGTCTCGCGGCTTGAACTGAATGATCCGGAAATCTCCATAGCGCCGTTTGACCGATCAAACATTCGCTATCTCGTGATGCCGAAACTCGATCCGCGCCGGCAATTGCTGGCTTTCCTGGGGCCGCATCGGGGTGAGGCAGGCATTGTTTACTGCATGTCGCGCAAAAAGACGGAGGCCACCGCGGAGTGGCTGAGGCAGGAGGGATTCAATGCACTGCCTTACCACGCCGGGCTCGATGCGGAAATTCGTCGCGAGAACCAGCGTCGCTTCCAGGCAGAAGACGACGTGCTCATCGTCGCGACGATTGCCTTCGGCATGGGCATCGACAAGCCGGACGTGCGCTTTGTTGCGCACCTGGACTTGCCCAAGAGCATGGAGGCGTATTACCAGGAAACCGGCCGGGCAGGGCGCGATGGGGAGCCCGCGGAAGCCTGGATGGTGTACGGCCTGCAGGATGTCGTGCGCCTGCGCCAGATGCTCGACCAGTCGGAGGCGGGCGAGGAGCACAAGCGCTTCGAACGCCACAAGCTCGATGCGCTGCTCGGCTGGTGCGAGGCGACCGGATGTCGCCGCCGGCCGTTGCTGGAGTATTTCGGCGATGAGCTGAACGACGATTGCGGGAATTGCGATGGCTGCCTGGAGCCGGTATCCACCTGGGACGGTCTCGAAGCGGCGCAGAAGCTGCTATCGGCCGTCTATCGGACGGGACAGCGCTTCGGGGCGGCCCATCTCGTCGATGTACTCCTTGGCAAGCTCACTGACAAAGTGCAGCAGCACGGTCACGACGCGCTAAGCGTATTTGGTATCGGCGATGGGCTGGCAGCGCAAACCTGGCGCTCGGTCATTCGGCAGCTGATCGTCATGGGATACCTGCGTGCCGATGCCGAGCGGTACGGAGGACTGGTTCTGACATCGTCCAGCCGCGAGCTGCTGCGCGGCGAAACGCAGGTGCGTTTCCGCGAGGAACACAAACGCAAGGAAAGAACACGATCGCTCGAACCCCAAGCCGCGGAAATCGGGGACGAAGACATCGAACTCTGGGAGGCGCTGCGGGCGTGCCGGCGAGAGCTGGCTGACGAGCATGGCGTTCCGCCGTACGTGATTTTCCACGATCGGACGCTGAGAGAGATGCTGCTGCTGCGGCCAGACAATGAGTCGGAGCTACTCAGTATCAACGGCGTGGGTCAGACCAAACTCGATCGCTACGGCCAGCTTTTTCTCGGCGTCTTGCGAGCCCGTTAGACGCGCCGGCTGTCCGCTCCGGGTCCGGCCTACCAGGCAACGGTCGCCGCGTCGAACACGGGCCCATCGACGCAGACCCGTTTCATGGCCTCACCTTCGGGCGTGTTGATCTTCACGGCGCACCCGGCGCAACCGCCAACTGCGCAGGCCATGAATTCTTCGAGCGAAACCTGGCAGGGCAATGCGTAGCGTGCCGCGAGTGCCGCCACGGCCCTGAGCATCGGCGTCGGGCCGCAGGCAAAGACTTCGACCTTCGCGCGTTCCTCTTCGGGCAGGGACGCCAGCCATTGATCGGCCAGGTCCGTCACGTAGCCCTGATGACAGCCTGCATAGCCCTGCAGGCTGGTCAATCGCGCGGGTATGTTCCAGCGTTCGAGCAATGGCATGGTGCTCGACACGTCGTCGCTGATGCCGGCCACGGGAAGGGAGGACGTTTGTAATTCGAAAGGAAACGGAATCTCCGAGCCCAGGATCGCAAATGGCTGCCAGGGTCCGCCGTCCTGGCGCAGCCAGTCAGCAATGTAAACCATCGGAGGAATGCCGACGCCACCGCCAATCAGGAGCGGCATCGGACGCTCGGCAGACATCTGGAACGGCTGTCCGATGGGTCCGAGCACGCTGACAGCGTCGCCGGGTTTTTTCGCCGCCAACAGGCGCAAGCCATGGCCGACGATCTTGTAAAGAATTTCTATCCAGTCGTCGCCTGCGCGCATGATGGACAAGGGGCGCCGCATCGGCAGTGAGGGGTCGCAGGTGATGTGCACGAAACTGCCCGGCGCAGCAGCAGCGGCGCACTTGGGGGCGCGCAGGCGCATGATGTACTGGTCGCCCGCGAACGTCCTGGAGGACAGGATTTCCCCGTCTTCGACAAAGATCGTGCCGCGGTGTCGCTGCGCCTGCTCCTGCGCTGCCGTCAGTGCCATGTTGCTACCGTGCCGCCATGGTTTTGCCGACGCGATCGAGTACCGCCATGCGCACGGCGACGCCATTGGTGACCTGCTGGGTGATCACCGACTGCGGGCCATCGGCCAGCGAGCCCTCGATCTCAATACCGCGGTTCATCGGCCCCGGGTGCATGATGATGGCGTCGGGCCTGGCGAGCTTCATGCTGTCATGGCTGACGCCATAGTTCGCGAAGTACTCATCGATGCCCGGGATGCCGTCCAGGTTGCCGATACGCTCGCGCTGGATGCGCAATGCCATCACCACATCGGCATTGGCAATGCCTTCGGCGAGGTTGTCGACGATGCGGGCCCCCGGAACCTTGTCCGCGTCCGGCGCCAAAATGGGCGGCGAGATGAGGCGCAGGTCGCCAACACCGAGCGTCGTGAGCGCGTGCGTCGCCGACATGGCCACGCGCGAGTGGCGGATATCGCCGACGATCGCAATGTTGAGGTCCTCGAACGCGCCCTTGTGCTGGCGAATCGTCAGGACATCGAGCAGCCCCTGGGTCGGATGCGACACATCGGACTCGCCGGCGTTCAGGATGCTGACATGCGGCTGGACGTGGCGCGCGATATACGCGGGCACGCCGTCGCTGGCATCGCGCACGACCATGACGTCGACGTGCATGGCCTGGAGCGTGTAAATCGTGTCGAGGATGCTCTCGCCCTTCTTGCGCGAGGACGTATTAACGTCGAGGTTCAGGACGTCAGCACCGAGGCGCTTGCCGGCGAGGTCGAACGAGGCGCGCGTACGCGTGCTCGGTTCGAAAAACAGGTTGCCGACCGTACGCCCGGCCAGCGACTGGCTGCGGGCCGGCAGGGCGCCCGGCGCAGTCAGGTAGCCCTCTGCGTCATCCAGAATGTCGGTGAGAAGCGCCTTGTCGAGACCCTTGAGGGTCAACAGGTGGCGCAAATTGCCGTTGGCGTCCAGCTGCAGCGCAGCCTCGTCGTCCAGGATTTCATTGGGGTCGGCAGCGTTCATCGGGGCGCAATTCTACCGGGCGGCGAGATATCTTTCAGCGATAAATACGGCCGCGGCGCTATCGATCATTTCCTTCGAGATGCGGCCTCGCGTGCCGGCCGCGCGAGCGTCCTTGAGAACACGTTCGGCCTCGAGCGAGGTATAGCGCTCATCGATGGTCTCTACGGGCAGTTCGTAGCGACCGAGCTCATCGATAAATGCCTCGACATGCTGCTGCATCTCACCGGGCGAACCGTCGGCATGTGCCGGCATGCCGACGACGAGCGTGGTCGGGCGCCACTCTGCGATCAGCGCCGCAATGCGCTCGTGGTCCGTACCGGAATCGCGGTTGTTCACCACGCCGATCGGGCTTGCGGACCCCGTGACATCCTGACCGACCGCGACGCCAATGCGGCGCAGTCCGAAGTCAAAAGCGAGAATCGTACGCGCGGGGGACAACTCAGGCGTGTCCGGCATCCGGTGACATACAGGCGATATCGATGCCCAGCGTGCGCGCTGCCGAATCCCAGCGGTCTGCGAACGGCGTGTCGAAGACGATCTCCGGCGTTGCCGGGACGCTCAACCAGGAGTTGGCCAGCATCTCCTCTTCGAGCTGCCCGGCTTCCCAACCCGCATAGCCCAGGGCGATCAGGGATTGCGCGGGACCGGCACCCGTCGCCATGGCATCAATGATGTCCCGGGACAGCGTGAGGCGGATATCCTGCGACACCGCGAGCGTGTTCTCGTAGCTCTGCTCCGGGCCGTGCAGCACGAAACCGCGCTCCGTGCCAACGGGTCCGCCGGACAGCACTGGAGAGAGGGCCGCGCCCGGATCCGGGTCGTCGACGGATAGCTGCTCGAACAGCCCGCCGAGCTTGAGTGTCGTGGGACGATTGATGACGATGCCGAGTGCCCCTTCGTCATTATGTTCACAGATGAGCGTCACCGTGGTGCTGAAGTTGGGGTCCAGCATGCCGGGCATGGCGATAAGTAACTGATTTATTAGTGAACCGTCCGATTGCATACAGACAGTATCGGCCCATCAGTCGCTCGGTACAAGTTGCTCCGTAAACAGGAACTTATACTCGAATGCCACGGTGTCGTACTCGTCGGCCATGGCGGCCGGGAACTCGTCAAAGGGCGATGCGCGCTGGATGATGTCGACGGATGCGAGGTCGAGAACCGGGGAGCCGCTGGACCGGCTGACCGTTGCGTCGATCAGGTCGCCCGTCTCGCTAATAGTGACGAGCAGCGTCGGGCTGCCGGTCAGGTTGTCCAGCCTGCCAAGCTCGGGGAGATACGCGGCGCCGACCGCTTCGATACGCCGTTTCCAGCCGTCGAGATACGCCGCGGCCACAGACTCGCGCGTGTCGGCCGAAATGATGAGCTGCTGCGGGTCGTCGTCGGTCAGCAGGAAGCTGGCCTCGTCTTCCTGCGGTAGCGGCAGGGTGGCTTCGCTGCCGGCCTCCATGGCGATCGCCACGCTGTCGCGAGTCTCGGGATCGCTGCGGGGGTCGACTGGGACCTGCCGGTCGCTGTTGTTCTTCGTAACCAGCACTTCGTCCGCTGATTGCCGGTGCGCCCGCGCGTCGTCGAGGGCCGTGCCGGCCTCGACGCCCTGGTTGTCCACCGGCATTGCGCTTTGCAGCGGAGCTGACGGTCGGATCTGGTCCGTGATGTTGCCGCCGCCCTCCTGGCTGGCCTGCGCGAGATAGGCGGCCTCGTCGGGGCGATCGATTTCCTGGTCGGGCGCGGCGACGATCGTGACTTCCAGCGAGATGGCGTCCGCGAACGGATCGCTCAATACGGGGTTGAACGTGATGCCGATGATCAGTATGCCGTGAACCAGCGCGGCCAGGAACAACATGGCGGGCAGGCGATCGTGCGCTGCCGGCGCCATGAGCCGCAACTCATCAAGGGGATCGACTGTAATCGCGGGATTCGCCATATGCGCGCGAATAGTCCGCCATTTTGCCTATATAGACAAGGAGCTAGATCCGGTTTTCGATGGCATCGAACATCAGTCCCGCGATATTCAGGTCGAATTGACTGTCGAGTTCGCGAATGCCCGTCGGACTCGTGACGTTGACCTCGGTCAGGTAGTCGCCGATGACGTCGATGCCGGCGAACAGGACGCCTGCATCGCGCAGGGCCGGGCCCACCTGCTCGCAGATTTCAAAGTCGCGCGCCGACATTTCCTGGCCCTTGGCCACGGCACCAGCGACCATGTTGCCGCGGTTGTCGTCGCCCGTCGGAATTCGCGCGAGCGCATACGGAACAGGCTCGCCCTCAATCAGGAGAATGCGCTTGTCGCCGGCCGTAATCTCAGGGATGTACACCTGGGCCATGGCGAAATACCTGCCGTAGTCGGTCAAGGTTTCGAAGATGACGTTGGCATTCTTGTCGCCTTTGCTAACGACAAAGATCGAGCGGCCACCCATTCCATCGAGCGGCTTGGCCACGACGCGCTCGTGTGCGGCGAGGAACGCCTTCATTTCCTCCATTGAGCGAGTGATCAGCGTTGTGGGCGTGCACTGCGGAAACCAGGCGGTATAGGCCTTTTCGTTCATATCGCGGAGCGCCTGGGGCGCGTTCACGATAAGCGCCCCGTCTTCCTGTGCGCGGTCGAGAATGTAGGTCGTGTAGACATATTCCATGTCGAATGGCGGATCCTTGCGCATCAGGATCGCGTCAAGGTCGCCGAGCTCTATTTCCTGCCGGTCGCCGAACGCATACCAGTCCTCATTGTCGTCGCGGACCTCCAAAAGTGTGGACTGTCCCAGCGCCTTACCCGACAGCAACCTGACATCCTTTTGCTCGAAATAGTGAATTTCGGCATTGCGCCGCGCGGCTTCGAGCAACATGGCGAGCGACGAATCCTTGTAGGGGGTAATCGAATCGATCGGGTCCATGACAATGCCGATTTTCAAGGATTTAACTGTCATCGCTCGCTGATAATCCGTGGTTCTCAGGCAGGGCGGACCACTATACAGCGAAACCGCGCGTAAGCGCCCGAATTCCCGCGATTTTGCGCATCGTGGCGGGCGTCGTAGCGGGACTTATGTCAATATGGTAAAAGTCGGTTTTCAACGTGGGGAAATTCGGTGTCAAGTAACGCGTCCAGGTCCTTAAGTGGGCTCAAGATTCTTGTAATAGACGACAGCAAAACCATTCGCCGAACCGCTGAAACCTTGCTCTCGAAGGAAGGTTGCCAGGTGTTCACGGCCATCGACGGCTTCGATGCCCTGTCAAAGATCGCTGATCACCAGCCTGACCTGATTTTTGTGGACATCATGATGCCGCGCCTGGACGGGTACGAGACGTGTTCCCTGATCAAGCACAACAAGACGTTCAAGGAGACTCCCGTCATCATGTTGTCGTCCAAGGATGGGCTGTTTGACCGTGCGCGTGGCCGCATCGTCGGGTCCGAGCAATACCTCACCAAGCCGTTCACCAAAGACGAACTGCTGGGTGCGATATCAAACCAGATCAACTAAGGAATTTTCAGGATGGCCGTTGTTCTCATTATTGACGATTCGCCCACGGAGCTGCACCTGTTTCAGAGCATGCTCGAAAAGGCCGGTTTTGACACGCTCGTTGCGGACAGCGGCGAAGAGGGTATAAGGCAGGCCGTGACGGCGCGCCCCGACTGCATCCTGATGGACGTAGTCATGCCCGGCATGAATGGCTTCCAGGCGACGCGTAAGCTAACCAAGGATCCGGCGACCGGATCCATTCCCGTCATCATGATCACCACGAAGGATCAGGAAACCGACAAAATCTGGGGTATGCGGCAGGGCGCCGTCGAGTATCTCGTGAAACCGGTTGCCGGCAAGGAGCTGGTTGCCAAGATCAACTCGGTGATGGCTGCCTGAAGTGGCCGGTGCCGACCTTGCAGCGTTGGTAGAGCAGCCGTTTGAGCTGTTGCAGGAAATCGAACGGCGCAGCCGCTCGGCTCATATGGGACAGGGAGCCGGAGCGGGGCCTGCGGAATGGGTTGGCGTGGGTTTCCGTATCGGCGAGGAGCAATTCGTCGCAAGCCGCGAGCAGGTGCGCGAAGTCCTGATGTTGCCCGATGCCATGACGCGTGTTCCAGGCGCACGGCGCTGGCTGCTCGGGATCGCCAATTTGCGTGGTCACCTGTTGCCGCTGATCGACGTCAAATTGCTGCTGGGCAGTGGCAGGACGACATTGCGCCGCACCACACGAGTCATATCCGTTAATCATCGTGAAGTGCCCGCGGGCCTCGTCGTCGACGAAGTGCTCGGTTTCAGGCGTTTCATGGATCACGAATTCGCAAACGAGGCAGCGGAAACGATTGTACGCTGCGATCGTTTCCTCGGCGGGAGCTATCAACGGGGCGAAGAGTCCTGGCCCGTTTTCAATTTGTTCGACATGGTCGAAAGCAACATGTTCCTGCAGGCAGCTGCGGACTAGAAGGTCTGAAGAATTATGGCCAAGAAAACTGACAACGCGTCAACTTTCAAAATCGTCGCCGGTGTGGGGGCGCTGCTGTTGATCGGCGCAGCTGCATTAATTTATCTGCAGGCGGGAGCCGGCAACTCCGGTGCCTCGGAACTCGCTGCACTATCGCAGGCGATACCGTCGCAGGCGGAGCGGGCGCTCAATGGCGAAGAGGGGGCGTTTGACCAGCTCGACGCGAGCATCCAGAAAGTGGCATCACTACGCCGGGGCGTTGCGCTGGGGCGGTCTGCCGATTGGCAGCAGCTGGAGTCGCAGGCATCGGCCATACTGGCGAAGCGCAGCGACGTCGAAGCGCTGCATGCGTCGGCATTGAGCATGGGCACCGCGGCGCAGACGGTGCTGGAAGGATCCAACGAGCTTCTCGACCGGTCCGGTGCAACGGCCGTCATCCAGGAGTTTCAACAGCGTGCGGATCGCGTTCGACAAGCCGCGGCCGCGTTGCCGGCCGCTGGCGAAGGCGTAGCTAACGAAGTCGCCGAGAATGTCGCTTTTCTCCGCGACGTCGTCAACGGCCTCGGGGGCGAGGCTTCCGACCTCGACATCAGGCCGCTGAATGCCGAAGGCCGCGAGGCCGCCCTCGTACCTTTGCTCGGCGCCATAGCGGCTCTCGAAGAACAGTCTTCGGCAATGAGCGCGAATATCGGTCAGATGAACAATCTCATGGCTACCAGTACGCAGCTTTCGACGAGCGCCGACCAGTTGCTGGGGTCCGCGTTCACGTCGTCGGAAGGCCAAGGGATTCTGCCCGCAGCGCTAAGCACCTCATGGATCCCGATCGGACTGATTGCGCTGGCCGTGCTCCTGTTGCTGGGCCTGCAAAGACTGCACAACAAGAGCGCGATCTTCGAGCGGGCGGCACGCGAACAGGCCGAGCAGAACGAACGCAACCAGCAGGCCATTCTCAGGCTGCTGGATGAAATGGGGAGCCTGGCGGATGGCGACCTGACCGTTGAAGCGACGGTAACGGAAGACATCACCGGCACGATCGCCGATTCGTTCAACTTCGCGATCGAAGAATTGCGCAAGCTGGTGGCGACCGTGAACGACACGGCACTGCTGGTTGACACCGCGACCAAGCAGACCGAAAACACGGCCGGGCATCTTGCGCGTGCCGCCGACAACCAGGCCAAGGAAATCAACGCGGCGACGGAGTCGATTGTCTCGATGGCCGCGTCAATCGAAGAGGTGTCCGGAAACGCGGAAAGGTCGTCGGATGTTGCCCGGCACTCGGTTGAGGTTGCGCACAAGGGCGGTGAAGCCGTGCGTCGCACGATTGACGGCATGAACGCGATTCGGGAGACGATCCAGGAGACGTCAAAACGCATCAAGCGACTCGGCGAAAGTTCGCAGGAGATCGGCAACATCGTTGAACTGATCAACGACATCGCAGAGCAAACCAACATTCTTGCGCTCAATGCATCCATTCAGGCGTCGATGGCCGGCGAGGCCGGTCGCGGGTTTGCGGTCGTTGCTGACGAGGTACAGCGATTGGCCGAGCGCTCGACGAACGCCACCAAGCAGATCGAAGTCCTGGTGCGGACGATTCAGGCCGATACCAACGAGGCGGTCGTCTCAATGGAACGCAGCACCACGGATGTTGTGGGCGGCGCCCTGCTGGCCGAAAATGCCGGTGCCGCACTGGATGAGATCGAGCAGGTGTCCAACCAGATCGCAAGCCTGGTACAGAATATTTCGAGCTCTGCGCGACAGCAGGCCGGTTCGGCCGCCGACGTGACGCGGCGCACCACGCGCCTGCGGGAAATCGGCGACCAGACAGGTAAGGCGACAACGGCAACGGCCGCGTCGATCTCGAAACTGTCCGAACTCGCAACGCAGTTGCGCAAGACGGTCGAAGGTTTTGCATTGCCGCAGGACATGTTGCAGACGAGTGCACTGACACGACCACAATCCGGCACGGCCGCCCCGCCGGCGGCGCCACCGAAGCCCCAGGCGAAGGCGGGATAAGGCTTCTGGGCCTGATTTCGCGAGCGATACGGACAACCACATGACCGGCACGGGTATTCATGAGCAAATGATCGGCGACGAAAACGTCCACGGCGCCGTCAGTGCGCTGGCGATCGTCAGCACCGAGCTCATGGAGACGATTCGGAATGCACACCTCGCGCTGGAGGACTGTGTCGACGGCCGCGGTGGCACCGCGGCGCTGACGCGGGCCGGCGAGCTTCTGCACCAGGCGGCGGGCGCGCTGCGCATGACCGAAACCTACGGTGCGGCGCTGCTCGTCGAAGAAATGGAAAAGACCTGCAGCTACTTGTCGGGATTACGTTCCGGCAAGGGTCGCGAGGATGGGCTTGACGCACTGACACGCTCAATGGTCCAGCTGCCGATCTACATCGAACGTCTGCTTGCGGGCGGGCGCGACATCGCGCTGGTGTTGTTACCCATGCTGAACGACCTGCGCGCTGCTCGTGGCGAGCCCCTGTTGTCGGAAGGTACGCTGCTCCTTCTGAATCTCTCGCCGACGCGCTCGAAAGAGCCGGGCGGCAAGCGCGAGGGAACCGGTGAGGACCCGGTCGTCGTCGCCCAGCGTCTGCGACCGAAATTCCAGCTCGCGTTGCTGGGGTGGATCAAGGGCGGCGACAGCAAGCGTCATCTTGAGACGCTAACGAAAGTCTCTGCCGCGTTGGAAAATTCCGCGACACGCGACGACATGTACCAGCTCTGGTGGGTCGTTGGCGGCGTGCTTGAGTCCCTGCAAAATGGCGGGCTTGAGACGTCGGTGGCACTGAAACGCCTGCTGGGGCAGGCAGACCGGCAGCTTAAATACGTCATTGATGAAGGGCTGCTCGCGTACGAGCGTCACCCGATCGACGACTTGCTCAATAATCTCCTCTACTACGTTGCGCGTTCGTCCAATCCGGGTACGCGCATCAGCGAGATCAGGGCCGCTTTCAACCTGGCTGAATTGCTGCCGGGCGATGAGCAGGTGGAAAGCGCACGCGAGGCGTTGTCGGCACCGAGCGCGAAGCTCATGGAAACCGTGGGGTCCGCAATCCGCGAAGACCTCAGTCGCGTCAAGGACGTGCTCGACATCTTTGTTCGGACGGGGATGAACAAGTCCTCGGAACTCGTACCGCAGCTCGAGCTGCTCAAGAAAATCAGCGACACCCTCGGCGTGCTCGGGCTAGGCGAATTGCGCGGTGACATCGATGGTGAGATCGAGCGTCTGAAAACCGTGGTTGAGCTCGGTGGCGTAGCCAACGACCGCGTCATACTCGATATCGCGTCCACGTTACTGCGAGTCGAAGACCGGCTGGAGCAGCAGCTGATCCGCCTCACGGTGCCCGCCCCTGCTGAATCGACGGAGGATGCGCCGGAGGACGATGAGGATTTCCGCAAGGTTGCGGAGTCGGTGATGCGCGAGTGCATCATTAACCTGGCGCGCATCAAGGAAACCATTAGCCAGAGCATCGCGGCGAAAGCGCCTTCCGCCGGGCTCGACAGCGTTCCAATGCTGATCAACGGCATCAAAGCCGGCCTGCTCATGCTGGACAAGACACGTGCCATGGAAGTCGTCGATCGCGTCGGAAGCCTGGTCACCGCGATGCTGGGTACAGGCGGTCCGGTTGGCCTGACGCAAAAAGAAACCGATCGTCTTGCCGATGCCATTGTCAGCATCGAGTACTACATGGAAACGGTGAAGGCTGGCCGCAGCGAACCGTGGTACATGCTCGACAACGCCGAGGCTTGTCTCGCCGTATTGCGGGATGTCGAGCAACGCATGCTCGAAACGAGCTTCAAGGAACCGGATGAGCCGGTCGTGACGACACAGAAGCTGGAGGCGCTCGACGTAGAGGCGGCCGGGCAGCAAGCGCTCGAGCAGGCGGCAGCGGCAGCGGAAGCGGAGCGGGTTCAGGCGCAGACGCAGGCGCAGGCCACCGCCGTGATCCCGCTACCGGTCGTTGCGCCCGATGCCGAACACCTGGACCCCGAGCTTCTCGAGATCTTCATCGAGGAGGCCAAACAGGAAATCGCGTCCATCAAGCGGCACCTGCCGGCCTGGGCGGCATCCCCGGACGATATGGAGATGCTGATCACCGTGCGGCGGTCGTTCCATACGCTGAAGGGCAGCGGGCGCATGGTCGGGGCAGAGCGCATTGGTGAATATGCGTGGGCCGTCGAGAACCTGTTGAACCGGCTGATTAACCGCACGCTCAAACGCACGCCACCCATGGTGGATTTTGTCATGGAGGCCGCCGCCGCGGTGCCTGAACTGGTCGAGCAGCTGGAAGTTGGCACCGATCCACAAGCCGATATCGCACTGCTGATTGCAAGGGCAGGTGCCTTCGCCGAAGGCGATCCGAATGCGGCGATGCTGACCATCAGTCAGCCACCGGGTGATGTGACGGCGGAAGAGAAAGTGGCGCTGGAGATGGATCCGGTCCTCCACGACATCTTTTCGAAGGAAACGGCAGGCCACCTCAAGGTCATCACGGACTACCTCGAGGCTTGCGAAGGACACGCACCGCCGTTTGACGTTACCGACAAACTGCACCGCGCCTGCCACACACTGCATGGCAGCGCCAATATGGCGAACGTCGATCGAGGTGTTGCAGTGGCCGCCGCACTGAACCGTTTCGTGCGTCACGTCTACGATCACAAGATTGGCTTCCAGAAATCGGGGCTCGATGCGCTGCGTGCGGCGTCGCGCGCCATCAACACGATCGTCGGGGATATCAACAACCCGCATCGGGAGCGGGCCGACTACACGGCGCTGATCGAGCACATAACCCGGTTAACCAGTGCGGCGCAGGCCCCCGCCGCCGCGACGCCGGCCCAGGTCCCGACAGCGGCTCCGGCTCCGGCTCCGGCACCGCCGCCGGAACCCGTTGCCGATGTCGTTACCGAGGACGCGGAATACGATGCTGAAATCGCCGCGATTTTTACTGAAGAATCTGCGGAACTGCTGGAGTCGGCAGACAAGGCGCTGGTCGAGTGGGTCAGGGAACGCTCGCCGCAGCCGATGGACGAACTCAAACGCCACCTGCATACGCTAAAGGGCGGCGCGCGCATGGCCGGTATTACCTCGATGGGTAATTTGAGTCATGAAATTGAGGCCCTGCTCATCTCAATTGACGATGGCCGGGTCAAGGCGACGCCCGCGGTCGAGGACTTGCTGCAGCGTAGCATCGACGAACTGCATCGCATGCGCGACCTGGTAATCGCTAATAAACCGGTGCGGGCGGTCGCGGATCTCGAGCAGCGTATTCAACAGGCCAACGCAGGTTTCGAGGTAGCCGACGATGCGGACGTCGAGCTGGTGCCGGATGACGAGTCCGTCGAGGAGACGCCGTCGGCCGAGTTCACGATTGAACCCGAAGACACGGTCAGCATGGTTATCGTCGATTCGCCGCTGGCCGACGAATTGGCTGAGATCGGTGCCGAGAAAGCCGACTTGGTCGACGCGCCTGATGAGCCGGTCGACTTCGAGTTCGAGCCGGAGCTTGAAGCTGAACCTGAATCAGAGCCGGAGCCAGAGATCGAGATTGAGGTCGAACCCGAACCCGAACCAGAACCTGAGCCCGAACCAGAACCAGAGCCCGAAGTGGTTGCGGAGGAGATACCGGTACCCGCGAAAGAGGCGCCGGTGCCAGCCGACGTACGCTCGCTGCGAGCGGCCGACCAGCGCCAGGAATTCGCGCGCGTCGATGCGGACCTGCTCGAAGACCTGCTCAACGCGGCCGGTGAAATCAGCATCTATCACTCGCGCCTGAACCAGCAGGTGAGTTCGTTCGAGTTTCACGTGGAAGAACTCGAACAAACCGTTGCACGATTGCGCGCACAGTTGCGCAAGCTCGAAATCGAGACCGAAGCGCAGATCATGCACGGACATCAGGACACGCTCGTGGCTCGCGACTTCGACCCGCTTGAGCTCGATCGCTACTCCAACATGCAGCAGTTATCGCGAGCCCTGGCCGAGTCGGCCAATGACCTCGTGAGCCTCAAAGACCTGCTCAAGTCGGTCACGACCGAGGCGGAAGGCCTGCTGGTGCAGCAATCGCGCGTGACCGCCGAGCTGCAGGACGGATTGATGCGCACCCGCATGGTGCCGTTCGAGCGGCACGTGCCGCGCTTGACGCGCCTCGTGCGGCAGGCCGCACAGGAAGCGGGCAAGCGCGCAGAGCTCGCCGTCGAGGGCGCGTCGGGTGAACTCGATCGCCAGGTTCTCGACAAGATGTTGCCGCCATTCGAGCATATGCTGCGCAACGCCATCGTGCACGGAATTGAGAATTCCGCGGAGCGCCAGAAGGCCGGCAAGCCGGCAGTCGGGCGCATCACGATCCGCTTGCATCGCGAGGGCGCGGAGATGGTCATCGATGTCTCCGACGACGGCGCCGGTCTGGATGTTGAGTCCATTCGTCGCAAGGCCTACGAGCTTGATTTGCTCAAGCCCGAGAGCAAGGTTTCCGATGAAGAAATCATGGACCTCGTGTTGACGCCCGGTTTTTCGACGGCAAGTTCGGTCACCCAGTCAGCCGGGCGCGGCGTCGGCATGGACGTCGTTGCCAATGAAGTGAAGAAGCTCGGTGGTTCGCTGAGAATTTCGTCGGTCACCGGGCAGGGCACGAATTTCACGGTGCGTCTGCCGTTTACACTGGCGATCACCCAGGCGTTGATCGTTCGAACTGGCGAAGAAGTCTATGCGCTGCCGCTGCCGACCGTGGAAGGTGTCGCCCGGATACCGCGCGCTGAA
>SHLT01000161.1 GCA_004282875.1 Chromatiales bacterium | reverse complement strand
GCAACTCACCGCGGGCGAGCGCGGGCTTGAGCATGTTGCCCGCATCCATCGAGCCTTCGGCCTTGCCGGCGCCTACCATCGTATGCAACTCGTCGATAAACAGGATGATCTGGCCTTCCTGTTTCGCGAGATCGTTGAGCACGCCTTTGAGACGCTCCTCGAATTCGCCACGGTACTTGGCGCCCGCAATCAGGGCGCCCATGTCCAGCGACAGGATGCGCTTGCCGCGCAGACCTTCGGGGACCTCGTTATTGACGATGCGCTGAGCGAGACCCTCGAGAATGGCGGTCTTGCCCACCCCGGGCTCGCCGATGAGAACCGGGTTGTTCTTGGTACGGCGTTGCAGAATCTGGATCGTGCGCCGGATTTCGTCGTCGCGACCGATGATCGGATCGAGCTTGCCCTGTTCGGCACGTTCGGTCAGGTCGATCGTGAATTTCTCGAGCGCCTGGCGCGAGTCCTCGGCATTCGGGTCGTTGACCTGCGCGCCGCCGCGCAGGTCGTCGATCGCTTTCTCAATCGCGCCGCGGACACTGCCCGCGGTCTCCATAATCGTCTTGAGCGGCGACTTGTCGTCCATCGCCGCCAGCACGAACAGTTCGCTGGAGATGTACTGGTCATCGCGCTTCTGGGCGAGCTTGTCGGTGATGTTGAAAAGCTTCGCGAGCTCCTGGCCCACGTGCACATCGCCCGCCGAGCCTTCGACTTTCGGCAGGCGATCGAGCGCATCGCCGAGCTGCGAGCGCAGCAGGTTGACGTTGACGCCGGCCTTGGTCAGCAGGCCGCGCACGCTGCCGCCCTGCTGGTCGAGCAAGGCAACCATGACGTGTACAGGCTCGATGTACTGATGATCCTGGCCCACGGCCAGGGACTGTGCGTCGGCAAGCGCCATCTGGAATTTGCTGGTCAGTTTGTCCATTCGCATGGGGATTCCCCTGTGGCCTTGAGGCCCGAATTAACTAGATGACCGGGAAATTGAGGCCCCCGGCGCTATTTCAAGGCCACGAACGACACCATGCGACCCTTATCGGCCGCCCGCCGATAGGAAAAAAACCGGTCTTCGTCGGCCCAGGTACACCATTCGCCGCCATATATGGCCTCTACGCCGCACTTATATAAGCGCTGGCGGGCCAGGCCGTACAGGTCGGCCTGCCAGCGGCCGCGCGCGTTCTGCTCGAAACAGGATGCGGCCGCGCCATCATGAGCGATGAACGCTTCTCGCACCTCTTCGCCAACCTCGAAGCTGGCCTGCGAGATGGCCGGCCCGAACCAGGCGATCAGCCCGTCCGCCGGGTACTTCATGGCCGCCACGGTGTTCTCGAGTACGCCGGCCGCAAGGCCGCGCCAGCCTGCATGGGCGGCGGCGATACTGTCGCCTGCCGCGGAACAGAACAGGACGGGCAGGCAGTCGGCTGTACGCACGGCACACACATCCCCGGGTGCGCTGCCCGTTACGGCATCGGCATCCAGCGGCTGTTCGGAGTCACGGACACTCACGCTGCTCACGACCGTGGCGCCGTGGACCTGGTTCAGGAACCGTGTACCGGGCGGCAGAACCTCTTCTGCAGCAAGCCGGGTCGTCGTGCCTGCGACGACGTTCGCGGGCGCAGGCCAGTCGGCACGGATAAGCTGCTCGATCATGCCGCGTCCTTGCGCATCGCTTCGAGCAGGCCCTCGAAATCGGCCGGGGGCGGAACTTCCAGTTCCATCGTCTCCCCGGACGTCGGATGCTCGAACGCGAGGCGCGTGGCGTGCAGCGCCTGGCGCTTGAACCCTCTCAGGGTCTCGATCAGCGGCTCTGTCGCCCCTTTCGGCAGCGCCAGCCTGCCGCCGTATACCGGGTCACCAACGAGCGCATGGCGGCGCCAGGCGAAGTGGACCCGAATCTGGTGCGTGCGACCCGTTTCCAGTCGGACACTTATATAGGTGAACGCGCGAAAGCGTTCCAGGACCTTGAAATGGGTGACAGCCGGCTTACCGCTCTGCTGAATGCTCATGCGCTTGCGGTCGACGGGATGGCGCCCGATCGGCTGGTCGATGGTGCCGCCGCCTGTCAGGACGCCGTTGCACACCGCCAGGTAATGCCGGGAAATTTCGCGCTCGGCCAGTTGCCGTACCAGGGCCGTGTGGGCAGGCAAGGTCTTGGCGACCAGCAGCAGGCCGGTTGTGTCCTTGTCGATGCGGTGAATGATGCCGGCCCTGGGAACTTCCTCCAGCTGCGGCGCGTGATGCAGCAGGCCGTTCATCAGGGTCCCGCCCGGGTTGCCGGCACCCGGGTGCACGACCAGGCCGGCACCCTTGTTCACCACCAGCAGGTCATCATCCTCGTAAACCACGTCCAGACGAATGGGCTCCGGGGCCGCCCGGACCTCGATGTCCTGCCGCGCCTCCAACGTGACGGTTTCGCCACCCGCGACCGCATCACGGGGGCGTTTGGGACCGCCCTCGACGGTGATTGCGCCGGCCAGCAGCCACTCTTTGAGTCGGCTTCGCGAATAATCGGGAAACATCCGGGCCAGCGCCTGGTCCAATCGAAGACCGGCCAGCTCTTCTGGGACCGGCAATATTTGTTTTTGCGAGTTCATGACTGCCGTGCAGTTTACGGTATACTCGCCGACCTTGAACGCCCCGACCACCAGAATTATGAGAATAGATCGACGCCATTTTCGACTCCTTCTGATCGCCGTCCTGCCCCTGGCCCTGTTCGCCTGTGCCAGCAATGACGAGGTTAAGACCGAGGTGCAGAACATCACCGAGGCCTACGAAGTGGCCCAGGAGTCGGTGGCACGCGGAAACTATCGCCGCGGTATCCAGATCTTTGAAGCGATCCAGGCACGGTTTCCGTTCAGCGACCTTGCCCGACAGATCCAGCTCGAACTCATGTACGCCTATTACAAGGCCGAGATGCGCGAACAGGCGGTAGAGACCGCCGACACGTTCATGCGCGAGAACCCGATTCATCCGCGCGTAGACTATGCCCTGTATATCAAGGCGCTTGCCTACTATGAGGACGAGCCGGGGCTTCTCGAGCGCGTGTTTCGCAAGGACATCGACAAGCGGCCACCCAAAGATATTGAGCTCGCCTACACGAGCCTGCGCCGCCTGGTCGAGCGCTTTCCGGCCAGCCAGTATGCGCCGGATGCCGAACAGCGCATGGTCGCGATCAAGAATCGCCTCTCCGAGTACGAAAACCACGTGGCCGACTATTACCTGCGCCGCGGCGCCTATGTCGCCGCGCTGAATCGCGCCAAGGATGCGCTCGAGGCGTACAACGGCGCCGTGGGTAATGCCCGCTCCCTGCAGATTATGGCAGCCGCCTACGACAACCTCGGCATGGCCGAACTCGCTGCCGACACGCGCCGCGTCCTCGCCGAGAATTTCCCCGACCTCTCCGAAAGCTAGTTCGGTACCGAATTCAGGGGAAGCGGTAGCCTGAGGTGATCGGGTAGCGCCAGTCGCGGCCGAAGGCCCTGCTGCTGATTCTCACTCCCGGTGGCGCCTGGCGGCGCTTGTACTCGTTGCGTTTGACCATCTCGAGCACGCGAATAACGACGTCGCGGTCGAAGCCTCGCTCCGTTATTTCGGCAACCGACAGGTCCTCCTCGATAAAGGCTTCGAGAATCGGGTCAAGGACGTCGTAGTCGGGCAGCGAGTCAGTATCCTTCTGGTCCGGACGCAGTTCCGCGGAGGGTGGCCGCGTGATGACGCGTTCCGGAATGGCGTCCCCGAGGGTGTTGCGATAGCGCGCGAGTTCATAGACAAGCGACTTGCTGCAGTCCTTGATCGGCGCGAAACCGCCCGCCATGTCGCCGTACAGCGTGGCATAGCCGACGGCCATCTCGCTCTTGTTACCTGTCGTCAGCAACATTCTGCCGGTCTTGTTCGAGAGCGCCATCAGCAGCAGGCCGCGGCAACGCGCCTGGATGTTTTCCTCCGTAGCATCCGGCTCGGTCTCACCCAGCACCGGTTGCAGCTGCCTGATGGTGGCCTCATACATCGGCTCGATCGGGATCACGTCATATTGAATGCCGAAGATCTCCGCCTGCCCGGCCGAGTCTTCCTGGCTCATTGTCGACGTATAGCGAAACGGCATCTGCACAGCCCGGACTTTATCCGGCCCGATGGCATCACAGGCAATGGCGACGACCAGCGCCGAGTCGATACCGCCCGAGAGCCCCACGATGACGCCGGGAAAGCCATGGTTCATGACGTAATCGCGCGTGCCCGTGACCAGCGCCTGGTACGTGGTCGCAATGCGGTCACCGGTTGGCGTGACGGCGGCCTCGGCCGGTACGACCCCTCGCGCCGTCCCATTGAGCACGATTGCCGGCATGCAGGCCTCGAAAGCCGCCGCCCGGTAGGTGATCCGGCCGTCGGCATCCATGATGAAAGAGCCACCGTCAAAGACGAGTTCGTCCTGTCCGCCGACATGATTGACGTACACCACCGGAATGCCCACCTCGTCGATCCGCTGGCGGACGACATCCTCGCGCTTTTCCTGGCTGCGAGTCTCGAACGGCGACCCGTTAATCGCGATGATGCACTCGGCACCCGCGGCACGCGCAGCGGCCATTGGGCCCGGTGACCAGACATCCTCGCAGATCGTAAGACCGATACGGATGCCATTGAGCAGGAATACGGCTGCGTCCTTGCCTGCTGTGAAGTAACGCTCCTCGTCGAAGACCGAATAGTTGGGCAGCAGGTGTTTGCGATAGTGCGCCAGGACGTGTCCGTCCTGCAGTACCGCACAGGCATTGTAGATGCGGTCGTTCTCGTACTCGGGAAAACCGATCAGGATCGCAATGCCGAAGACCTCGTTGCGTATCCGGTCGACGGCCGCCTCGACGTCGTGACGCAGTCCGGCATGGAACAACAGGTCCTCGGGCGGATACCCGCAGACACTCAGTTCCGGGAATACGACGATATCGGCACGCTCCTTATCGCGTGCCTGCTCGGCGTGCTCGATGATCCGGTCCGTATTGCCCGCGACATCCCCGACAACAAGGTCGATCTGTGCCAGCGCGACTTTGACGGCATCGCTCATCGCTAGCCGCCGAGGACCTCCTGCATTTTCGAGCCCAGTTCGGCCGGCGAACGGACGGTGGC
>SHLT01000160.1 GCA_004282875.1 Chromatiales bacterium | reverse complement strand
GCTCGATGAAGCCGAAGCCTTTGGCTTCGTTGAACCATTTAACGGTTCCAGTAGTAGTTGACATAGTTTTTTCCTGTCTAATCAAATCATTATAAACCCCTTCCCAGGGGCCGGTGTGGCTGGAAGTGGTGCAATTACTGATGAAAAACAGGACGAGGAACTACGGAAGAAACTTCTGCGGGAACGTCGAAATGGAGTGCATAGTGAATGGCGCACTAACAAGCTGGGTGGAGTATAGAGCTAAATGCCGCGTTAGCAAGCTTAAGGCGCACAATACGAACTACGGTAAGAGAGTCGAGCGCATATAGACCTCCACTGGTCTTCTCGGTCAGGCAGCCGCGAATCGTGAAGCCTCGCGGTAGGAAACGGCTCTCTGCCGATCTTCGTCCCACAGGCAACACCGGAAGCAATCGCGGATATCTCTTGGGCTGAGTGTCGTCGTCACGGGCGACTGCAGTTCCGGGATCGCTTCCATCACTTCGGGCAAGCGATAGAACGGGATGCGCACGTTCAGGTGATGGATATGGTGAAAACCGATGTTGCCCGTAAACCATTGCATGACTTTGTTGAGCCGCATGTAACTCGACGATTCCATGGCGGCTCGATAATAGGTCCAGGCCTCCGGCGACAATATGTGCATGCGCTTGAAGCTGTGCTGGGCAAAAAACAGGTAGCTGCCCAGCGCCGATGCGATGGTCATCGGCAGCAACACCACGAAGAACGCGGTAGCGAAGCCACCGAAAATCCACAGTACGGCTATCAATGCAGCATGACTGACAAGCGCGAGCAAAGAGTCCCAATGTCGCGCCGGATTTCTTAACAGTGGCAATAGCGTGATGCTGAGAAGAAAAATGGTGATATAGCCCGCCAGCACGGTGAGAGGATGACGGGTTATCCGGTAACTCATTCTCTCTCCCCGGGATGCGTCATGCCACATCTGTGTCGTCATGACCGGGAAAGCGCCGATACTCGACGAGGATATCTGGCCAACATGGCCGTGATGATAGTTGTGGCTTGTCTTCCAGGAACGCGGTGGCGTTAGCGCCAGGGCCGAATAGACTCGAAACAATATCCAGGCAACAGGTGATCGCACCAGGATCGCGCGATGCATGTAGTCATGATAGGTAATGAAAGCGCGTACCATCAACATGGCTGCCAGCAGGGAGAACAGCAATTGCAGCGGCCACCAGGGGGCGAGTCCGGCGCCGGCGAGTGCCGCCGAAAGCATGACGAAAGTCGAACCGACGTGCCACCAACTCCGCCGCACCGAGACTTCTGCGTACGGCACCGTTGCCTTGATCAAATCCTTGCCGATACGCAGTCCTTCACTCTTATCGGCCTGATCTTCGTCAACTTTCAGGGCTTGCTCTAACATCCTTCAACGTCGGTCGGCACCCCCCCGTGACTGAAATTATATCCCCCTCACGGTGCCCGGGGTACGCTTATGCGTAAAAATACGTATTCGGAAATTCACACTGCCGGGTCTGGTCATCGGCCACTAATCAGCACCTCCAGGAAGGTATTTTTCGCTAACGAATCTCACGACGGGTGCAGCCGCCAAGGGTACGAGGCTGGCCACGATGATCAGCAGCCATCCAGCCGTACCTGGCCCTGACAACTTCATGATGTCGCGCAGGCCAGGGGCGTAAACGGCGGCAAGTATCAACACCGCACACACTGCGAGCGCCAGCCAGATCCATTTGTTGCGAGTGATCTCGTTGTTCATGAACCGCCCGAGGTCGCCACGCATATTGAATACGTGCCACATCTGAGCGAAAGCCAGGGTACAGAACGAAACCGTCACGGCTTCCTGATCCCCAAGTCCGAGAAAGAACAGGGAAATCGTCATCGCCGCAAGAACAACACATGCCATTACTGCACCGTACAGTCCGATTTCGACCCAATGCCAGCGCATCAGGATGCGCTCACTTGCGGGTCTCGGTTTTTGGGTCATCAGGGACGTTTTTCCCGGGCCAACACCAAGAGCGAGTGCTGGAAACACGTCCGTGACCAGGTTCAGAAACAGAATTTGCAGCGGCAACAATGGCAACGGTGCGCCCGCGATGATCGCAAGACTCACGATGAGTATCTCGCTGATGTTGCAGGACAGGAGATAAACAACGAACTTGCGGATATTCTCGAATATCGCTCGACCCTGCTCGATCGCTCCGACGATTGTGTTGAAATCGTCGTCCTCCAGGACCATCGCCGCCGCCTCTTTCGCAACCGCAGTTCCCCGCACGCCCATCGCAATACCGATGTCCGCCCTCTTGAGCGCTGGTGCGTCGTTGACACCGTCTCCTGTCATTGCCACAACATGTTCGTGCTGTTGATACAAGTCGATCAGCTTCAACTTTTGCTCTGGTGTGACTCGCGAGAACACGCGCACAGCGAGTAGCTCCTCGCTGTTGTTCTCCTCGAACAGGCGGTCAACCACGTCTCCGCCGAGACATTGCCGTGAATGCGCCGCTTCATCAATGATGCCGATTTTGCCGGCGATATTCCGAGCCGTCTGGGCATGATCACCTGTAACCATGACCACTGAGATGCCGGCATCGTGGCAACGCCCTATCGCATCTTCGACGCCCTCGCGGGCAGGATCTTCCAGCCCGACGACACCGAGAAATGTGAGATCGGAGTACGGATCCGCATCTGGCGTGGGCATTGATTTGCCGGCAATACCAATAGTACGCAAACCAAGCGCACACAGATCTTCCACGCGGCCACGCCAGTCCTGCAGTTTCGCGTCGTCAAACTGCACCGTGCCATCACGTGTACGCACGGCCTGACAAGTCGTCAGAATGACCTCCGGCGCCCCTTTTACTGCGACGACGTATTCACCGCCGCGCTTGTGGACGGTCGCCATACGCTTGCTGTCTGGGTCAAACGCGTCCTCATAGACCTCGGGCATTTGATCCAGCAGCTCCTCACGCCAGAGTCCGCGACGAGCCGCCGCGCCCAGCAACGCGATTTCAGTTGGGTCCCAACTGCGCTGGCGTCCGGTTCGTCGGTGCGCTGCAACGTCGCATTGTTACAGAGAGCCGCCATGGTCAGGAGCTCGTCGAGCAGCGCGGCTTTCACCGGATCTGCGGACTCCCCGAGCGCAATGTCGTTGTCCGGCAACAGCACGGTCGTAGCTGTCATGCGGTTCTCGGTTAACGTGCCCGTCTTGTCTGTCAGGACGACGCTGGTCGCGCCCAGCGTCTCAACAGCCGACAACCTTGTTATCAGCGCATTGCGCATTGCCATACGCCACATTCCGCGCGCAAGCGCAATCGTTGCGACGATTGGCAGACCTTCCGGTATTGCCGCAACAGACAGGGCGATAGCGACTTCGATAGCAAGGAAGGTCTCACGCCCGGCAAGAATGCCACCCAATGCGATCAGCCCGCCGATAGCCATTACGGCCCATGCCAACCGCCTGCCCAATGCATCCAGGCGTTTTTCCAGTGGCGTCTGCCGTGCCTCGGCCGAACTGACCTGTTCGAATATTCTCCCGAATTCGGTCCGCATGCCCGTATTGACTACCACACCTCGACCGGAACCCCGGGTGATGGCCGTGCCCTTGAAGGCCATGTTTCGGCGATCCAACATGACCGTATCTTTTGGCATTGGATCGGTGTGCTTGTGCACCGGCATCGACTCGCCGGTTAGCGTCGACTCATCCGCGTCGAGCTTCGCGGCCTCGAGAAGCCGAACATCCGCGGGTACAAGATCGCCGGCCTCGAACAAGACGATATCGCCCGGAACCAGCTCCTCAGCCGCGACCCGCCGCACTGTGCCTGCACGCAGCAACACGCACGTCACGCGCGCAAAGCGCCGCAACGCTTCCATCGAACGAGTAGCCCGCCATTCCGTCAGAAATCCAATCGTTGCATTGATCAGGATCACCGCGAAAATCGCGATGGCCTCGGCAAAATCCGAGAACAACAAGGCCAATGCGCCAGCCGCTGCCAGCAGCACGATTACGACATTCGCAAACTGATCCGCCAGAATTGCGAGCAGGCGCCGTGGCTTCGCGATGTGTAGCTGGGTACGCCCGAATTTGCCGCGGCGTGTGACGGCCTCGCCTTCGTCGAGGCCGCGCAGCGAATCCGTCACCAGTAAACGCAGCACCTCGTCGGCACTTGCGCTCCATGCCGAAATGCCCTGATCGGATTGCTGATCAATTGCCTTGCGTGCCATCGCCAACTTCTCACAAGCTCGCCAGCGTCGATATGTCCAAACCAAGGTACATCCCGGGGATCACTATCGCCACCCGTTTCTTAATGACCCGCCCGACAGGATTGGACGACGGCGTTACCGCCTCAGCGCTTCCGCAGCAGGTAGTCGGCCACCGCCTGGTAAGCTGGCAACGAGGTCGGATCGATCTTCGCATTCTTGGCGGTCGGGTAGGAAGCAAAACGGACGATGACCATCTCAGCGGTCGGGTCGACATAGATCGTCTGCCCATGTACGCCTCGCGCGGCGAAGGCGCCGTGCTTGTTGTGGACCAGCCACCACATGCCTCTGTAGCTGCCACCCTTCAGTGTCTTGTAACCGGCTTTTTCGAAGTTTTCCTTGCTGATGCCACGCTCGGAAGCGCCACACAAAGGCTCTTTGGAACTGGCTCTTGTGAGGTTCTAATCGACCAGGGCACAACGCTGGCGTTGCGGACTTCGAGCTGGACCGAAGCGTTTAGGAAAGTGACGCGAGATGCCCGACCTTGACGTAGATCAGTGCGCCCTCTTCGCGCGTGAACGGCGTGTGCTGGCTCTGGTCGGGGTTGCGAAGCCAGCTGCCAGCCGGGTACTCACCGTGTTCGTCGTGAAAACAGCCGTAGAGCACGAGGATTTCCTCGCCGCCCCAGTGCGTGTGCGGCTGGAACTGCGTGTTGGGCGCCCACTTGACGAGCGCCACGCTCTCGGTACCGTATTCGTGTAGCGGCATCACCGTGAGCCCCGGTACGAGCCCGGGTAACCATTCGGCTTCGTTGGTGTCGAGATTGACAGGCTGCTGGTCGGCTTTCTCGAACTGGTGAAGCTTGACGAATATCGTGCAGCCTTCGTCACCGACCCGCGGCGTGTGACGCGTACCGATCGGGTTGCGGACATAGGTGCCGGTCGGATAGA
>SHLT01000064.1 GCA_004282875.1 Chromatiales bacterium | reverse complement strand
GGAGCAACAGGCTCGGCCTTTTTCTCGGGGGGAGGGGGCGGTGGCGCATCGTCTTCGAGTGCCGCCGCCTCTTCAGGATCGAGCTTCACAGAGTCCGCAACCTTGTCCACATTGTCGGTCGCAGCAGCCACCGCCTTGTCGGCCGCGCGCTCTGCCTCGGCCAACTGGTCAGCATTCTGCTGGCCGGCCGGAATGACCATGGTCTTTTCGAATTCGTCCTGCTCGGTTTCCGGGGCCTGCTGGTCCGAGAAACGGAGCTGGTGGTGACCGATCGTGATGACGTCACCATGCTGGAGTGCGTGTTTCTTGATCAGCTTGCCATTGACGTATGTGCCATTGGTGCTGTTCAGGTCCTCAAGAAAGGAATCATTCAGGATGTTGATGATGAGCGAGTGATGACCACTGACTGCGGGGTTATCGATACGAACATCGTTATCAGGCAGGCGACCAATCGTGTACCGCTCTTTGGTCATGTTGTATTCAGCCAGGACCTGGTTGTCCAGGCTCAGAATTAAACGTGCCATGTTTTCTCGCTCTTAGACCAGTGCATCCCTACGAACGGAACAAGCCAGCAATTTTCGCGATCAGGCCCTTTTTTGCCGGGAAGGCTTCCTTAACCTGAGCAAGCATTACTGACACGTTATCGCGTCCGCCGTGGTCGTTGGCCAAGTCAATAAGCTGTTGACCAACCACGTCAAGACTAGCATTAAAAGTACTGATAGTTAAGTGAATATCGTCATCTTCCACCATGTCCGGAAGGCCGTCGGAGCAGAGCAGATAGATGTCATCGGGCAGTACATCGTGCTCGCGAACCTCGACCTCTACGGTCGGTTCGACGCCGAGCGCCCGTGTGACGTAATTGCGGTTAGTCGAGCGCTGGGCTTCCTCTTCGGAATAGAAGCCACGATCGACCAGTTCCTGGAGCAGCGAGTGGTCGAGCGTGATCTGCTCGAGTTGGCCACCGCGCAGTCGGTAGGCACGCGAATCCCCGACGTGGGCGATCGACACTTTGTCGTCGTAAAACAGGCAGGCGACGATCGTGGTACCCATGCCCTCGCAATGCGTCTGGCTCTGGGCAGTCTGGTAGATAATCTTGTTGGCCCTGTAGACGGAGTCGCGCAGGATAATCGACTGGCGCATCAGGCCGCTGTGCGGATCGATATCGTTCAGTTCCTCGCGACCGGCGCCTTCGCTGGCCAGCTCAGTGACGATCTGCACGGCGATGCCACTCGCAACTTCACCGGCGTTATAGCCACCCATGCCGTCTGCCAAGACCATGAGACCGAGGTCCGGATTGGAGCCGATCGCGTCCTCGTTGTGTTCGCGGACGCGTCCCGTATCGGTCAATTCGGTATATTCAATTTTTCCGCGCAAGCTCATCGTCAGGGTTCTATCGCTCTGAGTTACTTATGATGCCCGGGCGCAATTCCGCAGCGCTATGGCCATCTCGGCACCGCAGGAAAAACGATCGTTGGGCCGTTTGGCCATGGCTTTAGCCAGAACCGCGTCGACGCTGGGAGGGATCCCTGCGCGCCGTGCGGAGACAGGCGCCGGATCTTCAGTTGTAATTTTTGTCATCAATACAGCAATGTTTGATGCCCTGAACGGCACTTCACCAACCAGAAGCTCATACAGGGTAACACCAAGCGAGAACAAGTCCGATAGGCCCGTGAGGTTTTCTGCACTCAGCTGTTCCGGCGACATGTACATCGGTGTGCCGAGAACGATGCCTGTCTTGGTGCGATTATTGTCCGTAATCCGGGCGACCCCGAAATCGCTGATCTTCAACGACCCTTCCTTGGGATTGTAAATGAGGTTTGCCGGCTTGATGTCACGATGGATGACACCCTGGTTGTGGGCGTAGTCGAGGGCCTCTGCGGTCGTGGCCGCAAGCTCCAGCGCGCGTTTCGGCGCGAGCAGCTTCGCCGGGTCCGTATAGTCGCGCAGCGGGATGCCGGGGACGAATTCCATGGCAATGTAGGCCAGACCCTTGTCTTCGCCGGCATCGAACACCGTAATAATGTGTGGATGCGTCAGGCGACCGGCCGACTCTGCCTCCCGGTAGAATCGCAGCCGGGCTTCCTTGAGTTCCTCGTCTTCGAACTCTTTTTCGATAGGAATCGCTTTCAGCGCGACCGGACGATTGATCCTCGGATCCTTGGCAAGATACACCGCACCCATCGCGCCGCGCCCGATGCGCCGTTCGATGACATAGCGCCCGAGACGTTGCGGCGCGCCGTTGAGCTTCCTGGTCGTCAGCGTGTCGTCGTGAAGGGTGGTCGTGCTATGTGTGCGCTTCATCCATTCGAGCACGGCTTCGGCACGCTCCGGCTTGGCCTGCTGCTCGAATGCAAGCGAGAGCTTGTACATGACGGCGGCCACGGTTTCGGTCGGGTTGCAGCGGCGGAATTCCGCGAAGGCCGGTTCCAGTCGACCGGCCGCAAGGAAATCGGACCCCTTCTTGAAAGCGTCGACAGACGCTTTCTTGACGTCGCCGACAAGGTAGATGCTGAGCAGGCCCACGGCTATAAATATGAGTATCGGGCGACCGAGGTCGATGCGTGTATGCAGGCCGACGAGGAAAATGGCCTGGAACAGAACCAGTGCGAACACACCAACGACGGTGAGAATCATAATCTCTTTGCGGTTGCGATCGGGCATGAACAGGATCGCCACAATCGCCAGGAGTGCAGGTAGCAGGTACTCCATGGCGCGCACCCAGGACGGTGCAATGATCATTCGGTTGTTCTCAATGTCGGCAAGCAGCGCCGCCGTAATTTCCGAGTGCGTCACAAACTGACCGGAGGGCAGCACCTGGACGGACCCGACAATCGCGGGTTCCGCATCGACGAATACGGTGGCATCGCGCAACATTTCCGGATCGGGCGCCGTGAGCAAGTCATCGACTTCAATGCGCGGGATTTCCTCATATCTCGAAAAATACACGGCATCGTCCGAGCCCGACATGCGCGGCGCCGTGGCGGTCGCTGAATCCTCGAAAGCGATTGCCAGCGGCAATGACGGCGTCATCATCCCACCATTCAGGTGCCAGAGGCTGGAGCGTCGCAGGATGCCGTCGCTGTCTACGACGTGCTGCACGAAGCCACTTTTGCCGCTGAGTTCGGCAAAGCGGTGGCGTTCGGGTACGAAGACGGGGGCACCGGATGCGAGCAAGGCCGACCAGCCCGGCAGTTTGGCGGAGGCGGGGAGTTCAGGCGGATTGCTTAGAACGATTCGGGCGACGTTGCTGGCCTGCAGCTTTTCGAGCAACCGCCCGTACGTGGCCATAACGTCTTCGGCAGACGCGCGCTGAGGGTCGATGCTGACGATAAAAGCATTGTCCAGAGCACGGGCTGGGCGGCCGCCGGCAAGCTGGTCATACAGCACGCGGTCGGCGGAAACGAACCACTGCGCGAGCGGCCCGTACATGAGCAACAGCAGTGCACTGACAAAGCTGAGCGCGATGATGCGGTTTCGTTTTTGGTGTTCTACTTTGTTCAAAGTGGTTCAGGTCCCTGTTTTATGGGCAAAATTATATGGAAATACCGCGCTTCTTAATGAGATAGGGTTGGCATTTTTTATGTAATACCCGGCACCCGAGGCGGTGCTATTATTGGTTTGCATCGAATCCGGCGATTTAACAATAATCTGTCCCGCAGTCGCCCTGATTCGCTGCAATCAAACGTTAAATAACCTCTAAAACAAAGACTTATCGCCTATGGCAAAGGCAAAGACTGCCTACGTATGCACCGAATGCGGCGCCCACAGTGTCAAGTGGGCCGGCCAGTGTCCCGAGTGTACGTCCTGGAATACCCTCGCCGAGACCACGTTTAGCGCGCCTTCGACGACGGCGGGCAGCGGTCTCGCCGCGACGACGCTGGAGGCGTTGCCCGACGATATGGAAGCTCGGCATACGACCGGCTTCGGTGAGTTCGATCGCGTTCTCGGCGGCGGCCTGGTGCCGGGTGCGGTGGTCCTGTTGGGTGGCGATCCGGGCGTCGGTAAATCGACGCTGCTGCAGCAGGTTTCCGCCAGCCTCATGCAGGCGCTGCCGCTCTGTTATGCGACGGGCGAGGAGTCGTTGCGCCAGATTGGGCAACGCTCGATTCGGCTGGGTCTGGACGCGGCGGCCATGAACCTGCTGGCCGATACGTCGCTTGAAAACGTGCTGGAGCAGGCGCAGCGCTGCAAGGCCAGAGTTCTTGTCATTGACTCCATTCAGACCATGACCTGTGAAAACCTGCCGTCGGCTCCAGGGTCAGTGGCCCAGCTCAGGGAAGGCGTCGGCCGCATCGTGCAGTTCGCGAAGCAGAACGAGGTGTCGGTTTTCATCATCGGTCATGTGACGAAGGAGGGCGCCATCGCGGGTCCACGCGTTGTCGAGCACATGGTGGATACCGTTCTGTACTTTGAGAGCGATCCGTCAAGCCGTTACACGATGATCCGGACCGTCAAGAACCGCTTCGGTGCGAGTGGCGAGATGGGTGTTTTCGCGATGACCGAAACAGGATTCCGTGAGGTGAGCAATCCGTCGGCTATCTTCCTGTCGCGCGAATCAGTCGATGAGCCAGGCAGCGTGGTCTCTGTCGCGTGGGAGGGCAGCCGCCCGTTGCTGGTCGAGATTCAGGCGCTGGTTGCAGATGGCAGCAGCAACTACCCGAAACGACTGGCGCAGGGTGTGGACCAGAATCGACTGGCGCTGTTGCTCGCCGTGCTGCAAAAGCATGGCGGCCTGGCCGTCAGCGACGAAGATGTGTTCGTGAACGTTGTCGGGGGACTGCGCATTGGGGAAACGGCCGTGGATTTACCGACATTGCTGGCCATTGTTTCCAGTTTTCGAGATCGGGCGGCGCCGGAGCGCCTGGTGTGCTTCGGCGAGATCGGACTTGCCGGCGAAATTCGGCCGGTTCGCTTCGGCACTGAGCGAATTGCGGCCGCAGCCAAGCAGGGCTTCACCCGGGCCATTGTGCCGATTGGCAATGTTCCCAAACGGACGCCCAAGGGAATCAAGGTTGTGGGTGTGCGGCGACTGACCGATGCGCTGGAGGCAGCGTGGTAACCTATACTTCGAGCGTTTCTGCTTCGCGTTGACCGACCCGTACGGTGCGAACGCGATTGTCGTCGGTCTCCATTATCTCGATCGGGTAGCCGTTAACTGTGAGACACGTTCCGGGCGCAGGGATTGTTTCGAGAAGTTCCACGATAAGGCCGTTAAGTGTCTTCGGCCCTTCGGTCGGTAGCTCCCATTCCTGGGAACGATTCAGTTCTCGAATATTGGCCGTGGCGTCGACGATATACGTGTCCGCTCCCTCCGAAACGACATCCTCAATGTCGTCAGCGGGATCGGTTGTGAATTCGCCGACGATCTCCTCCAGGATATCTTCCAGTGTCACGATGCCCTGGATGTCACCGTACTCGTCAACCACCAGCGCGATGCGCTCCTTGCGTCGCTGGAACTGTACGAGCTGAGTACTCAGTGGCGTCCCCTCGGGGACAAAATAGGGCTCCGTGACCAGCCGTTGCAACGTGCTTTTGGTCAGGTCTTTCTTCGCCATGTTTGCGAGTTTGCGCAGGTGCAAGACGCCGATAACCTGGTCGATGCTGTCCCGATAAACCGGCAAACGCGTGTGCTGGCTGTCCGATATTATTTGCTCGATCACATCATCGTCGCCGTCAAGGTCGATCCCGATGATCTCATTGTGCGGCACCATGACGTCATCGACAGTTACTTTCTCCAGGTCGAGAATGCTGAGCAGCATCGTCCGATACCGCACGGAGATGCGCGATCCTGCCTCGTGCACGACGGTCCGGAGTTCTTCTCGCGTGAGTGCTTGCAGTTCGTTGTGGCTCGATCGTACCCCGAACAGGAACAGCACAGCATTGGCACACAGGTTGGTGAACCACACAAAGGGATAGGTGATTTTGAGCAGAGGGTAGTAGACCAGCGCAGCCGGGAAAGCCACCCGTTCCGGGTGCAACGCAGCCAGCGTTTTTGGTGCCGTTTCGGCGAATACGAGAACGACCAGTGTGAGCACTACGGCGCCGAGTGTCGCGGCCGGGTCGCCGCCAAGTTTGAATGCAAATACAGCCACCAGGGAGGCTGCGTAAAAATTGACGAGGTTGTTGCCCAGCAGAATGAGTCCGATCAAACGGTCGGGGCGCTTCAGAAGGTATTCTGCGAGGCGCGCGCCCCGATGCCCTTCACGGGCTTTGTGGCGCAGCTGGTAGCGGTTGAGGCTCATGAGCGCTGTTTCCGAGCCAGAGAAGAAGGCGGAAAGCAGCAGCAGCAGTAGGAGCAGACCGATGAAACCTGCTAAAGGAACGTCGTCGCCCAAAGAAGGGCACCTCCGATTATGTGGTACGCGATCAGTTCACCAGTACGGTGTCAGGCTGTCAAGGACGAGACGAACGGTCTCAGCCCCAGCTACGGTTGAAGACCTCTTCGAGAATCAGGCGGCTGCCAAAGTACGCAAGACAGAGGACTGCAAAGCCGCCGAGATAAAGACGCACAGCGCGCTTACCACGCCAGCCTCGGAAATGCCGGCCGGCCAGAAGGACGCCAAATATTATCCATGCGAGCAAGGACAACCCGAACTTGTGCGCGAGATGCTGCTCGATGAGGTCATCCACAAATGACAGGCCGGATACGATGGCGAAAGTGAGACCCACAAAGCCGGCAGCGGCGACACCGAACAGTAGTCTCTCGGTCGTTTCAAGCGGCGCGAAGAGCTGATTGACGGGCGAAAGTTTTGCGGCACGCAGACGGCGTTCCTGTACCAGCGCATAGATGGCAACGATGGTGCCCACCGTCAGGAGTCCGTACGACAACATGGCGATCAGTATGTGCCCGCGCACCTGCCAGGCCAGTCCGATGCCCGTCAGCGCATCGCCGGACGGACCCATCAGCAGGACGGTCAGCGATGCCAGTAGCACCAGTCCCCCGCTGATGCCACGCAAGGTCGGCTCCAGTGAAGCGATCAGGCTGACAATCGCGAGTTCGAAGCCGATCAACGAGATGACGTTGCCTATCGTCAGGTCGAATCCGTCGCCCCCGAATATCAGGGAAAACAGCGCTTCGCCATGGATGGCGATGCCGGTAGCGGCTGCGATGGTGGCAACGACGAAAAGCGGTTGTGACCGGGTGCTGAAGCGCGGCAGGCGACTCGCAGTGAAAGCCCCGGCTGCCAACAGATACAGCAAAAGAATTGTGATTTGAGACACAGAAACCCGGCAGGCAATAACCTAGCGTTTAATCATCCCATAAGCACCAGATTAAGAGAACCCTCCTGATGCGAATTCGTGTACTAGGTTGTAGTGGCGGGATCGGTGCTGGCGCACGGACCACCGCATTACTTGTCGACAACGACGTGTTGATCGATGCCGGCACCGGCGTCGGTGACCTGGCATTGGAGGATCTCGATTCCATCCGCCACGTCTTCCTGACACACGCCCATCTGGATCACATTGCCGGGCTGCCGATGCTGGCCGACAGGGTTTTCGATGAAAACTTCGACGTTCCGCTGACCGTCTATGCGCGCGAAGAAACGCTGCGGGCGGTGCAGGATCACCTGTTCAACGGCGTGATCTGGCCGGACTTCTCGAGGCTGCCCACCGCTGAGAATCCAATGCTTCGCTTTCGAGTCTGCAGTCCGGGCGATACGGTCACGATTGGGCATCGGGATTTTTACGCGGTGGACGTGATGCATTCTGTGCCGTCTCTCGGCTTCACCGTGCAGAATTCCAGCGGCGCGTTTGCTGTCAGCGGTGATACGAAGACGAACGAAACGCTCTGGCCTGTATTGAATGCCTGCGAAGACCTGCGGGTCCTGGTTATCGAGGTGTCCTTCCCCGACGAGATGTCGGACCTGGCCGTTGAGTCGGGTCATTACACGCCCCGGTCGCTGACCGAGGATCTCAAGCGCCTGCACCACGAACCTGAAATCTGGCTGACCGGCATGAAGCCCGGCGAGGAACGGCGCATCTACGCGCAGGTCGTCAAAGCCGCGCCGGACAAGAATATCCGCATGCTTTCCGCCGGAACCGTGCTCACCATCTAATAGGTACCTAATTAGGCTCGAAATACGTTGGTTGACGCCGTAGTATTCGCGGCATGTTTGAGAACCTGACCGGGCGTCTTTCCGACGCCGCCCGACAACTGACCGGCAAGGGCCGGCTGACAGAAGCGAACGTCAAGGACACGCTGCGGCAGGTCCGTCTTGCGCTGCTGGAGGCGGACGTCGCCTTGCCCGTCGTCAAAACCTTCATCGAGCGCGTCAAGGACCGGGCGCTGGGCGAGGAGGTTGGCAAGAGCCTGACTCCCGGCCAGGCCTTCGTAAAAATCATCCACACGGAACTCGTGCAGATTCTCGGCAGCGATTCGGTGCCGCTGGACCTCAAGGCACAACCGCCTGTCGTCATCATGCTCGCGGGCCTGCAGGGCGCCGGCAAGACGACGACGGCCGCCAAGCTGGCCAAGCGCCTGATCGAGCGTGACAAGAAGAAGGTCATGCTGGTCAGTGTCGATGTTCACCGTCCCGCCGCCATACTTCAGCTGCAGACGCTCGCCGGCGAGGTCGGGGCGCTGCACTGTGAGAGCTCCGAGAAAGAAAAGCCGGTCAAGATCGTCGATCGCGCGCTTGATGAGGCGCGGCGGTCCCATGCCGACGTCCTGATCGTGGATACCGCGGGCCGTCTGCATGTCGATGCCGGCATGATGAGCGAAGTGCAGGCGGTACACGCGCGGGCGACACCTCACGAGACCTTATTCGTCGTCGATAGCATGGCCGGACAAGACGCCGTCAATGCCGCGACGGCGTTTGACCAAAGCCTGCCACTGACCGGCATCGTGCTGACCAAGGCTGACGGTGATGCCAAGGGCGGTGTCGCGCTCTCGGTACGTGAGGTCACCGGCAAGCCCATTCGCTTCATGGGCGTCGGCGAAAAAACGGACGCCCTGGAGGCCTTTCATCCTGATCGCATGGCGTCACGGATTCTCGGCATGGGCGACGTGCTGTCACTCGTCGAGGAAATGGAACACAAGGTCAGTAAGGATAAGACCGAGAAGCTCGCGAAAAAGCTCAAGAAGGGCAAGGGCTTCGACCTTTCGGACCTCAAGGACCAGCTCGAACAAATGATGAACATGGGCGGACTTGCCTCCATGCTCGAGAAACTGCCGCTGCCGGGCAACGTCAATCCGGCCGCGTTGCAGGACAGCGCCAACGAACAGAAGATCAAACGTCAGATCGCAATAATTAATTCGATGACACCCGGTGAGCGGCGTTTTCCGAAAACGATTAACGGCTCCCGCAAGAAGCGCATTGCGGCCGGGGCCGGCCAACAGATCCAGGACGTCAACCGTCTCCTGAAACAGCATGTGCAGATGGAGCGGATGATGAAGAAGATGTCCAGAGGCGGCATGAGGAAGATGCTGCGAGGCATGCCTGGAGGCGGCATGCCGCCGGGCGGGATGCCGCCCGGATTCCGCTGATTTCGGCGATTTTCGCCGCAAATCGGCACCGTTTCGGGTCACTCCGGGCCATGATTCGATGGCTTACGAGCAAGTCACTGAATTAATTAAGAATTTTCGACGCCAAAACGCTTCACATTTGGCCCAAAACCCGTACAATGCGCCGTCTACTCGGGCCAGCCCGAGTCAAGGCATGTCTGCCTTCCTTTGAATTTAATACGGAAATGTAATGGTTAGTATTCGACTTTCGCGCGCTGGCGCGAAAAAGCGTCCTTTCTATCACCTGGTAGTCACCGACTCGCGTAATCGTCGGGACGGCCGGTATATCGAGCGTGTGGGCTTCTTCAATCCGGTAGGCCGGGATCACGAGGAGAACCTTCGGATCGACGTCGAGCGCGTGGATTACTGGATCGGCCAGGGCGCACAGCCGTCTGATCGCGTTGCCTCACTGCTGAAGAAGCACGCCAAGGCAGCCGCGGCGAACTGATTGAGCGTTACGTCTCAACCCGTCATCCTGGGCCGAATTTCAGGTCTTTTCGGGGTACGGGGATGGGTCAAGGTGTATTCGTACACCGAACCGCGCGAAGCGGTACTGAATTACGATCGCTGGCTGCTTATCCGGAAGGACGGATGGCAGGAGGCGAGAGTCGCTGAAGGTCAGCGACACGGCAAGACCGTCATCGTGCGTATCGAAGGGTACGACGATCGAGACCAGGCAGCCGGACTCGTCGGGACTGAGATTGGCGTTCCGAGAGACGAGTTGCCTGAAACCGGGAGCGACCAGTTCTACTGGTCGGACCTCGAGGGTCTCAGAGTAGTGCATCGTGACGGCATGGAGCTCGGCAAGGTGGAATACCTGCTCGAAACCGGGGCCAACGATGTGATGGTGGTCAAGGGCGAGACGGAACGCTTGATTCCGTTCGTCATGGACAAGGTAGTGCTCGACGTTGATCTGGCGAATGGCGAGATCAGGGTCGACTGGGAATGGGACTGACGCGATGCATTTTGATGTCATCAGCCTGTTTCCGGAAATGGTCGCGACGATCGCCGAATTCGGTGTTGTCGGACGCGCGCAACGCCGCGGACTGGTAACGCTGGATATCGAGAATCCACGGGACCATACGAGCGATGTGCATCGCACAGTGGATGATCGGCCCTACGGCGGCGGTCCCGGGATGGTGATGAAGTATGAGCCACTGGCCGGGGCAGTTAACGCCGCAAGGCAGAGATCACCCGAAGGCAGCCCGGTCGTGTACCTGTCGCCACAGGGCAATAGGTTCGACCAGGTGTCGGCAAAGCGATTTGCCGAGCTGCCGGGATTGATTCTGCTGGCGGGCCGGTACGAAGGTATCGATGAGCGACTCATCGAGTCGCAGGTCGATGAGGAGCTGTCGCTTGGCGATTTCGTGTTGTCGGGTGGTGAAGTTCCGGCCATGGCAGTGATCGATGCTGTAGTGCGATTGCTGCCGGGTGTGCTGGGTGACGAGGAGTCGGCGGCCCAGGATTCCTTTATGGAGGGATTGCTGGATCACCCGCACTACACGCGGCCCGAGGACGTAGAAGGCCGTAAAGTGCCGGACGTTTTGTTGTCCGGTGACCACGCAGAAATTGCGCGGTGGAGAATGAAAGAGGCCCTGGGCCGCACGTTTACGCGTCGCCCGGAGCTGGTTGAGAAACTTGGATTGAGTGACGAGCAGCAGGCGTTGCTCGACGAATTTTTGAAAGAGCAGAGACAATGAGCAAAATTATCGAAGCGATCGAACAAGAGCAGATGGAAAAGGAAATTCCGCCGTTTGCTCCCGGTGATACCGTCATCGTGCAAGTTAAGGTCAAGGAAGGCGAGCGCGAGCGTTTGCAGGCGTTCGAGGGCATTGTGATCGCCAAGCGCAATCGCGGGCTCAACTCGTCGTTCACGGTTCGCAAGATTTCGCACGGCGAGGGCGTAGAGCGTGTTTTCCAGACCTATAGCCCGGTCGTCGATTCGGTCAAGGTCAAGCGTCGCGGCGACGTGCGTCGGGCCAAGCTGTACTACCTGCGTGGTCGTACGGGTAAGGCGGCACGCATCAAGGAAAAAATCTAGATTCCATCAGGAATCTATTACCCCGGCCCGCCAGTGGCCGGGGTGCTTTTCGATATAATACGGGCCAGCCGAATAAGCTGAACCATTTGCTTCCAGCGGGGTCCGTGGTCATATGAAAAATGCACTACTCATTGGCGCCCTGGCAACCATCCTGAGTGGTTGCGCGTCGCTGGTATCGTCCGCGACCAGCGGCTTCACGGACAGCTTGTCTGCGTCCATTCTCGATCATGACGATCCCGAGCTCGCCAAGGCTGCATTGCCGGCGTTCATGGTGACGATCGACAGCCTGATCCGAAATAATCCCGACGACCCGGATCTCCTGACCTCGGGCGCGACCCTGTATGCATCCTATGGTGCGATTTTCGTCGACGACGAGGCACGCGCCTCGCGACTGACTTCGCGGGCCCGTCGATATGCCTCGACGGCCATATGCGAAACCTACACGCCCTCGTGCAACTGGTCGGACCTTAACTATGACGATTTCGTTGCGACCCTGGATGGTATCAAACCGAAGCAAAGCGAGGTTCTGTATACCTATGGCTTTGCGTCGCTCGCCTACCTGCGCGCCCACAGTTCGGACTGGAACTCGCTGGCGGAGCTCCCGCAGATCGAGGCGCTGTTCAATCACTATCTGGACATAAGTGGTGACGAAGTTAACAGTGGCGTCTACACGTATATGGGAATATTACTGACCTTGCGTCCGCCGGCACTGGGTGGCGAGCCCGATAAGGCGCGCGAGTACTTTGAGAAGGCGATTGCGTTGACCGATGGGCGCGATCTAAGCGCCAAGGTTGAGTACGCGCGTGGTTACGCCAGATTGCTGTATGAACGTGAGTTACATGATCGCCTGCTCAACGAGGTAATGGCGACGGACTCGGAATACGACGGCTACACGTTGAGTAACGTAATGGCCAAGGAACAGGCAAAGGCCCTGCTGGCCGACGCTGACGACTACTTCTGACTGGGATGATGATGAGAAAACTGATTCTGGGGCTGCTGGTCCTGATGTTCAGCCTGCCGCTGCACGCAGCGACGCTCAAGATTGCCACCGTGACGCCGGAAGGTTCGCAGTGGATGATAGACATGCGTGCGAGCGCCAAGGAGATCAAGGAACTGACCGACGGCCGCGTGCAGATCAAGTACTACGGCGGGGGCGTGATGGGTAACGATCAGAAGGTGCTTAGCCGCATCCGGATCGGCTCATTGCAGGGCGGTGCGTTTACGCCCACCGCGCTGGCCGGACAGTACTCGGATCTTAATCTTTATGGTATGCCGATGGTGTTTGATTCCGAGGAAGAGGCCGCCTTCGTACGCAGCCGCCTGGACGCCACCTTAAGTCAGGGTCTTGAGAAAGCGGGCTACGTGAATTTCGGGTTTGCGGGCGGCGGTTTCGCGGTTCTCATGTCGAACACGCCGATCGATTCACTCGACGACCTCAAAGGCAAAAAGGTGTGGATTCCCGAAGGCGATGATATCAGCCGCCGCGCCATGGAAGCGCTGTCATTGTCGCCAGTGACGCTACCGCTCACCGACGTATTGACGGGCCTGCAAACAGGCCTTATCGATATTGTGGCCATGTCGCCCATCGGCGCGCTTGTCCTGCAGTGGCATACCAAGGTCAAATACATCACCGAACTGCCACTGGTTTACACGTTCGGATTCATGGCCGTCGACAAACGTGCATTTGGCAAATTGTCGGCCGACGACCAGGCGATCGTGCGTGAGGTTATGAGCCGCACCTACGAGAATTTCGACAGGACGAACCTGGTGGATAATCGTGGCGCAAGAGATGCACTGCTCAATACCGGCATCGAGACCGTGCAGGTGGCGCAAGAGGAATACGAAAAGGTCCGCGCTGCCCTGATGAAATTGAATACGGATATGGCCGACCAAGGCCATGTCGACAAGGCCCTGTTCGACGAGATGTTTGCTTATATCTCCGAGTACCGTAGCTCGCATTGAAGAAAATTCTCGACAGGCTGGAGCGCTTCGGAGTACTCGCCGAAAATACGGCGCTCGTTGTCCTCCTGGGGACGATGATCGGTGTATCGGTTTTTCAGATCATCAACCGGCAACTGCTGGACGGCGCATTCAGCCTGACGTGGGCTGACGAACTCGTCAAAATCATCGTGTTGTGGCTGGCGATGGTCGGCTCGATCGCAGCTTGTCGCGATAACAAGCACATTCGAATCGACCTGATATCGCATATCCTGTCGGGTCCCGTCGTCGCGTGGAGCAAGGTGGTGGTCGACCTCTTTGCCGCAGCGGTTTGCGCCGTTATCGGCTGGCAGGCCTGGCGACTGATTCGCGAGGAAATGAGCTGGGGCGATACGGTGTTCACGGACGTTCCGCTGTGGACCTTGCATGCCATCGTGCCGCTGGCATTCGTGCTGATCAGCTACCAGTTCCTCGTGCGGGTCGTACGTCTGTTGCTCGATATTTTCCGTCCGACCGACACGGAATCCGCCGCATGATCGCCGTAAGCCTGCTGCTTGTCGTATTGGCGGTTCTCGGTGCGCCACTGTTCGCGATCATTGCAACGAGCGCGATGGTGGGATTCAAGAGCAATGACACCGAGTTGATGACGATCGCGCTCGAGTTGCTCAGTATTTCGCAGATGCCTGTGCTCACGGCGATTCCGCTGTTTACGTTTGCAGGATACCTGCTGAGTGAGAGCAAGGCCCCGGGTCGCCTGGTGCGCCTGACAAGTGCCATGTTCGGCTGGATGCCGGGCGGACTCGCGCTGGTCTGTCTCGCAGCATGTGCGTTTTTCACGGCCTTTACCGGCGCGTCGGGCGTAACCATCATCGCCCTCGGCGCGATTCTCTACCCGGCCCTCAAGCAAGACGGGTACAGCGACCGGTTCAATCTCGGACTCGTTACTTCGTCGGGCAGCCTGGGGCTGCTGTTTGCTCCGTCACTGCCTATCATCCTCTACGGGGTTGTTGCCAAGGTAAGCATCGACGACCTGTTCAGGGCCGGCATTCTCCCGGGCCTCCTGATGCTGATGATGCTGGGTGGCTACAGTATCTGGGTGAACCGCGCCAACCGGAAGCCGCTGAGCACATTTTCATGGCGCGAGGTCGGTGCGGCGCTGCGTGAGGCGATCTGGGAGCTCCCGCTTCCGTTCGTCGTGCTGGGCGGCATCTACTCCGGGTTCTTCGCCGTGTCCGAGGCCGCGGCGATCACGGCGCTGTACGTGTTCATAGCCGAGGTGTTGATCTATCGCGAGATTGCCTTGCGAGACCTGCCACGCATCATCCGCGAGTCGATGGTCCTGGTGGGTGGCATATTGATGATTCTCGGCGTATCGCTGGCATCGACGTACTACATGATTGATGCCGAGGTGCCGCAGAGGCTGCTGGGATTGGTGGCGGAACTCGTCAGCAGCCCGACCTCGTTCCTGATCCTCCTGCTCCTGTTCCTGCTCGTGCTCGGCGCGATTCTCGATATCTTCTCGGCGATCGTGCTGGTGGTCCCGCTGATTCTGCCTATAGCGGCCGGCTTCGGCGTGAACGAGGTGCATCTTGGAATCGTGTTCCTGGCCGCCATGCAGCTGGGTTACCTGACACCGCCGGTCGGATTGAACCTTTTCATTGCCAGTTATCGGTTTAACAAGCCCATCATGCACGTGTACTCGGCCACGTTCCCCTTTCTGATCATTCTTATGTTGTCGGTTATCCTGATAACATTCCTGCCGGAACTGTCGTTACTTTTCGTTTCTGGTGACTAGACACAGGGTGTAGCGTGATACGCAGATTAGTTCTTCTTTTCGCAATGTTGCCGTCGTTCGCAATGGCGTCGATCAACAATGTCGAGGTGCCACCGGGCTTTGTTATCGAGGAATATGCGGACGTACCCAATGCGCGTTCCCTGGCACTCGGTGATCAAGGCACGCTCTTTGTGTCGAACCGTAAAGGGAGGTCCGTCTACGCGGTCGTTGAGAACTCCGACGGTTCAACCCGGACGATCGAGTTGCTTCGCGATATGAGTACGCCAAACGGCATCGCATTTCACGACGGAGATTTGTTTGTCGCCCAAATCGATCGCGTATTTCGTTACGCGGATATCGAAGAAAACCTTGATGCCGTTCCTGAGGCCGAGGTTGTGGAAGTCGACCTGCCGTCGGATCGGCATCATGGGTGGCGTTACATCGCATTTGGCCCGGATGACAAGCTCTACATCAGTATCGGTGCGCCGTGCAACGTCTGTGATGAGTTCGGCTATGCGCAGATTATTCGCATGAATGCAGATGGTTCCGAGCGAGAAACCTTTGCTTCGGGAATTCGCAACTCGGTTGGCTTTACCTGGCATCCCGTGACCGATGAGCTGTGGTTCACGGATAATGGCCGGGACATGATGGGCGATGACATTCCTCCCTGCGAACTGAATCACGCACCACGGGCAGGACTGCACTTTGGCTTCCCCTATTGCCATGGTGGCGACATTCTCGACCCGCGCTTCGGCGAGGGCCGCGAGTGTGAGAACTACAGGCCGCCGGTGCAGAAACTCGGTCCGCACGTCGCCCCGCTTGGGGTGAAGTTCTATACGGGCGATATGTTCCCGGCTGAGTATCGGAACCAGGTGTTCATTGCGGAACACGGCTCATGGAATCGGTCCAAAAAGATTGGGTATCGAGTCACGCTTGTGCGCCTTGATGGCAATCGGGCGGTGTCCTACGAACCCTTTGCATTTGGCTGGCTGCAAGGGCAGTCGGTATCGGGTCGCCCGGTCGACCTGGTCGTGAAGGAGGATGGGTCATTGCTGGTGAGCGACGATCTCGCCGGCAAGATATATCGAATCAGTTACATTGGTAATACGGAATAAAGGTTCAGCGTATGAGTGGCAGCAACATTGTATTCAGGTTCCTGGGCGCGATCTGGCGGGGCATGGACGGGCTTCGCAAGTTTCTGCACCTGCTACTCCTGCTGTTCGTTTTCCTGATTTTCTTCGGGGCTCTGTCGGGCGAGGCTCCACATCTGATGCCGCAAAAGGCCGCCCTGATCGTACAGCCCGTTGGCGCACTGGTGGAGCAGGTTGCCGGTGATCCATACGATCGAGCTGTTGCCGAACTCGTGGGTGATGCGCCGCCTCAGACGCTGGTGGCGGATGTGATTGCGGCATTGGATCATGCGCGTGACGATGATCGAATCGAAGTAGTCCACCTGGAACTGTCCGCACTGGGTGGTGCCGGTCTGAGCAAGCTGCAGCGCGTCGCGGACGCTATGCAACGCTTCCGGGAAACCGGCAAGCGTATCGTTGCGAGTGGCGATTTCTATTCGCAGCAGGGCTACTATCTCGCGGCACACGCCGATGAAATTTACATGCATCCGGAGGGCTTCGTTTACCTGCAGGGCTACGGTACATACCGGAACTATTTCAAGGACGCGATTGATCTGCTGCGTATTGACTGGAACGTCTTCAAGGTCGGTACGCACAAGTCATTTGTTGAGCCATACACTCGCATGGACATGTCACCGGAAGACCGCGCGTCGCGCAGCCGCCTGATCGAGCAATTCTGGACGATGTACGAAGACGATGTGGTTGCGGCTCGAGGTCTGTCGGAAGGCGAAATCGATGACTACGCGCAGAACCTGGTCGAGTACGTTGCAAGTGCGAACGGCGATATTTCGAAGGCGGCACTGGATCGGGGGCTTGTTGACGAACTTCTCGGGCGTGCCGAGCTGCGGGAGGTGATGCAGGGATACGTGGGGGTCGATGAGGATGACGAGTCGACGTATCCGGCGGTTCATATGATGGATTATCTAAAGCAAATGGATCTGCTGGGCGGCCAGCGAACCCAGTCCGAAAACGTTGCAGTTATTGTTGCGGCGGGTGACATACTTGACGGTGCGCAGCCGCCTGGAACGATCGGCGGCGACTCGATGGCAGCACTCCTTAGGCGGGCTCTGACAGATGAAACTGTCAAAGCGGTGGTCCTGCGCGTGGACAGTCCCGGCGGTAGCGTTTTCGCATCCGAGGTCATAGCAGAGGAAATCGAAGCACTCCAGGCGGCCGGTAAACCTGTCGTTGCCTCGATGGGTAGCGTGGCTGCTTCGGCGGGTTACTGGATCTCAGCTGTTACGGATCGTGTTATCGCCAGTCCGGCAACGGTTACCGGCTCGATCGGCATTTTCGGGATGGTCCCCACGTTCCAGCGGACGCTGGAGGCGGTAGGGGTCGCGTCCGATGGCGTCGGGACGACCCCCTGGTCCGGTGAACTGCGCGCCGACCGGGAGATGAGTGAGCACACCAAACAACTGTTCCAGATCATCATTGAGGATGGCTACGACGATTTTATTTCCGGTGTGGCGGAACATCGTGAGCTGGAAAAAGACTATGTGGACTCAATCGCGCAGGGCCAGGTCTGGACGGGTAACGACGCCTTCGAAAACGGCCTGGTCGACCAGCTTGGGACATTCGACGACGCCGTGGCCGCTGCGGCCGAGCTGGCAGGCCTTGGTGAAGGCCAGTTTGGGCAGAAGCTAATCGAACGTGAACTGACGCCGACCGAGCAGATGATTCTCGATTTTCTGTCGATCCTGAGGCTCACCGGGATCAACCCGGAGGCGTTCGTACGCGAGCCCACGCCAATCGAAGTGTTTGCCGATCATCTGCAAGCCTTGGCGGCGGACGTACGGAAATTCAACGACCCGAAGGGCGTCTACTCGCACTGTTTCTGCGAGATTCAGTAAAGACAGCGGTGCCCGGCTT
>SHLT01000159.1 GCA_004282875.1 Chromatiales bacterium | reverse complement strand
GTTACCCTTGGCAGAGATCGCGCCGGATCTTGCCGTTCCCGGCCTTGGCCGGGTGGCCAATATTCCGGTCAGCAGGGTCGAGCCGAGCATCTCACGCATCGCCTGAAGGAAGCCTGTGTCCGTTAGTACGCTGAAAACCTCAGCAAATTCATCCCGCTATATCGCTATCGAGGGACCGATCGGTGTTGGCAAGACGGCGCTGGCCAGGCGCCTGGCCGACAGCCTGTCGGCTGACCTCGTGCTCGAAGAGGTCGAGGAGAATCCGTTTCTGGAACGATTTTATCGTGACGGGCGTTCGGCAGCGCTGCCGGCGCAGATGTTCTTCCTGTTTGCGCGGGCCCGACAAATTGAGGATCTGCGGCAGTCAGACCTGTTTTCGAATGTACGCATTTCAGACTACCTGTTTACGCGTGATCGGCTCTTCGCCGAGCTGAATCTCGACCGCGAGGAGCTCAAGCTCTACGATCAGATTGCGGAGAATCTTGCCGTTGAGGCGCCTGTACCGGACCTCGTGATCTACCTGCAGGCTTCGGTCGACGCACTGCTGCAGCGGCTCGTACGCCGTAATGCGACCTGCGATCGTTACGTGGATCGCGCCTACCTGGAAAAACTCACTGAGGCGTATGCCCGCTTTTTCCATGCCTACGATGACGGGCCGCTGCTAATAGTTAATGCGTCACAGATCGATCCGGTCAATAATGACGCCGACTACGAGCAGCTGTTCCAGCAGATCGAACGGACGACAGGCGGGCGTCACTTCTTTAATCCCGTTGCGGCAGCGCTCGCCTGACAGGAAATACGCATGTACACCCAGCTTGAACAACGCGGCATGCCGGAGCCTCCGGTTAATGTCTCTACTCTGCGAAAGATGAAGGCCGATGGCGAGCCGATCGCATGCCTGACGGCCTACGACGCGAGCTACGCTGTGCTGGTCGATGCGGCAGGAACCGACCTGGTGCTGGTCGGTGATTCACTCGGCATGGTCATCCAGGGGCACGACACGACGGTGCCGGTAACGGTGGATGACATTATCTATCACTGCCGGACCGTCGACCGTGGCTTGCGGCGTGCCTTTCTTGTGGCTGACATGCCATTCATGAGTTACACGGAGCCGGGCCAGGCGCTCGACAATGCCGTGCGGCTCATGCAGGAAGGTGGTGCAATGATGGTCAAGCTCGAGGGCGGCGATGACCAGGTGCAGATCGTCGAGCACCTCGCGCGCCATGACATTCCGGTATGCGCGCACCTTGGTCTGAAGCCCCAGTCCGTGCACAAGATCGGCGGCTTCAAGGTGCAGGGCAGGGACCCGGACAAGGCGCAGGAGATGCTATCCGCGGCGCAGCGTTTGCAGAATGCGGGCGCTGATATTGTCTTGCTCGAGTGCGTGCCCAACGAAGTTGCCGAGATGATCACCGCTGCGCTCGAGGTGCCGGTCATCGGGATTGGCGCCGGCCCGGAGGTCGACGGCCAGATTCTCGTTTTGTACGACATCCTCGATATCACGCAGGGTCGTACGCCACGCTTCGTGAAAAACTTCCAGGCGGGCCGCGATTCACCGCTTGCCGCCCTGCAGTCCTACGTCAAGGCGGTAAAGGACAAGTCCTACCCCGAGCCGGAGCATTGCTTCTCATAGCAGGTCATTGAAACCGTGTTAGTCACACATACCCAACAAGAGCTCGCCGAGCAGATCGCCGAGTGGCGCCACCATGACGAGCATATCGCTCTCGTGCCAACGATGGGCAGTCTGCATGCAGGCCATCTGTCGCTAGTCGAACTGGCTCGCGAGCACGCCGAACGCGTCATCGTCAGTATCTTCGTCAATCCCACGCAGTTTGGGGAAGGCGAAGATTTTGACAACTACCCACGCTCGCTGGAGCGCGACAAACGTCGCCTCAAGAAGACGGCGGCGGACATGATCTTTGCACCGGACGTCGACACGCTGTATCCCTTCGGTCCGGACAAGGCGACGACCGTGTCCGTGCCGGGCTTAACCGAGAACTTTTGCGGCGCGGCGCGTCCAGGACACTTTGACGGTGTCACCACTGTCGTTGCACGCCTCTTTGCGATCGTCCAGCCGGACGTCGCGGTGTTCGGCCAGAAGGACTACCAGCAGCAGCTGGTTATTCGTCGCATGACCGAAGACCTGAGCCTGCCGATATCAATTATCACGGGCGAGACGGTTCGAGACGACGACGGGCTCGCGCTCAGTTCGCGTAACAGCTATCTGTCTGACGAAGAGCGCGCGATCGCCCCCACACTGTATGCATCGCTGCAGTCGGTGGGCCAGAAACTGCAGGCTGGCCGACGCGAATTTGTTGAACTCGAAGCGGCAGCCATCGAGCAATTGAACAATGCGGGTTTCAAGGTTGACTACTTTGCCATTCGGCGGGCTCTCAATCTCGAGGTGCCCGATCGCGACTGCGATGACCTGGTGGTCCTGGTGGCAGCCCAGTTGGGGCCGGCGAGACTCATCGACAATATTGTCGTTACGATCTGAGGCGCTACGTCGACACCGTATTGCGACCGGCGTGCTTGGCTCGATACAGTGCCTTGTCGGCAGCGCGAATGAGGGAGTCGAGCGTGCCCTGCGGCTCCAGGTCCGCGACACCCATCGATATCCTGACCGGGATTTGAATGAGGGAGTCGCTGCCGTCTCCGGTCTCGCCGCTGACGGCCGCGCGCACGCGCTCGGCAATCTCCGCGGCCCTTTCTGCGCCGACGTCCGGTAACAGCACGGCAAACTCATCGCCGCCGTAGCGCACCAGGAGGTCGCGGGGCCGAAACTTGGTCCGCAGGATTCGTGACACGGCAGAAAGTGCGCGGTCCCCGGCGATATGACCAAACATGTCGTTGAACTGCTTGAAGTTGTCGACGTCGATCATAATCAACGAGACGGGTTTCTCGTCTTCGACACAACGCGCAATCTGTTTTGGGAAGGTGTCTTGCATCGAGTGCCGGTTAGCCAGGCTGGTCAGCGCATCCGTTGTCGCGTGGCGCTCGAATTTCTTGAGCGTGCCAAAGTTTTCGGCGATCACGCGGTTGTGGCTGCGCACACGTTCGGAGAGCACGACGAGCAGGTTCTTCGCGAACTCATGCGACGCGTCCACCATTTCCCAGAGTATGGATTGATGGATGACGAGCATGTGCGTGTCTTCAATAGCGATCACAAATGCCGATGGGTCGCGATCCTCGATAATCGACATTTCCCCGACGCATGCGCCGGCTTCCATAGTCGCCACAGCCGGCGTATCCGGGGAGCCAACGTGAACGTCGACGCCTCCCGACAAAATAATGAATACATGTTCGTTCTTGGAGACTGGTGACAGCAGTGTTTCACCCTTTCCCAGATCTCTTCGATCACAGCGCTGCAATAGCGACTGGATGTCCTCCGGTCGCACGCCTTTGAAGAGCTCGAGGCCGTTGAGCAACGAGCGCTTGTAATCCGAATTGATATCCAGCGTATCCTGCATTGTCATATTTTCCCGCGATCAGCGAGTGGCGACTGCCGACCAGACCACACAATCGGTGTGAACTGCGTCACTAATTGTCGCTACAAAGCTCTTTTCTGGCCTCTGCGAACTCTGCGCGGTCCTCTGCGGACGGTTCCGGGTACGACAGGCCAATGCTCTGCATTGCATCGATTATGGTGTCTGCGACACGCGCCCGCATATAGGGTTTGTCATCGGCCGGGATCGCATACCAGGGCGCCCATGGCCGGGAAGTGGCGTTCAGGGCATCTTCATAGGCCTGCATATAAGCGTCCCAGTGCCGGCGTTCCTTAACGTCATTCGGTTCGAATTTCCAGTTCTTCTCCGCCTCGTCGAGCCGCGACAAAAAGCGGCGCTTTTGCTCGTCCTTGGAAACATTGAGCCAGAACTTCAGGATCACGGTGCCATTGCGGGCAAGGTGTTCTTCCTGTTGGCGTATCGAGGTCAGTCGCTCATCCCAGATCGTCGCCATGTCTATTTCGTCGGGGAGTTTCTGGTAGCTAAGGATCTTTGGGTGAACCCTGACGACGAGCACTTCCTCGTACTGGCTGCGATTGAATATCCCGATGCGGCCCCGCTCCGGAAGGCGGCAGGTCGTTCGCCACAGGAAGTCATGGTCGAGTTCGAGATTGGACGGTTTCTTGAAGCTGAATACCTGGCACCCGGACGGGTCGACGCCCTGCATGACAGACCGGATCGTGCTGTCCTTGCCGGCTGCATCCATTGCCTGGAAAACGAGCAGGATGGAATGCTTGTCGCCCGCGGCGAGCACGCGCTGGAGCTTGTTAAGGTCTTCTGTGCGCTGCCGACGGTGTTTGCCTTTGTGAGGTTCGCCATCGGTTTCAGGCGTGGTGCTGGCGTCCGCCACGCGGAAGCTCCCGTCAAAGGGAACGAGGTAGGCAGATTCAGGTGCCTTGAACATTGCTTGTCTCCGGTTTCTTCTGTTTGTGTTGTGCGAGTGCCCAGGCGACGTGTTCGGTCACCAGTGCCGACGATCCATCCTGCCGTGACTCGAGCGCTGCCACAACTGCAGGTGTTGTCGCGGCATTGCCGAGGGCGACGGCGATGTTGCGCAGCCACCGCTCATGCCCGATACGCCGAATCGCGGTGCCTTCGGTTTTTTCGAGGAAGGTCTCCTGGCTCCAGGCGAACAGGTCAGTGAGTTCCGCCGTATCGAGATCGTGGCGTGGCGCGAAGTCCGGTTCCGCGGTTCGCGTGGCGAACTTGTTCCAGGGACAAAAGAGCTGGCAATCGTCGCAGCCGTAAATTCGATTGCCGATGGCTTTGCGAAACTCGACCGGAATCGGGTCACCGGATTCGATCGTGAGATAGGAAATGCAGCGCCGTGCATCGAGCGAGTAAGGTGCAACTATGGCATCGGTCGGACAAACGTCGATACAGGCTGTGCAGGAACCGCAGTGCGAATGCTCGGGGCTGTCGATCGGTAGCGGCAGGTCGGTGTACAACTCGCCGAGGAAAAACCACGAGCCCTCGTTGCGGTTGATGACATTCGTATGCTTGCCCACCCAGCCGAGTCCGGCTTTTTCGGCCAGCGCTTTCTCAAGGACCGGTGCGCTGTCGACGAATACGCGATACCCGAATTCGCCGATTCTCTCTTCGATCCGTCGCGCCAGGGCACGCAAGCGGCCGCGCAT
>SHLT01000063.1 GCA_004282875.1 Chromatiales bacterium | reverse complement strand
GATGACCTCGCCGTGGCGCGCGATATGCTGCTAGAGGAACTCGACTGGAACGGCCCCGTTTTCGAGGTGAGCGCGGCCACGGGCGCCGGCACCGAGGCCCTCGGGCACGCGGTCATGCAGGCGCTGGAAGAATTTAAGGAAGTGGAAGAAGCCGGGAGCGATTAAGCAGAGAGCGCTTTAACTCGCGTGTTCAGTCGGCTTTTATGACGCGCGGCCTTGTTCTTGGTAACAATGCCTTTGTTGATCATGCTGTCGATGACGGGCACAGCGTCCTTGTACGCTGCGACTGCTGCATCCTTGTCGCCGGCATCGCATGCCTTGACGACGTTCTTGATCTTGGTGCGCATCAGGGAGCGCAAACCCATGTTGTGCTTACGGGTTTTTTCCGCCTGACGGGCGCGCTTCCTGGCTGATTTGATGTTTGCCACTGGTTTTAACCGTGTTCCGATGTCAAAGAGCCGCGTATTATTCGCGCCCGAAGGGTCATTGTCAATCACATTCGCGGGCCCCGTTTTGGGCTAAACTCACCCCCTCATGAAACCGAAAAAACCTATATCCGGCCTTAAGTTAGCGCTGAAGACGTCGATCGTGAGCGGGATGACGCTGTTGTCCCGGATCCTTGGGCTCGTGCGGGATATCGTGTTTGCGCGGTTTTTTGGCGCCGGCCTGCTCATGGACGCCTTTATCGTGGCCCAGCGAATCCCGAACATGCTGAGGCGTTTCTTCGCGGAAGGCGCGTTTTCAGCCGGGTTCGTGCCCGTCATGGCGCGCTACAAGGAGCAGCATGGCCACGACGAGGCGGGGGAGTTCGTGGACGCCATGGCCGGGACGTTCGGCGCCGTGTTGTTTGTCGTCACCCTGATCGGCGTGATTGGCGCACCCTTGCTGGTACTCGCGGTCGCGCCGGGCTTCGTGGGTGAGGGCGGGGACTTCGATCTCGCGGCCCTGATGTTGCGCTTTACGTTTCCCTACCTGTTCTTTGTCTCGCTGACCGCGTTTGCGGGCGGCGTGCTGAACACCTACGGCCGTTTCGGAGTCCCGGCGTTCACACCGGTCATCCTGAATGTCGTGCTGATCGCCGCAGCCATCTGGGTGGCGCCGTTACTCGAACAGCCGATCTTGGCGCTGGCGTATGCCACGTTCATCGCCGGGCTGATTCAACTGCTGTTCCAGATCCCGTTCCTGGCAAGGATTCATGCGTTTCCGCGTCCCCGGTGGCGGCCGCGGCACGAAGGCGTGCGTCGCGCTTTCAAGCTGATGGTGCCCGCGATTTTCGGATCGTCGGTGGCCCAGATCAACGTGCTGCTGTCCGGTATCATCGCGTCCCTGTTGCCGGTCGGCAGCTTCAGCTATCTGTATTATTCCGACCGTCTCATGGAATTTCCGCTCGGGCTGTTCGGCATTGCGCTTGCGACGGTCACCATGCCTTACCTGTCGCGGCTCTGGGCGAATGACAAACGCGGCGAGTTCGCGCAGACGCTCGAGTGGTCGATGCGGGTCACGGTGCTGATTTCCGTGCCCGCGGCCGTGGGGCTGGTCGTGCTGGCCGCGCCGCTCGTCATCACGCTGTTTCACGGCGGCGAGTTCGATCGCAACGCCGCCGATATGACCGTACTTGCACTGCAGGCGTATGCGTTGGGGCTGGTGGGTTTCTCCTTCGTCAAAATCCTGGTTCCGGCCTTTTTTGCCCGTGAAGATACGCGTACGCCGGTGCGTATCGGCATCATCACGCTCGCTGTCAACCTCCTGCTGGGGGCATCGGCCGCCTGGTACCTGACCCGGGTTGGTTTCGCAGGTCCGCACATGGCCCTGGCAGCCGCAACCTCGTTTGCGGCGCTGCTCAACGCGATCCTTCTCTACCGGGGCTTGCGACGCGCCGACGTTTTGCGCCATAGCCCGGGATGGGGAATCCTGTTGTTACGTGTCGTCCTTGCAAACGCGGCGATGATCGCCGTGTTGGTTGCCATGCATCGCTCCGTCGGCTGGTGGACGGATGCGGGATCGCTGGACCGCGTGGTCTGGCTCGGCGTCTCTGTGGTTGCGGGGGCCGGAATCTACTTCATTGCGCTGGTCGTCCTGGGCCTGCGGCCGGCTCAGCTTCGCATGAGGCATTCTTAAGATGCGCCTGGTACGACATCTGTCCGACCTGCCGTTCGACCACGTGGCTGACGGCAGCGTCGTCACGATTGGCGCGTTCGACGGTATCCACCTCGGCCATCGGCAGTTGCTGCGCCGCGTTGTCGACGTGGCGATGCAGTCGAATCGTCCGGCCATTGCGATGAGCTTTGAGCCGACGCCCAAGGAGTTTTTTGCCGGCGATCAGCCACCCGCCAGGTTAATGCGTTTCCGCGAAAAGCTCGACGCGCTCGCGGAGCGCAAGATCGATATCTTTTTCTGCCCGCGTTTCGGCAATGAGATGCGCAACATTGCCGCCGATGCATTCATTCGGCGAGTGCTGGTGCACGGCCTGAACGCGCGTCACATTGTCGTAGGTGACGATTTCCACTTTGCGCGCCGACGCGAGGGCTCCGTGGAGGACCTCCTGCGGGTCGCCCCGGCGCTCGACCTGACAGTGGAGCAGGTCCCCAGTATCCTTGTGGGCAATTCGCGTGTCAGCAGCACGTCGGTGCGTGAAGCGCTGGCGGCGGGTAATCTCGAGCGGGCCACCGCGTTGCTGGGCAGGCCGTACCGTATGTCAGGCCGTGTCGTCCGTGGCCGGCAGGTGGGTCGCGCCCTGGGTTACGCCACGGCAAACGTCGATCTCAGGCGACGTCAAAGCGCCGTGATGGGTATTTATGCGGTACGGGTGCATGGCTTGCCGGACGGTCCGATCGATGGCGTGGCGAGCGTGGGCACGCGGCCGACGTTCGACCTTGTCAAACCGCTGCTCGAGGTGCACCTGTTCGATTTCGACCGGGATATCTATGGCGAGTACATCCATGTTGATTTTATTCGTCACCTGCGCGACGAAGAAAGATTCGAATCAATCGATGATCTGGTTGCGCAAATGAAGATTGACGAAGAGAATGCACGTTCCGCACTGAGTACACTGAATGACTGAAGCCAAAAAATCATCGAACGCGCGTTTTTACGCATGGATGTCTGTTTCCCTGCTCGTCGTCGTTGCCGACCAGGTGACGAAATGGGCTATCAACGAGTGGGTCGCCCTGTATGAGAAGGTGCCGCTGAATTCATTCGTCAATCTCACACACCAGCGCAATACCGGGGCGGCATTCAGTTTCCTGGCCGAGGCCGGGGGATGGCAACGGTGGTTTTTCGTGGTGCTCGCGACGGTGGTCAGCGGCGTCATCGCCGTGTGGCTGTGGCGCATTCGGAACCAGGGGCAAGCCGTCCTCGCCGCAGGGCTGGCACTGGTGCTCGGTGGCGCGGTCGGGAACCTGGTCGACCGTATTTCGCTCGGTTACGTTACGGACTTCATCCAGGTGTGGTTCGGCAACTGGGCCTTTCCTTCGTTCAACATCGCAGACGCCGGCATTTCTGTCGGCGCTGCGTTGCTGATCATTGACGCGCTGTTTTTCTCCGGTCGCGAAGAAAGACAACAGCAGTAAACGGGTTAGCGTGTGCGCTCCCAGCAGTCTCCCTGCGGCGTCGAGGCCTTCGCGCCGCGACCATCCACCGTAAACGTCAGGCACTTCCCGGCCTCGCTGCCACCCAGCTGATACGTTGCCGTCGCGCTGTAGTTCGTGGCGTCCGCGGACGTGACATCAATCACGTAGGAACCCGTGTCCGTGGTGAATGGGTCGGCAGAGAAGCCAAGCGCCGTCATGTCCTGGGTAAACGTATTGTTGTTCAGGTAGAAGCGTTCCTGGTTGGTCGCAATCTGCAGCAGGGCCGACTTGGCCTCGTTGCGTTTTGCGCGCGCCGCAAATTCCTGGTAATTCGGGAATGCAACGGCAGCCAGAATGCTGACGACCACCACGACGATCATGAGTTCGATCAGCGTGATGCCGCGCATGCGGTGTTTAAGCGGCATCATTCGATACCGTCCTGCGTCCAGAGCGTTCGTACCGGGTTGTTCTTGAAGCCCGGAGGATTACATTCGACGCCGATGCACATGATCGGCGGCTGTTTGCAGTCCTCGCCGGTGCAATTTGCGTCGGGGCTCGGGAACAGAATTCGCGGTGACGGCGCAATACCACCCTGCTTCAATACCGTCTGGCGCGCAGGATCTGCATCGTCGTCAGCGAGCGAGTCGAGATTGGTTACGACCGGGTCGCCGTTGGTGACGAACATCCTGTAGAGCACGTTGGTGCCCTTACCGGCGGAGCAGCTTGCTTCGCTGTTCGAGTCCGGCGAGAACGAGACGAAGAAGATCTGGTCGTCGAACGTGATGGAGTCTGCGAGTACCTTTTCGTTGCCTGGAAGCGTGAACTTCCAGCCACGATCACTCTGCGATACGACCACACCGCTCTGGCCGCTAACCTCGACAAGGCTGCTGTCGGTGATGACGGGGTAGCTGTCATACGCAGTCTGTGGAAGCCGGGTAAATACATCCGGGTCGCGCAGCGAATAGAAGCGATCAGCGGCTGACAGGTCGAATGGATGGGCGCGATAGCCCGACCCGATATTGACGGCAATAAAGCGGCGCTGCTGTGTCTTGTCGGTAAAGACAGAAACGTCGGGCGCGTTATAGAAGCGTCGCGTCGCCGCCGCCGATGTGTCGCCGGTGCCTTCCGCGCCGAGCTGCGCGATAACGCCGCCGGCGATCAGGGACGAAGCGGCATTGCCGTTCGTGATATCGAAGCGCCACACCTGGCCGCCCATGTCTGATGCGTACATGCGATCCGCCAGGCCGTTGCCACTCAGGTCGACGACGCGAATCTGGTTGGGGAACGCCCGCGTCATATTGGCCGACTGGAGATCGGCGCCGGAATCCGGCCCGGCACGCCACAACTCGGCGCCCGTGGCCAAATCAAGGATGTGAATGCCGTTGCCCACACCATCGGCAGTCGCCGGATGCGACGTTGTGTCGTGCACGGTGTCATATCCGCCACCGACGACCACGACAGCTTTGTCGGCGTTCTGTGTTTGCCCGGCGACTTCCATCCTCGCGACAACCGGGGTGGACCAGGACTCGCCAAACTGCGGCAGGTTTGCCTGCCACATCAGGTGAGGCGCGTTTTTGTTGGTGACGTTGAGTGCGAACACGTCGTTGCCGCCGCGGCGCATGCCGAAGAGCAGGTAAACGAAGTCGCCGTCGGCTGCTTCGATAACGCCATCGCGGTCAACGTCTTTGACGACCGGAACCAGGTTACCGTCGATGCCGTACTGCTTGTACTTCGAGATTGGGTCGAAATACAGGCGCGTCAGGTTCGACAGCAGCTGCTTTGGAATGAATGACCAGAGTTCCTGGCCGGTCGCACCGTCCAGCGCATGCAGGTAGCCGTCGTTGGTGGCCGTGTACACGACCATGTCAGGGCTGGCTTCCGTACCGCCATAAACGACTGCTGCAGGCTGTGAGTGCAGCGGGTCGCCCATGACGTAGCGCGTGGTCGACGTCGAGTTCTCATCGAGAAGGTCATCGCCGCGTGCCCAGCGAATCAAGTCCGCCATGGTCGGTTCGCCTGTGGCGCCAGTGAGGCCGAAATCGGAGTCGATAAACGATGTCAGGTTCGCAGGGCTCACATGATTGGTGCCCGCGGTCAGGTTGCCCGTCGAGTTGTTCGTGTAAAGATTACGCGAAACGGGGTCCGGCAGCTGCAGTGCCGCGCCGCCAAGACGAACATCATTGCCATCGGTACCGACGGTCCAGAAACTCTGCGCCGTCTGGTAAAAGAAGCCCGTGCCCGGATCCACAGCTGGATTATCGTTCGCATCGACGATGACACCATCGACAATGCGGTACTTCTTCAGGTTGCCGGGCCAGTGAGCTCGTGCCTTGGCGCCAAACATCGTGATGTAGAGGTCATTCAGGTTCTGCGTGCGATTGAACGTGTTGACCGAGACTGCGGGTGCTGAGAACGCCAGTGAGCGGTCATTAATGTTGGCGATGATGTCGAGCAGCGTCTTGGTCAGCGACTCCACGTCGTCCGCGAGGAAGTACTCACCGCCCGAGTTGAGCGCCGTGTCTTCCAGGATATCCAGGTCAATCGTGAAACCAATCGTATGCGTAACGACGAGTTGATCGCCGTCTTCGACGGCGTCAACGTCAAACTTGGACAGGTACTCGGAAATGTCGTCCAGGCAATGACCCTGGCCCGAGCCCGTGCAGGTCGTACGGCCCAATGCTGCTGCAAAGCCTGGCAGCGCCTGCGCCAGCGCAGGACCGTCATCGTCCTGAGTGGGTAAGCCATCGGTCAGGAGTACGTTGTAGTTCTTGGCGCAGACGTCCCATTCCGGGGCGTCGTAAACCTCGGGTGACGTCGAAGCGAGCGCATTCGGGTCGGTCGGGTTCTCCGTTATGAGCTCACCGAAATGGGCCGGCATGCCGCGCCAGTAGAGCGCCGCTTCATAGAGCGTCTCGGAGAGCGGCGTCCAGCCATCTGCAGGCAGGTCATCGATCGCGTCGAGAATGGCCTGTCGGTTCGTGTCCAGGTCGGAAATGGCGAGCGTCACCGGTCCGCCCTGCTGCTCATTGAAGCGCATGAGGCCGACGTTCAGGTTGTTCACCGAGCTGAGAACCTTCTTCGTGACTTCTTTCATGATGTCCGACCGCGACATCGTGACGTTGACGGGCGAGTTCTTCCAGTTCAGGTAGTTACCGTCGTAAAAGGTGTAGCCGAGGTTGCGTGGTGCGCTGCCCCAGGACAACTCTTCATCGGGCATGTCAGTGAACGGATCGGCGAGATTCGTTCCGTTCGCGGCCCATAGGTGCGTCGAGCGGCCGTCGCCATGCACACCGGAGTCCGCCTGGCATTCGACCGGTGCCGTGTGATAGCCGGAGGCCAGGTAATCCCAGCGAGCTATGCCGGACGTGCTCGTCCCGCCCTTGCCACCGTCGCGGTACTGCACCATTGTGTTCGTGAAGCTGCCGATCCCGCTGATCTGGTTCGTCGCGTAGTCACACTGGAAGCTCGATTTCTCGACATAGTTCAAATTGGCTGCGTCACACACGGGCGTCACATCGACGTCGGTCCAGTACATGCGATTCGTGTCGCAAGCACCTGCGTACGTCTGGGTGCTGTCGTACGGGTCGATGGTTGTCTCGGTGGTCGTCATCGAACCGGACGTATCCAGGATGAACATGACGTTCGGTTTCGGATTCTGGGTCGGGTCCGGATTGATGAGCAGCAGCTCCGTATCGTCCGCAAAAGCGGGTACACCGGCCAGCAGCGCGACGCCAAAACCTGTAGTCATCCATGCAAATTTCTGTGTCGAGATCTTCATGATCTATTCCTCAATAATTCCTGTTGCCTTGCTACTTGACGGTCAGGGAGAGCCTGACGACAGTTCCCGATTCCAGGTGGTGCAAAAGTGTGACCGGCACGGAATCGGCATCGCTGGTCTCGTTCGCGATAGTGCGGAACCGGTCAAACCGGACGTTGCGACCGTTGACTACAAACTGAGTGTTCGGCGTCAGTCGCACCGATTCCATGTCGCACTCGTCGCATTGCTTGAAGAGAATGCGGCCGTTTTGCGATGTTGGTACCGTGATGTCGCCAAGCGCCACTTCGTAAGCGCGCGATACGGTCTGAAAGTCTGCGGCGGCCGGCAGGGCAATAAGCAACATGGCGGCCATCATTGTGAATTTCCTGATCATTGGAGTACTCCGTTACTTCAGCTGCTTACAGCGTCGGCGCTTCCGGGCCAACAACATAAAATGCTTGTGAATGGGTCGCGCTCGCGTCGCGATCCGTCGTATTGCCCGGGTCGCGGTTTAACTCTGCCTGCGACGTGGCAAGAAAGTGGTACGCGGAAATACCGCTGCCGACGCCAAGACTGAATGCCTTGTCGGGGACCAGCGTCGAGTCCTCGTATTCGATGGTCGTCGCGATGCTCTGGTACGACGACGGAATGTGCGTCATCGAGGTGGTGCCCGCCGTGGCGAACTGCCCCTGCTCCAGTGCATTGGCCAGACCGGTCTCAGCGGCCTGGAAGGCATCCTCATACGCCTGGTCGTTGCGCGCGAGCGCCAGTTCAGTGGTCGCCGTGTTCATGCCCGAAATCGCGAGGACCGTAATGACCACCAGCAACATCAGGCCGACGACGAGGGCGGCGCCCTGCTGGCGGTGACGAAGAGCAATGGGGTTTAGTTTCATAGTCATAGTCGTTCTCTGCAATCAGGTCCGTGCGTTGCGCAGCAGAATCGTCTTCGATACCTGCAAACGACGGAAGCTGTCATTCATGGTGCCGAGGCTGGCGTTACCGGGGTTATAGGTGCGGTTGTCCTGCAAACCGAATTCCGTGGTGACGCCGCGCACGACCAGCCAGATGCGGGCCGTCATGACGCGGGCGCCCGGGACGTAGCCGGCCGCTGACGGGTCATATATTTCGTCGCCCGGCTGTACGTAGCGATCGACCGTGTTGTCTGCATCCACATCAATGCCGAGCTGCAGCTGGATGTTCTCAACGCCCGGCGCCACCTCCTGATCCTCGATAAACGGTGCGCCCGCACGCACTGTCAGCGTCTTGCGCCGCAGGGTGGGCACGCCGGGAATCAGCGTGGACGTCGGCGAGACGTAGTAGCTGTTGACGATCAGGTTATGCGTTGCCGAGGTGGGTGCACCCGTAATCGGGTGATTCGTGACCGGGACAAACGCCGCCGGTACCACGTCGGATTCGAACAGTTCGCCCTGGATGCGCGTCGATTGAATCTGCAGTCGTCCATCTTCGAGCGGTGAAGGCTGCACGGTTGCACGGCGTATCGTGACGACATCAGAAGTGGCTACCGAACCGCCGATGCCCGCGCAAGCGAGGCCGTAGCCGTTGTCGGTACCGTCGATCGCGGTGGCCAGATTGAACGCCCAGTCCGCACCGCAGGAGCCGTTGACGCCGACCGGTTCCGTGAGGCTGGTCGGATTGGCATCACCGATAAGCGAACGACCTTCAACGGCGAGGCCGCGGCTGTTGCGCCCCCAGTTGCTTGCCATGCGCAGGTCAGCTTCGATCGTGTCCATCGCAAACTGTGCGGTTTCCTGCACGCGCGCGATGGATTCGTTCACGACGAATGCCTGGCGGCTCTGGTTGTAGATCTGGACCGCTCCGATGATCAGGAACGACCCGATCGCCAGGGCAACCATGATCTCGACCAGGGTAAGACCGGACTGGCGGTGCAGCATTTTTGTATTGCGTAGCGTCATGTCTGGCAGCTCCTAAAACGTGTTCACCGGGATGACGATCGCGTACTGCGGCACGCTGCCGTCTGGAGTCGGTTCATCCCAGCGCACGACAATCGTGTAGGTTTGTGGGGTCACGGTATTGTCGTGCGTCACCACGACCTGCTGCGTGCCATTGCCCATCGGCGGCAGGAACTCGAGCGCCTGCGCCTGCCACAGGAAAATGTCGTGCGCCGCCATCTCGGCGACATCGCAGTCGGCATTCATGGCCACGCAGTTGTTGTCCGTGCCGGTCGCCGCCGCATAGGCTGCACCGGCGGTCGGGTTGGCGCGAATACGGTCCGCAATATCGCCCGCCAGCGTTACCGCGTGGTGTCGCAGCATCGACGTGCGGCCCGCCTGCAGACTTTGCACGTAGAGACCGGCAATCCCGAGCATGCCGACGGACATGATCACCAGTGCGATCAACACCTCGACAAGCGAGAAACCTCTGGATTTCCTGATAATCGTCATGTTCATTTCCTTACGGACAGGACTTGCTCATGGTCGTCAGCGCATTGGCGATCAGTGCTTCATCGCGAATGATCGTGGCGCGACCGAGTGGGGTTACAACGAAGAGGCGCGCCGCGGAGCTGCCGCCGGCGGCGGTAACGTTGCCGCGCTCATCGCACATCACTACCTGGGAGATCGCCGTGTTGCCGCCGACGTTGGGCCGACCGAGGCCGGTCGAGGAGTAGCTGAAATAAGTGGCGTCATCGGCCACCGCCAGGCTCACGCCTTCGGCGATGGTGTCGTGGGCACGCAAGACCGTTTCGGTGGCGCCGCTCCTGTCGATATCACCGTTGTTGTCGACGAACACGATGTAACCCTGATCCCAGGTGCCACCGCAGTTTGAGTCGGCATCCATCGCATTGGCGCTGGCGCAAATCGTGATGTTGGTCTTTGCTCGGCCGGACTCGCTGCGTGCCAGATGGAACGCAGCATGCATGTCGTTGGCCGTACTGGTCATGCGGCCGTTCTGGTTGAAGGCCAACATATTCGGTACCCCAAACGTCAGCACAACGCCCACGATGAGCATCGTGATCAGTAGCTCGTACAGCGTGAAGCCGTTCTGGTTTTTCCTGTCCATGCACGCACTATAAAGAGTCCAGGGTGCGGTGTTTTGACCAGCCGACCAGCGGCACATTAGCCCCGACAAGCGGTCGATTCAGGGTCTGTTGACTTGACTTAATCCGCACAGGCATAGGGCGCGCCGTTGGGCCGTGCAAACGCCACCCTGGGCCGCCCGGTATAGCTGACGATCAGGCCCTTGGGCGGGATGCGGCGGCGGCGGTCACACACTACGAAAGTGCCGTTGGTTGCGCGCAGGAACGTTGCGCGCAGTGTGAACCCCCGGCGGTTGGCGTCGATTTGCACCTCGCCCGACACGCGATGGGCCCGCAGTACGAATTCCCCTTCATCCACCTGGGGCGGAGAGTCGCGGTCGCTGTTCTCGAACATGATCCAGCCCGTCGACCAGTCGGCGGCGCAGTGCCGGCCGTCCAGGCTGGGGCACAACGAGACCACCTTGCGGCGCATGATCGATTCCTTCCTCGCCAGGTGCAGGGCATGGAAAAGAGCATTAATTTCAATGGTTTGACGATTCCTTGCCAGCATCCGGTCGAAGGCGGGCAGCCCGCTTGCCGCCACGATACCCACGAGCGCAAGCGTCATCAGTAATTCGTACAGGGTGACCCCCCGGATTCTCTGCCTCATCAGGACCTCCTTGTCCCTGCAGGCAGTGTGGCCCTTCGAGCGGCCGCATGCCGATCGGCCAAATTGCCCGATTCGGTCAAAAACGGTGTTTTGGGACCGCGGAATCACGGCAGCAGCCGTGTTATTCTGGTCCGCGTACGCAAACAAACTACAAGGAAACCAGTATGTTGCGTTCTGACATCCTTGCGAAATTTGCGGAGCTGGGCATTCTCCCCACTCCACAACGCGTTGAAATTGCCGATATTTTTCTGGAGAAGCCACAGCACTTGTCGGCTGAGCAGGTCATTGAGCGCCTGCGCGAGCTGGGCAGCCGTGTTTCCAAGGCGACGGTCTACAACACGCTGAACCTGTTCACAGAGCGTGGCCTGGTGCGTGAGTGCGTCGTCGACCCCGAGCGACGTTTCTACGACTCGAGAACGAGCCCGCACCACCATTTCTACAACATGGATACGGGAGAGCTGACCGATGTCCCGGCCGACAGCATTCGTTTTGACGCGCTGCCCGTGATTCCGGCCGACAGCCACCTCGAGAGCATTGAAGTTGTCATCAAGGTGCGCCGGGATTCGTCCGAAAAACTGACCTGAAGCCCTTTTCCCGGGCAGCGCGCACAGCTATACTGCGCGCCGCTTAGCGTGCCGGATTAGCTCAGTTGGTAGAGCACATCATTCGTAATGATGGGGTCAGGTGTTCGAGTCACCTATCCGGCACCATTTTTCTCAAGCGAAATCAGTTTTCTTCAGCCACCGACAGTACTCGTCCTGTGGCAGCGGTTCTGAGAAATAGAATCCCTGTGCCGTGTCGCATCCCAGTTTCTTGAGCATTTCCAGTTGCTCGGCGGTCTCAACGCCTTCGGCAACGACCTGCATATCGAAGCGGTGCGCAAGCTCGATGATGGTTTCAACAATGCTCCGGTCGCCGTCTGATTCGAGCATGTGCTTGACGAAAGCCTGGTCGATCTTGAGTTCGGATGCAGGGATCCTCTTGAAGTAGGACAGCGCCGAGTATCCTGTTCCAAAATCGTCGATCGAAATGCCGATGCCCATGGAGCGCAGCTTGTGCAAGATCGCAAAATTGCTATCCGATTCTGTGACCAGCGCCGCCTCTGTGATTTCTATTGTTAACTGGTGGTCGTTGCCCCCCCAGATAGACAGACTGCTTTCAATGACATCGGCGATGTCCGGGTCCTTCAGGGAGTCTGCGTCAAGGTTGACCGATACACCGTAATCCGCATCCTCGCGACGCGGCCATTCGGACACCTGTCGCAACGCGGTCGTCAGCAGCGATTGTGTGAGTTCGTTCATCCTGCCGATTTCACGCGCAATCGCGATGAATATGTCGGGTCGTACGCTGCCATGGCTATCGCTGGCCCACCGCAACAGCGCTTCGGCTCCGACTACGCGACCGGTAGATAACGAGATTTTCGGCTGATAATAGAGACTAAAGTCCCGGGCCGTTATGCCGGCTCCGACCTCTTCCTGAAGGTTCCACTTAAGCGACAGAGTCTCGACAGCATCGGGGCGGTACACGAAATACGGGTCGTCAGACGATCGGGATGCTTCTAGCGCCACACCCGCTTTTCGAATCAGCTCATGCGCTTCTGCGGAATCCTCTGGGGATTTTGCAATTCCGATGAAAACTTTGGCCTTATATGGCACGTCGAGGTCACGAATCGCGGTGTCGTGCAGCCGCACGATCTTTTCCGCAGCCAGCTGTATATGGACGTCCGAAGATACGTCGGCAAGAGCAATGCCAAACGTGAAGTCCCCGATCCGATAGAGTCGATCCTGCTCTCGACAGAGACGCTGCAATAGTCTTGCGATATTGCTGAGAAAGCTGCGGCTAATCTCAGGATTCTTGCGGCTGAAAATCTTCTTGATGCCGCCCATGTCGACGATGAACAAGGAAAGCGATTCTGCGGACCTTGTGATCTGCAATTGCACCTCGCGTCTGAATACGACGGCGTCGGTCAAATTGAGTTCCTGGCTAATCACGGACGCCCTTAAAGGAAAAACTCGTCGGGGTCGACATCGTAGGCGCCAGGCTCAATGCCGCGTTCGATCCACACTGTTGGCTCAGGAGTGCTGTGCTCAAACAAATCGAGAACCGCGAACTTTTCGAGCCTGTTTTTTTCAGCATCGAGGATGATGGCGATCTTGGGCTGCAGGCGTGCCGAGCGCTGTTCTTTGAGAACGACCCCAACTTCACCCGTATTGAGTTCCACCAGGGTTCCTGCAGGGAATATGCCGATCGCCTGAATGAACTGTTCCACCATCTCAGCCTGAAACAGCACATCGGCCGTGGCTTTGAATTCACGCATGGCGTCGTACGAAGATTTTGCGGCCGCGTATGGTCTGTCGCTCGTTATCGCCGTATACGAATCGACGATTCCGGCGATTCTCCCGAACACCGGGATCTGCGTACCCTTCAGACCATTTGGGTAACCCGAGCCGTTAAAGCGTTCGTGATGCGTTGAAACCATGTCCAGTACGCGCCGGTCAACGTTGCCCGCTTCTTTAATCGTCTTCAGGCTGTGCCCCACGTGACTCTGCACGTGCGCCCGCTCGACGTCTGTAAGCGGTTCAGTCTTGTTGAGCAACTCAGGAGGCAACTTCATCTTGCCGATGTCGAGCAGCAAGGCGCCAAGACCGGCCGCGGTAAGAGACTCGTGATCGAGACCAAGGTGGCGTCCGAATACCAACGCCCAAATCGAGGTGGCAAGCGAATTGCCGGCCTGGTGCTCATCTTTTTGTTGCATCCGGGCAAGCAGCGCCATTGCCGTGCCGTTGCGCAGAACGCTGTCGACCAGTTCTCCGGTTACAATTTCGAGGTCGGGCATCGTCACGGCAGCACCGCGGTGAATTCCGTCAAGGACCCTTATGAGCTGATCGTGCGTCCCGGTGTACACAGTTCTTGCCACGACCAGTTCGTCTGCAGTGCTCACCGTATCCTGGTAGAACTGCCCGGGTTTGCGCTCGTCGTGATTGGTTATGGGCTTGTCTTTACGAAACAGGTTCAGGAACCGACGCCACAGGCTGGTATTGTTGCTCGTGCGGGCACGATGAGCTCCGGAACCGGCGGCTGCCGCAGGTGCCTGACTCGTGTGCTGCATCGAGGCATCGGATTGCTCGATGTCGATCTCAACGAAATCACAATACCTTTGGAGTTCTTCGATTTCGTTCTCGTTGCGTATACAGAACCCCTGGAACAGGAACGGTGTCTCGAGCCACGGCCGGTCAAGCCGAGACACGTACATGCCGGTCTTTAACAGGTCAACTTCAATTTTTCGGTGATTCGTCGCCATGGGTCAAAACATACGCCTGTTCGAGGGAAAACAACGAGATACGCTTCACATATGGCGAATCACAAGATTTGGAATGCCGGAGGCGTAACTTAGACCAGTCTCTCCTTGAGTTCCTGCCGGAATCTTCGGCTTACAGGAACCCGCGCGTCGGTCTGCAGGCGCGCTTCACCATCACCCGTGCCGAATGCCACGATCTCGGCAACCCGGTCGAGGTTGACGATGGCGCTGCGGTGCACGCGCTGGAATCCCAGCGGTACGAGTCGCTCATCAATACGGGTCATGGTCTCGCGCAGTGGATACACATGATCCCCGACATGGAGATTGACGTAGTTGCCGCTGGATTCGATCCAGTCGATCTCGTCGATGCGCACCAGGAACTCGCGGCCGAGCTTCTTGACCAGGAAGCGATCCGAGACCCCGGTCACAGGCTTCTCGTCGCGGGCTTCCTCGAGAAAGCCCGCCTCGCCCTGCGCCCGTCGCAGCACGAACCGATAAAGGTAGATGATCACGATGATCAGCAGGTAGGCGCGGAAGTCCTTCAGGTATTCGTAAGCAAACTCGGACAGCCAGTTATCCCAGTGGTAAGTCCCAAGACGGGATGAGGCCGAGAAGGCAAGCACGCGGCCCCAGTACATCAGGGTCACGTGGCCCAGCGAGAAGGCGACGCTGAACAGGGCGTGCGCTAGTACCGTGCGGCGCCAGTTGTTTGCGCGAATCGTGTTGCGGTGGTCGAACCACAGGATGAGTGGAAACAGCAGGATCACCGCGAGATGACTGGTACCTTCGAGGACCACGGGTTCCAGCCAGGCGACCGCACCCCCGTCGCGACCTCGCTCAATGAGCTCAATTCCGACATTGGCCAGGAACCCGACGAGGGCGAATCCCAGCACCATGCCGAATTCCCACCAGCGGCGGTTTGCCAGATAGCGCTGCAGCTGCATGGCGCAATCCTAACAAGCGTGCGAAGAGTCCGGCGACAATTCGTCACTGCCGGACCGCCATTCGTCACAAATCACCTGCAATTGGCCACAAAACGCTACAAACGGGCCAACAAAACCGGAATGTATGCTTCAATTAGTGCATTGAAGGACACTCCGATGAAAGTCGACCGCCGCCACGATATTGACGCGCTGCGCGTCTTCGCGTTTAGCCTGCTGATTCTCTACCACGTGGCCATGTTCTACGTGGCGGACTGGGGCTGGCACGTCAAGTCGAGCTACCAGGCCGAATGGCTGCAGTTCCCGATGACGTTCGTCAACCAGTGGCGCATGTCCTTGCTTTTCATTATCTCCGGGCTTGCGGTCAGTTTCGTCTGGCGACGCTACACGCCCGGTCGCTTTGCGCTGAAGCGGCTTCTGCGCCTGCTGCTGCCGCTGGTGTTCGGCATGGCCTTTATCGTTGCGCCGCAGTGCTATTACGAAGCGTTGGGCAAAGGTCTCATCGAGCCCGGCTTCGGCCGTTTCATGCTGCAGTACCTGACGTTCCAGGACTTCCCGGGCGATGCCTGGGGTGGTGAGGAGATCATCGTCTGGACCTGGAACCACCTGTGGTACCTCGCGTACGTACTGTTCTACTCGCTGCTGTTGATACCGATCGCCATGCTACTCGATGGACCGTTGCGCCGGGTGCGAAGCGGTTTTCAGGCCCTGCGGGGGTTCTGGATTTACGCTGTGCCGGTTGCAGTGCTCATGGTTTACGGTGCATTCATCTACCCGAAGTTTCCCTATATGAGCGGCGCGTTCCTGGATGACTGGTACGCGCACGCCATGTACGGCACGTTTTTCCTCATGGGGTACGTGATCGGTCGCGACGCGGGCTTCTGGAGCGAGCTGAGCCGGATGCGCTGGGTGACGCTGGTGGCCGCAGTCATTTTCTTCGCACTGTTCATGGTGCGTGACGAGCTGCTTCCCAGCGATGCGTTCCCGCTCGCCGATCGAGTGAAATCACTGATCATTTACAGCAATCGCTGGCTCTGGATCCTGGCCGTGTTCGGCTGGGGACATCGTTTGCTGAACAAACCTAAACCCTGGCTGACCTATGCGACTGCGGCCGTCTATCCCTGGTACATCCTGCACCAGACCATCACGGTCGTGCTGGGCGTGCACCTGGCGAAGCTTTCACTGGGTCCGGTGGTCGAACCCGTGCTGGTGCTTGGTGGGACTATTGCCGGGTGTTTTGTTCTGTACGAGTTTGTTATTCGACGGACGCCCGTTCTACGACCACTCTTCGGGATTGCGGCAAACGCGCCGCCTATTCGGCGGGCTGGAACACAACCTCGAACTTCTCCGAGCCTGTAAAACGGTTGTTCAGCATCATTACGATCAGGTACTCCGTCGCACGCGCATGGTAGATGCCACCGACATCGACACTGTCGAGACCCATCGCACGAACCCACTCGGCCACTTGCACCTTGGCCTCGGCGTTGTCGCCGGCCAGGGGAATGACGGGCGGCGGCGTTGGCGGGTCGATCATCAGCTGCCAGTTGATCGTGTTGAAGGCCTTGACCACGAATGCATCCGGGTGCGCTTCCTGCACTATTTCGCCTAATGAACGGTCAGTCCCAATGATGAACGTTGGCGGGTCCCCTTCGACGATGAGCGGATTGGTCGGATCGATGATGATCTTGCCTGACAGGTCGCCAAGCGCGTTGACCACCGACTCTGTCGCCATGCCGGGAACGGCAAGCACGATGACATCGGCTCGCGCGGCCGCCTCCGCCGGCAGCGCCGCGGAGGCATTGGGGGTCTTGTCGACGAGTGCCCGGGTCTTCTGCGATTCCGGACTGCGGGAGCCGTAAATGACGGTGTGATCGAGTGCGGCGAATTCGGTGCCAAGGGCCATACCGACGTTACCCGTACCGATGACCGCGACGGTATCGCCAAGTACCGGACCGGACGCAACCAGGAGCAGGGAAAGAATGATTCGTTGCAGCATGACGCCTCCTTTTCGTTTCGATTCTTGCACAAAAAAATCCCCGCCGCTCAGAGAGCGGCGGGGGCAGGGTTGGGGGAATTGTGTTCCCCGGGAGTGGTTCTTGTTACTGCTACGGCGTGAGAAATACCGCGAAGTACTGGTCGATGCCGGTCGGCAAGGTCATTTCTGTCGCAATGGTGCCGACGACGGCTGGTCCATGGGTCTGAATGACCATGTGGATTTCGGCGCCAACACTGTCGTTCAGCTGACCGAAGCAGCAAGGCATGCCGGCGGGCGGGGCGCCGGTCTCGAGTTCACCCACGAAATAGCCAGTGCCGTCCGTGCCCGTGAGAAAGCCAGAGGCATTCAGAGCTGCCGCATCGGCGGGGCCACCCGGATAAACGTCGGCTCCGGTGCAAATGCCGTCACCACCGCCTACGCAACCGGCCGGATTGTTGAAAATAATCCACCAGACGCTGTAAACCGACTTTTTGTCGAGCCCGGCCATCGAGCCACGCACCTGCACCGAATTGGCGCTGCGGCTCAGGGTCATCGCGCCGGTCGTGGCCTCACCCGTGGTGAAATTCATGATGTCAGCAGCCTGGAAGGCCGTCTGCGCCATGCTGGTCGCCGGAATAGCGGCAAAAGCGATCAAAGCGACTGATAAAGCATAGGTTTTTATTCTATTCACGATTCTGTACTCCCATTGATCTGCGCAAGGTCACGCGTATCTGGGAGCTTGGTGCCAATCTCGAGGCAAGTCCCGAACAAACCCCGAAAAAACTGCTATATATCTACTATCAGCCCGCAAAAACAAGAACATACGTATGGGCATCACAGGCGCAACCGCTCGGCAGCAGCATGATGGTTTCGAGTTCGCCGGATTCACGCTCGACCTCGATCGCGCTGCACTATTAAAAGACGGCGCCGACCTTGGGCTGCGTCCCCAGGTCATCGACGTCCTGTGCTATCTCGTGGAGCGCGCGGGCAGCCTCGTCACCAAGGAAGAACTGCTGGCGAGCATCTGGGGCGACAAGGCGGTCACGGATGATTCGCTGACGCATTGCATTATCGAAATCCGCAAGGCCCTCGACGATGTGGACCGGCGCATCGTTCGGACCGTGCCACGCCGCGGGTTTGTGTTCGACATTCCGGTGCGTCGTCTCGTCTCGCGGGCGTCCGGCAAGCAACGGTTTGCCAAACGCGTGCGCCCGGCCCACCTCGCAGCGCTGATTGTCCTGGCAGTGGCGGCAACCTACGCGCTGCTGCCAACCGATGAACAGCCGAGC
>SHLT01000062.1 GCA_004282875.1 Chromatiales bacterium | reverse complement strand
GCGAAACGGATACCAGTCGGTGAAAAAACGTTGCTCGACGGTTGCCAGCAATTTGGAGTCCCCGACCTGGTAGCGCAAAGGATACCCTCGCAACCCTGTCTTGCCTCCGATCTCGACCGGATTGTCGAGGTCGAGTGCATGGCCCGCCGTCCCGCTTAGCAATGCAAAGAACAGGTGTTTCTCCGACTGCCGGTGATAGAAGCGAGCGCTGAGCAAAAGCTCGCTGTTTCGCGCGTGCCCGTTTTCGACGCGGCCGTTTGCGCCGGCCGTCAGCAGCAATCCCGTGCTTTCGAGCGACCCAAAGCCGCGACTGACGTTCGCCCGGAACATGAGCGCGTCCCGGTCGGCGCCAAAGGCCTCGTCGGACCAGCCGATGGTGCCGGTCATGCGCAAGCCCATCTGAAAGTCCTCAGTCTTGCTCATCTGGTCCCTGTTGCTGGCGGTCACGAACTTGTCCTCGACGAGTTCGAATCCCAGGAACGGGTAGACGAGCTTGCGATCCGCCGGGATGGCGGCAGGCAGGGTCGGATCGGCCACGGCCGAAAAGCGGTTGTCGTCATGCACCACGCCAGCGGTCCATCGCCACACGCGGCCATCGCGCAGGCCTTTCGATAGGCCCCCATAGAGCGAGGCGTAGTTGCGTTCATGGCGAAATTCTGCGGCCTCTTCGCCAAAGGCGTAGAGCGGCGTGCGGCGATCGTCGCCGTAGATGCTGCCGCCCGCAGACCAGCGGGTGTCGAGCGCATAGAAAGGCCGGGCGGCGGCCACGAGGTAAGAATCGCCGTCCGAATTGTCCGAATACCTGAGAATGGCGGATACCCAGCTGCGACCGAGGTGCGAATCACTGAACTCGATCGTATTCTCGCTGCGGTCTATGTCATTGTCCCGCAGCAGCCGGAGCGACTGGCCGCGCCCGAACAGGTTTGATTCCTCCAGGCCATAGCGGGAGCGTGTCTTGCCACCGCTTCGCGAGATCGCCAGTTCTGGAGATAGTGACCAGACATCGCGGGTGCGGACGGTCAGGTCGACCGTGCCGTCTGTGGCGCGGGTTGCGTCGATATCCGCGTCGTAGAGGTATTTTTTCGCACGGAGTATTCGCTCGGACTCGTCGACCAGCCTCTGCGTATACGATTCGCCCGGCTTGACCAGGAGGTGCTTCCTGATCGTCGCATCTCGCGTGTCGATGTGCAGGCGGTTAGCCTGGCGAAACAGCCACCGGTCTTCTTCCGGGTCTGAGAGGTCGAAGACATCGGACTTTTGCAGCGTGATATTGCCAATCTCGAGACCCTCGAGGTCATCCTCGGCGAAACCAGCGGTGACGAGCAGGGTCAGGGTCAGGGTCAGGGTCAGGGTCGCAGCCATGCCGATGCAGCCGGGGATTCCCTGCCGGGTGTCCCTGGAGCGAAAAAGACCGCAATTTGCCAATTTCATGACCCTGCCGTTTATATGCGGCGACACTTGCGCACACTTTAGCAACTCTGCTATAAGAACCATACGCAAGATTCTGATTGATCAGGAGTACCCATGGACTTGCGAGGCTCTGCAGGGGGCCCCGGACTACAGGGAGTAGTCGACTCCACATAAGAAAAGCGTAAACAAAAATACATAGAAACGCTGGAGTGGCAATGACAGACCACCTCGATCGCTTTCACGCGGCACTCACCGTGCTCGCTGGGCATGGTCATATCAAACAGAGGCTGATCAAGGCTTTTGAGGACAATCTCGTCGATATTCACGAGGATGAGCTACCGGTGGCGATGAAGCAGTCGTTTGCCGATTTGCGGCTGGATATGCACCGCGTTTCACCGCTCAACGGCGAAGGCCCGATCTGCGCCTCCGTGAGGAAGATGTCCCTCACTGAAGCCAGCGAAATCGCGGGCCGGATTGTCACGCTGTACGGTGAACTGGCTCGCATGCGCGATGACCTGCAGGCCAGCCTGCCGCTCGCGGATGGCAACGACGAAACCCGCGTCCCGCCGTTCCTGGTCAAGTCTGTTTGATCGGATAATAGACGTACGTGACCAGGTCTTTTTCCGGGACGTTGCCGGGGTCACTCACATAGGATTCCCACGGGTCCCCGTTACGCTCGATCCCTAATGCGGCCAGGTAGGCCGCGATTTTCCGATGCGTGGCACCCAGGTTCTTGTACGAGCCCACGTGCCGGACGCGGATTACGACGCCTCCGTACGTCGTCCCCAGCCTTACACCGGTGTCGTTTCTGGGCGTGTCCTCGCTGACGCCGCGTACCGGGATTGCGGCATCGAACATTAGCGCCGATCCGCTGAATGTGCGCGAAATCGAGAGTGGCGCCCCGGCGTCCTGGAGACCATTGTTGTCGATGAAGCCGAGAATCCTGAAATAGGCTTCGCCCATCGCCTCAGAAATAGCCGCGGGCTCGGGTCGCGACGTCGCGGCCAGGTAGGCGATCTCCACGGGTTCGACGACGAGGTGCTCGATCTCGATATCGCTGAAGTCAGCGCTGGGCAGGCTCTCGGCTACTTCCTTGAGGTTCGCGAGGCCGGCCTCGTAGTCGCGTGCCACGACGCTGCCCAGCATGGACGCGAAATAACGTCCGACAATATTCATGCCGTAGTCGGCCTCGAAGCCCCAGTGCACAATCGTGGTCCCCACGCCGGGTTCGAGGCGGAACCATGATTTGGCTTCGCCGGGCTCGCCGGGGCTTATGACGATTCCGACATACTCTGACGGCCGGCTCTCGACAATCGTCTGGGTGCCACTGCCCAGAATCGTGCCGTCCCAGGTGACCGTGGCTCCCGCGCCGCGGGGATTGCCTGAATATATGAAACGGGCGTTGGGATCCGCGTCCGCCCAGGGCGCCCACAATGTGTAGCGCCGGAAATCGTTGACCAGCGCGAACACGGTGGCCGGATGCGCATCAATTTCTTGCCGGACCTCAATACGGTGCTCGCGCGGCAGCGCAAAGCCGATCAGTACCAGCAGAATGAGCGACCCCAATACGCCATACAGCACTTTTTGCACGTCGATGTCCTGATTCTAAGAATGATTCGCGCTGGATTATTCCACAGTTGGCCTTCATTCGGCACAATGCGCATATGACTGGCGACCCACACAACGACCTGCCAATCGGCGTCTTTGATTCGGGCGTCGGCGGTTTGACTGTGCTCAAGGCCATCAGGGATGCCTTGCCTAACGAGAACCTGATCTATCTTGGCGATACGGCACGGTTGCCGTATGGCACCAAGAGTCCGGCGTCGATCGAGCGCTACGCGACCCAGGCGGCTGCAAAGCTGCAGGAGCAGGGCATCAAGCTGCTTGTCGTCGCCTGCAATACGGCATCTGCAGTGGCACTGGACGCCCTGCGCAAGGCGATGGCCCCGGTGCCCGTCGTCGGCGTGGTCGAACCTGGCGCCACCGCGGCCGTCGCGGCACATGCAGGTGGGCGGCATCTCGTCCTGGCAACCGAGGCGACGGTCAGGCTCGGCGCCTATAGCAAGGCGATATCCGACCGCGACCCGGAGGCGCAGGTTCGCGAACAGGCCTGCGAGATGCTCGTGTCGCTTGCCGAGGAGGGCTGGAGCGATGGGGACATTGCGAGCGCGATCGTGCGCCGTTACCTGGATGAAGCCAACGGCCACGACCCGGACACGATCATCCTCGGTTGCACGCACTTTCCGCTGCTAAGGAGCACGATTCAGGCTGTTGCAGACAGCCATGTGACGATCGTCGACTCGGCCAGCACGACGGCCGACGTGGTACGCGCAGCGCTTGCCGCGGACGGCACAAGCCGCGATAGCGGCTCGCCAGGATCATTGCGGTTGCTGGCCACCGATGGGGCGACCCGATTCGCGCGGGTCGGCGGTCAATTCCTCGGCAGAACGCTCCGTTACAGCGACGTGGAGCTCGTCGATCTCTGAGTTTTGGCGCGAGATTGTGAGACAATCCTGCCATCAAATCCGTTCCAGGGGACACCCGTGACTACTCCTCGTTGCCTTCGCCCATTGGGCATTTTCGTCCTGTCATTCTTCTTTGCTTCCTGTGCTGAAGAGGCGCCGCCGCCCGTATCGCTCGATACGATCGAAAGCGCCGAAGTCCGCCCGGAGATCTACGCCGACTTCACATTGACTGCGAATCTCGACCACCTTAGCGATGATCAGAAGCAAATGGTCGCATTGCTCATCGACGCGGCCCAGATTATGGACGACCTGTTCTGGCGCCAGTCTTTTGGTGACAATTACGAGGAGTGGCTGGATTCGATCGCCGACGACAGGACGCGGCGCTTCGCCGAGTTGAACTACGGTCCGTGGGACGCGCTCGACGACGACAAGTCCTTCATGGAGGGTTTTGGGCCGAAACCGCTGGGTGCGCGGTTTTACCCCGAGGACATGAGCAAGGAAGAATTCGAGACGGCCTACCTGCCTGGCAAGGCGGGCCTCTACTCGTTTGTGCGTCGCAACCAGGCCGGCGAGCTCGTGCTGGTGTCATACCACGTAGAATATGCGGAGGAGCTCAAGGCCGCAGCCACGATCTTGCGGGAAGCCGCCAAACTGGCTGAAAATCCTGACTTCGCGAACTACCTCAAGTTACGAGCGGCCGCGCTGATAAGTGACGACTTCCAGCTGAGCGATGGTTACTGGATGGACGTCAAGGACAATGAAGTCGACGTCGTGATCGGGCCCATCGAAACCTACCTGGATCGCCTCTACGGTTATCGTACCGCCTATGAGGCGTATGTCCTGATCAAGGATATGGAGTGGAGCGACCGCTTGAGTCGGTTTGCCGAGTTCCTGCCGACTTTGCAGGACGGCTTGCCGGTGCCTGACGAATACAAGTGGGAATCTCCCGGCACGGATGCGGATTTGAATGCTTACGACGTCGTGTACTACGCGGGTCATAGCAATGCCGGCAGCAAGACCATTGCCATCAACCTGCCGAACGACGAGCAGGTGCAGCTTGAGAAAGGTTCGCGGAGGCTACAGCTGAAAAACGCGATGGAGGCGAAATACGTCGAGATTCTCGAGCCGATTGCCGATGTGCTCATCGACGAGACGCAGCGTGAACACATAACGTTCGACGCGTTCTTCGCAAACACGATGTTCCACGAGGTCGCGCACGGGCTCGGTATCAAGAACACGATAAACGGCAAAGGTACAGTGCAGGCTGCAATGCTCGACCTCGCTTCCAGCATGGAGGAGGGGAAGGCCGACGTCCTCGGTCTGTACATGATCACCGAACTGCACAAGGCTGGCGAACTGGGTGACGCGGACCTGCGGGACTATTACGTGACGTTTATGACGAGCATATTCCGTTCGATTCGTTTCGGCGCCGCGAGTGCGCACGGCAAGGCCAACATGGTGCGTTTCAACTTCTTTCTCGAAGAAGGTGCTTTCGTGCGCGACCCGGAGACGGGCCATTATCGCGTCGATTTCGAGAAAATGGGAACCGCCATGGAGAACCTCTCGCGCCTGATACTGACGCTTCAGGGCGATGGCGACTACGAAGGCGCAAAAGAACTGACTGACAGCAAGGGCATCATCACGCCGCAGCTACAGTCTGACCTCGATCGGCTGACGAACGCGTCGATTCCGGTTGACATCGTGTTCCAGCAGGGAGTTGCGGAGCTGGGGCTGGAGTAAGCCCTAGAATAATTCGCTCTTTTCGATGACCGGGAGCTGATCGCCGACGAGCGTGGTCAGGAATAGCGATTGCCGTGTTTCCAGTACCCCCGTCAGTAGCGGAAAGCGCGCGCGGGGATCGTGCATATTCATGAGTATGTCGCCATCGCCATTGAACGCGATTACGTGCGAGGCGGGAACCGCCTGCGGCCGAACTGCCGCCGGAAGACGCTGCACAACCTTACGCAGCCAGGGCTTGTCCGAGAGCCTGTCCAGCAGGGGGCTGCGCGGTGCGGCGATGCCCATCCAGAACCGACCTTGCAGGCCCGTCTTGATGTTGTCCGGAAAGCCCGGCAGGTTGTCGATTAACAGTTCTGTTTCGCCGCGACGTTCCGGGGTGAGCCAGTATTTCCACACGCGGTAGCTGCTGGTTTCGGCAATAACGAGAAAGCGGTTGTCGGCGCTGATCGCTATACCGTTCGCATAGTTCAGGCCATCCAGCAGTGTCACCGTGACACCCGTTGCCGGATTGAATTCGATGACGCTGCCATGGCCGCCGTGCTCCATGATGTCGAGCACTGAAGCGTTATAGGGGCCGCGATATTTCTCGGCGCCAAACTTGCTGCTGGCCTCGGTAAAATAGATTTTCCCGTCGTTAGCGATGGCGAGGTTGTTCGGGTAGACGGGTCGCTCGCCATCGATGCTGCCGAGCAGGGTGCGCATGCTGCCATCGGTTTCGATACGCTGCAGACCCAAATAGGAATTCGCCACAATGAGAGCGCCGTCGCTCGCCGTTTCAATGCCCAGGGGTCGGCCGCCCAGAGACACGAAGCGCTCGACCCGCGCTTCGCCGACGCGCAGGACGTCGCCATTGAGCGTAGTTACATAGACATCATTGTCGTGTCCGAGCGTTGCGTCTTCGGGGCCCTCATGTTCGCCAAGGTCGATCCCGCTTGCCCGTTGCAGTAATTTGTTCGGCGCGAATGGATCGACGAGGCCTCGATCCATGGGTGCCTGCCACGCGACAGGCTCTATCGGGACAGGCCATAGCGACAGGTACAGCAGTACGAGGACGAGGAGCGCTCCGCCGGATTGCAGGACCCACCTCACAAGCGGATTCGCCTAACGTTGCGCGTCGATCATGCGCAGGAACTCTGCGCGGGTCCTCGCGTCGCTGCGGAAGCCGCCGATCATCTGGCTCGTGACCATGGACACGCCGGACTTGTGAACACCACGCGTGGTCATGCACTGGTGCTTGGCATCGACAACGACCGCAACGCCTTTTGGCTGGAGGACGTCCTGAATGCAGTTGGCGATCTGCGCGGTCATTTTTTCCTGCACCTGGAAGCGCCGCGCAAACGCCTCGACCACGCGCGCCAGTTTGCTGATGCCCACAACCTTGTTCCGCGGCAGGTAGCCGACGTGCGCCTTGCCGATGATCGGCGCCATGTGATGCTCGCAATGAGACTCAAACGTGATGTCACGCAGGATGATCATCTCGTCATAGCCCTCGACTTCCTCGAAGGTTCGTTGAAGGAACTCATAGGGATTGACAGCGTAACCGCTGAACCAGTCCTCGTAGGCTTTTGCTACGCGCTTCGGCGTATCGAGAAGGCCTTCACGGCGTGTGTCTTCGCCCGCCCACAACAGCAGCGTGCGTACAGCGTCCTCGGCCTGTTTACGACTGGGCCGGCGAGGCTTGGGTTGTTTCTTTTTTCTGGCCGCCAAGGCATGCGTCCTGTTTGGATTCAGGAGTATCCTACGCAGACTTCTGACCGAGGTCGAGGCCGGCCGGGCAGGCCACGCCGGTACCACCAATACCGCAATAACCGCCAGGGTTCTTGGCAAGGTACTGCTGGTGGTAATCCTCGGCGTAGTAAAAAGTGTCGAGCGGCAGGACCTCGGTTGTGATGTTACCGAGCCCGGCACGACTCAGCTCGCCCTGGTAGGCATCCCTTGAACGATTGGCCACGGCCTGCTGCTCGTCATTCATCGTGTAAATAGCGGATCGGTACTGGGTGCCGATATCGTTACCCTGACGCATTCCCTGGGTCGGATCGTGGCTCTCCCAGAACACCTTCAGCACGGCTTCGAAACTGACGACGGCCGGGTCAAAGACAACGAGCACCACTTCGGTATGGCCCGTGTTCCCGGTGCATACCTCATGGTAGGTTGGATTCGGTGTCTGGCCGCCCGCGTAACCGACGGCTGTTGTGTAGACGCCGGCTGTTTCCCAGAAACGACGTTCGGCACCCCAGAAACATCCAAGGCCCAGCACCGCTTGTTCCAGTTTCTCAGGGAACGGCGCCTGTAGCGGATTGCCGTTCACGAAATGCTGCCCGGGCACCGGCATGGCGGTAGCGCGGCCCGGGAGGGCGGTAGTACTCGTCGTCACCTTGATTTTTCCTTTTCGGCCTGTGCTTTCTTGCGTTGCAGGTCGTCGAGCTGGCCTTTCGTGTAATAGAACTCGTGCCTGAATACCTGGTTGCCGGATTCAACAGGTTCACCGTCTTCGATAACCGGCCGAAAAACGCGCGCCCGGATTTCCCGATGGGCCATGCGCTGCATGTCGGTGAACTCAACAGGGGTCGCCTCGGTGCGTATGTTCCTGACACGCCCCCTGTTGGATACGGTGTAGTCAACCTGGATAACGCCGGTCAGGAATTGGCTATCCGATTCGCCTGTGCTGGCGCTGCCGGCATATTGCGGAAGCACCCCTTCGCGCAGGGGCGCGGGCGTTTGCAGCAGTTCCTTGCGCATCTCCAGTCGATCGTCATCGAGCGAAAGGTCTTCCCAGATTTGGGCATACATTCTTCGCGCCCGATTGTGTGTCTCGGTACCGGTGTAATAATCGGCAAGTGCGAGCTGGGCCTTGGCGCGCTCGAGCCACGGAAGGTCCTCGGCACCTTCGGCGATGCGTACGGCACGTCTGAAATACGGTTCCCCCGACGCTGCAAGGCCCGCCCGTGACGACGATCCATCCGTAATCGGCTCATAGTAATAATAGGACCGGCCGAGCTGAATCAGCGGCGTTACGAGGCGCGGGTCATTCTTGCTGGAGGCTGTTTCAATGATCCGAATGGCCCGTCGGTAGGTCATGCGTTCATCATTGAAATACCCCGCTCGATGCTGCCAGTCGGCGCGGCGCATCAGCGAGGGCAGCAGGCCGAGGGCGTCATTGGAGAAGTGACGTACGTTGATCGCGTGAATGCGGTCCAGCGTGTCGCGAGCCGTCTCGACCTCGCCGAGGCGGACGTTCGCCTCCGCAAGCGCTTCGAGGATCTCGACCTGCTCGATGTTGTGAGGACCCTCGTTAACGTGGGTGATATGCGTTGCGCGCCGGTAGGACCTGACAGCCTGATCAGGCCGCCCGCTACTGAGCTGCGCCGACCCGAGTCCCTTTAGCGGGTTGACGAGTTCGCCGTTGAGCCTGTCGTACACAGCCTCAAGGATTTCGATTGCCGACGTGAAATTCTGGATGGCCGCGGAATACTGTTTGTTGTTGTGCTGCACGATGGCAAGGTTGTTGAGCGCCTTGGCCGTCTCGCGCGATTGCGGACCAAACACCTTGATGGACATCTCGACGACGCGCTTTGCTGACACGTCGGCTTCGTCAAAGTTGCGATCGGCCAACAGCTGTCGGAATCGGGCGAATTCTCGCAACGCATCTTCTTCGGTTACCGCCTCCTTCGCCGGCTCCGGCGCAAGGGCGTCTTCTTCAGCCACAGGCGCGTCCGTAACGGCCTCATCGGCAACGGGTACGGTCTGGTCTAAGGGGCTGACTTCCTCGTCCGAAGCGGTATCTTCCTGGCTGTTGGCAGCAACAGACACGAAGAATAGCGATACGGCTAGGCTTAAGGCTCTGAAGTTTCTCATTCGCCGGTTTGGGTCTCCTGGCAGCGTCCTGCGGCGCCGACTGAGTCTTGTGAGACACGCTGTAGATTGAATAGTTCTGTGTCTGGCATCGTGTCAGGACCCACTATACCGGCTGCCGAAGCGTGGCGGTAGCCACTTCCCGGCGCTCAGAAGTCAAGGCCGAGTTGCTGTGCTCCGGGCCGCAAAAAGCGTTCGCAATCAAGCGCATGTTGGTAGTGCTCGGTATTGAGCCCGAGTTTGCGGCAGCCTGCCTGGAAGCGGCTTGCCAGCATCTCGGCGTAGGCGCCGCGCCCGGTCTGGCGCACGCCGAAGCGGGAGTCGTAGTTGCGACCGCCGCTTGCCTGGCGGATCAGGCTCATCACGCGCTCCCTGCGGTCCGGGAAGTGCGTGGCGAGCCAATCCGTAAAGATGTCCTGAACCTCGTGCGGCAGGCGCAGGAAGATATAGTGCGCCTGTTCGGCACCGGCGCCGGCGACAGCTTCAAGAATCGACTCGATTTCGTGATCATTGATGGCTGGTATGACCGGGGCGATCAGGGCGCTGGTCGGAACGCCGTTCTCGGCAAGTTGCTTGATGGCACTGAGGCGCGCCGCAGCGGACGGGATGCGCGGTTCCATCGCGCGTTTCAGCTCCGCGTTCATCGTCGGCACACTGATGGCGACCGAACAAAGCTTGAGACGTGCGAGCTCGGTGAGCAGGTCGAGGTCACGGACGACCAGGTTGCTCTTGGTAATGATATTGACGGGATGCCTGTGCTTCAGGAATAGCTCGAGTAGCTGGCGCGTAATCTCGTGCACCTTCTCGGTCGGCTGGTAAGGATCCGTATTGGCGCCAATCGTGATCGGTTTGCACACATACGCCTTCTTCTCCCACGCATTGAGCAGGAGCGATGCCGCATTGGGCTTGTAGAAGATCCGGGTTTCGAAATCGAGACCGGGAGACAGGTCGAGGTAGCTGTGGCTGGGCCGGGCGTAACAGTAGACGCAGCCGTGCTCGCAGCCCTGATAAGGGTTGATCGACTGGTCGAACGGGATATCGGGCGAGTTATTCGTGCTGATGATGCTGTTCGCGGGCATCGCCCGCACGATCGTCGCAGGCGCTTGCTGAGACTGCTCGAACGCCACGTCGGCATCGAGTTCGACAGGGCGCTGTTCAAAACGGCCGACGGGCGCGGATACCGCACCGCGACCTTTGTGGGCACGGGTTGACACGGGTATTCCTTATTACTGTATGGATATACAGTATACACGATGCGACCACACGGCCTAGCGGAACAGTCGGCGATACAGTTTCCGCAACGTCAGGAACCCAATGGCGATTGCCGCCGCAATGCTGTTAACCGGCGCCAGGAGCTGCTGCAGCCAATCTGCCTCGATGCTGACGAGAGAGCTCGGCAGCAGTGCTGTCGCCATTTCCGCCGCTGCCACGAATGGCGCCGCGAATAGTACGACGCAGACGAGCGCGACGGCCACAAAGGCAGTCCAGACTATCAGGGTCTTGCGTCGCTCCTTGCCTATCGACTGCATCAGCTCATGCCTGAACCCGGGATCGTCGAGTTCTGTCTCAGCCTCAGCAAACAGCGCCATCAGTTGCGGGTCACGTTCGGTACTCATCTTGGTTCCTCGGATATATCCGCGTATTCGGACAGCTCTTCCTGTAGTCGTTTGGTACCCCTGCGGATATGCGATTTTATCGTTCCCAGAGGCATCCCGGTCAGCGTTTCGATTTCTGCATGCGTCATACGTTCGTGATAGCTCAGCACGATGCAAAGGCGCGCGTCGTCCGCTAGTGCGCCCAGTGCCCGGTCGAGATCCATCGCGATCGCGGGCTGTTCCCGATGTGACGAGTCACTTTCAATATGCTGGTTCGCTGCGCGCAGCGGATCGTTACGACGCTTGTGTTGCAGCCATATGTTGATCGCGATCTGCTTGAGCCAGGCGGCGAAGCGTGCCGCGTCCTGCAGTTGCCGCATCGATCGCCATGCCTGCATGAATACTTGCTGCGACAGGTCGTCGGCCAGTGCCGCATCGCCGCTGCAGCGGCGCATGAGATTTCGCACCCAGGTCTGGCGGCGGGCCACGAGCTCGCTAAAAGCGTCACGGTTTCCGGTGCGGGAAAGACTGACCAGCACCCGCTCAGGACTCCTCGCGAGAAGATCCGGTGAGTAGCGCAAAGGGTTTACCTGAAGTCGCTACTGTTACCTGCGGCGTCGGCCTCGTGAGCCCGTTCAAGGAACCGGGCCGCAACCAGCAAGCCAGTGCCGATGAAGCCGACGAGACCGGCAACGCCAAATAATGGCATGAGCGCGCTCGGCTCTGAGAGCCCGATCAGCCACCCCATAAACGCCAGGCCCGGGGCCACAAAAATTACGATCAGCCCGGCGACCTTAAGGTCGCGTGCCGGGTCCTTCTTGTGTCCAAGAAGCTTATCGACCAGCTCCTGGTCGGGGGTCTTGCCGCTCTCGATCATGCGCCGAAGGGTTTCGTGCTCCGCTTCGCGCTTGCGTACGCCATCCCAGATGCCGCCTACCGATACGGCAGCAATGAACATCCAGAAGCCAAAGGCCGCGAGGCCGAAAATCCCGTTTTCCATACTGATCTCCTAACGTTTTGTCTGGTCTTACACCTGTGGAGATGCGAGTTTTCCGGCTCTGGATGCACTGCGGGAAAAAAAGCTCCAGGTCGCCGGCTAGTCCTTGACGGTATGCAGATGCACATCCTGCTGCGGGAACGGGAACGAGATGCCTTCCTTGTCGAAACGCTTCTTGATGGCCTCGGTCAGGTCGAACGTGACGCCCCAGTAGTCGGAGGTCTTCACCCACGGCCGGACGACGAAATTGACGCTGTTGTCGGCGAGTTCGGACACGGCAATCGTAACCGCCGGATCTTCGAGAATACGATCTTCGGCAGCGACGAGCTCTTCGAGCGTCTTGCGGACCTTGTCGAGATCGTCGTCGTAGCTTACGCCCACGACCATGTCGACGCGGCGCGTGTCGTTCGCTGAGTAGTTGGTGATCACGCTGTCCATGACCTGGCTGTTGGGAACGATGATCTGCTTGTTGTCGCCGGTCCTGAGGACCGTAGTCAGAATCTGCACCTGTTCGACGGCGCCGGCAATACCGGCTGCCTCGATGAAGTCACCGACCTTGTACGGCCGGAACAGGACGATGAGCACGCCCGCGGCGAAGTTCGATAAGGAGCCTTGCAGCGCGAGACCGACGGCAAGGCCGGCGGCGCCAAAGATAGCGATGAACGATGTCGTCTCGATGCCGACCTGGCTGATCGCCGCGATGATAACAACGACCATCAGCGCCATACGCACGAGGTTGGCGACAAAGGTTTCGAGCGTCTTGTCGACTTCACGCGCCTGCATGACCTTGCGCATGCCGCGAACGACGAGGCTGATGACGAGCTTACCGACGTAGAAGATCGCGATCGCGATTACAATGTTGATTGCCAGGTCGACGCCCTGGGTCTTCAGAAAATCGACTACCTGGGTCCAGTCAAAGGCTGCTGTGGCGGGAGCTGTGCTTTCTTCCATGTTCTATCCTTTTTCTTATTGTCCGGGAACACCCTCGACACCCGGGCTGAACCGGAATACCCGGTATGGACCCTTGGCCTCGATGTGCTCGCTTGATTGCAAAATGAGTTCCGGCAGCGCGCTGTCGGCAATATACAGGTAGCCGTCCGGCCCGAACGACATCCCGTCCGGCCAGCGCATTTCCGGTGAACTGATCAGTGTCGTCAGCTCCTGCTGCGGGCTGACAACGGAGATCGAGCTGTGTTCAATGTCCGTGATGTAAACATTGCCTGCGACGTCGATACTGAAGCCGTCACTGAGCGGCTTGTCACTGAAGCGCTCAACGCGGTTCGCCAGCTGCCCCGGCGGCAGTTTTTCATTTCGCAGGTCGGAAAGCCGCACGCGGTAAAGTCCGGACCCGTTCAACGCCCCGTAATAGAGCCATTCCGGCCCAAGGGCGATGCCGTCGACGCCGCCGCGTAGCGCGACGACGCCACCGAGAAACTCCATCTCCCGGCCGCCGTTGCGAATCATGTAGTTTTCAGAGGATACCGATGCGTGCGATTCGAGCACGCGCCGTGCTTCGCCGGTTTCTATGTCGTAAACAACAATGCCCGGTGATTTGCGCCAGAAGCTGGTGTCGGCAATGACGATCGTGCGCCCGTCGGCGGATACCTGCAGGTCCTGCAGATACGAGCCCAGTGGCGCGATTTCGGGCGGGAGGTACTGCTCGCGGATGACGACATTGGTGTCGAGGTCGATGGCAACGATACGTGCAGGGCGCGTGCCGTGATTGCCATGATCGATCGTCCACAGGCGATTGAAGCGGTCGATGGCGACACCCAGGATGGTGTCAAACAATGCAGACTGCTCGGCGCCGGAAGGAAACGGCACGGCTGCGCCGCGCACAACCTCGAGGAGTTTGTTGCCGCTTGGCCGCGATTCAGGGTGCACGGTGAAGAACAGGCGGCCGTCCCGGTTAACGGCGACGTTGCCGACCGGTTCCGGGAATTCGAGCGCCAGCTCCAGCGAGGACGACTTCAATGCGGGCGCAGTCGACAGGTCGGGGTAGGGCGCACCACCGCCGTGACGGACCCAGAGGACCGTCGTCCCGATCAATACGAGTACTAAAAGAAACAGCAGAATATTTTTCATTTACTTGGCTGCTGGAGCCTGTCGATCTCCCCGCGGAAATTCTACAGGAATACTTGAGATTTTCAGCCCTGAAGCGCGACGATCCAGGCCAGGGCAATCAGCCCTACTGCGGCAGCGCCCGATGCAACCTGGACGCGTGGGGGCGCCGGCAGCTTGCCGATCATCGTCAGCAACATGCCGGTGCCAAAGCCACAGACGAATCCGAGCAGGTGTGCGCCGATGTCAGTGTTCTCGTCGCCAGTGCCTGTAAACATCAGTAGTGCGAGACCACCAATAACCGGGCCAAACCGTGTTGACCAGCGGTCCTGTGCCATGAGTTGCCCGCGCCACACGTAGCCCGCAAGCAACCCGAGCGTCGCAAACACGGCCGTGGACGCGCCGATCGATCGGTGAGTCGATTCGAGCAACAGCGTGTTTGCCGCATTGCCTAGAGCTGCGGATACAACGACCGCCAGCCACGCAACGCCCGAACCGAGCAGGCGCCCGGCAAAAATGCCAAAGAAGACGCCGAATACGAGATTACCCAGCAGGTGGCGCACGCCTGAGTGCAGCGTTAGTGCCGTAATCGTGCGCCACCATTCGCCGGCGCGAATCAGATTGCCGTCGACGCGGCCTGCCGTGAACCAGTTGTTGCCGAATATCGAATACCCAGCCAGCCAGGCGATGGCACAGACGATGAGCACGTAGCCGATGACCCCGGGCAGCGCGTCCTGGTAGACGATCCGTTTCTTGACCTTGGGTTGGACCGGCGGGTTCTCGTCGTCATAGAGCCGCAGTTCCTCGACGGCCCTTGACGAGAATTCAGCGGGCACGACGAGCGCGCAGCTCAGTCCGTCGTCGACGAGCTGGTACGGAATATGTGCGGCGGCGAGGACAAGCGCCCGATCGGAGCAGCTCCTCCGATTGCGACTCTCAAAAACGACGCGCAGGTCTTCCATCAATGCAGGGTAACAACTTTGCGGTAAGCTAAGGCCCTGATTCTGGGGACGTGCATGAAGAAAACAATAGTTGCCGTGGTGCTGGGATTGATTGCGCCGCTCGCCAATGCCGAGGTAACGGACGCTGCCGCCAACGGCTTTACTACGGTCAATGAGGTCGTGATCTCCGCCGGCCGTGCCGAGGCTTGGGTGGCGGCGACGACCGTCGGCAGCTGGTGGAGTTCTGATCACACCGTCTCAGGCGACGCCTCTCGCCTGAGCATTCAGCCGGTTACGCAGGGGTGTTTCTGCGAGTCACTAGGCGAGCAGGCCGGCGTCGTGCATCTGGTCGTCACAATGGTCAACCCTACCCACATGTTGCGCATGACCGGCGGCCTCGGTCCGCTGGGACTGATGGGCGTGGACGGGAATATGACGTGGGAATTTGCGGGCGACGAGGAGAGCACGCGTGTGCGTTTCACTTACGCCGTCGGCGGCTACAGCCCGAGTGGTCTGGACGAGATCGCCCCGGCTGTCGATTTCGTGATGGGTGAAGCGCTGGGGCGCCTCAAGGCCTATGTCGAAACCGGTAATCCGGAGCCTGTCGCCGTTGACTGATATTCCTTTTGCCCGGCCATCGTCGACGGTCGTTTTGGTACGGCCGGCTGACGCTGAGCCCGAGTTGTTCATGGTCCGGCGGCATGCGAAATCGTCTTTCGGTGCGGCGCATGCCTTTCCGGGCGGTGTTGTCGATCCGGAAGACAAGGCGGTGCACGACTACTGTACCGGGGTCGCGGCTAAGACCGCCGACGCAAATCTCGGTGTAAAGGCAGACGGCCTCGACTACTACAGCGCCGCCATCCGCGAATTGTTCGAAGAGTCTGGCGTACTGCTGGCCGACCCTGGCGCTGTTACTGAAGACCTCGATGCGGCCCGCGACGCACTGAACGATCGGAGCGACAACTGGGCCGACTTCGTCAGACGCAATAAACTGGCGCTGCAGTGTGACCAGCTGCATTACTTCAGTCACTGGATTACCCCGACGCCGTTGCGGAAACGCTATTCGACACGATTCTTTCTCGCGGTGATGCCCGGCGAGCAGGTGGCCAGTCATTGCGGTTGGGAGCTTACGGATTCTTGCTGGATAAACGCCAGCGACGCACTGGCGGCCGGCCGAGCCGGCGATATCAAGCTGCATTTTCCGACCATCAAGACGCTGGAGAGCATCGCAAGGCACAAAACCTTCGACGATCTTCTCGATTGGGCTTCATCTTGCGTGGAATGGGGCGTCACCAGCATCCTGGCAAAGATCATCGAACGCGATGGGCGTGAGGAAATCGTCTTGCCGGGCGAAATCGGCTACCCGGGTACAGAGGCGTGAGCGCATTCGGGCCCGAACTTGAGCCGCTCACGGAACTCAGCCCGGGCATCCGCCGGCTGGTAGCGCCAAATCCGTCAATGATGACGGGGCCGGGCACCAATACCTATTTGTTCGGGACCAGCGAGATCGCTGTCCTCGATCCCGGGCCAATCATCGACAGTCATCTCGATAGTATTCAGCACGTGGCGGCGGCTCCGATTCGCTGGATCCTGGTAACCCATACGCATCCGGATCACTCGCCTGCCGCAATGGCCCTCGCGATGGCGACCGGTGCCGAGTTGATCGGTATTCCCGCACCGGCGGGCGAACACCAGGACATGACGTTCAGGCCGGATCGGGTTCCGGCCGATGGCGACGAGCTCGTTATGGACAATATCGCAATTACGGCCGTACGCACGCCCGGACATGCCTCGAACCACGTGTGTTACTTGCACGATAAGAACAACTGGCTGTTTACCGGTGACCACGTGATCGACGGTTCGACGGTCGTGATCAATCCGCCCGATGGCAATATGAAGCAGTACATAGAGTCTCTTCGCAAAGTGAAGGCCCTGCAGTGCGCCGCACTCGCGCCGGGGCATGGTGACCTGATTCGGGACGTCGATCGCGTCGTCGACTGGATTGTCGATCACCGCCTCGAACGCGAAGCCAAGGTGGTGGCCGCACTAAGAAGCAACCCGGGAACGGCGCCATGCGATCTCGTTCCCCATGTTTACAAGGACGTGGACCCGAGACTCTTCGGCCTCGCAGAGCGATCGTTGCTTGCGCACCTGATCAAACTGGACGAGGACGGGCGCGCTCGGGCCACTAATGATCGATGGCAGTTATTGGCTGAATAATCGAATCGCGATACGTATTATGTAAAATCATCGCCTCCCGGCGCGCTGACCGCCTACACTGTTAACAAAATCCGGCGGCTACAAAGCACTCACTACAAAGCTTTGATCCGCCACATAAAAAGAAAGACCTGAGCGCAGGCAAAAAGAGAGATACAGCCCGACATAACAACATGTGGGATCGCTGCCGGATGCGTGAGCATCGCGTGATCCACACTATAAGGGGACACGATGTTCATTCCGCGGCTGCCGAGGCGGCGCCTGGACAGGAGGAACGGTCGAGCGAGCGGCAGATCCGTACTTTGGTTTTGCGTGCTTGGCCTGCTGTGCCTGTTTGCTGCGGCCCAGGCGGGCGAGACGAACCCCGACAAGCCCGACAAGCCCGAAAACCCCGGCATTGGTCTCAAGAAGTCGCTCGATGGTGTTACGGCGAATAGCGATGGCACCTATTCCATCCGCATTCGCCTCGCGGTCAGGAACACCGGCGACGAAGATCTTGTCCTGCTGCAGATCACCGATAGCCTCGATTTCGTTGCCCCCGACCAGATTGTCGACGTTCGCATTCCGCAGGTTCTGACTGGCGACCTGACGCCGAATCCTTCCTACGACGGCATTACCGACATGCGCCTTCTTCAAGGTGACGACGAACTGGCAGCGGGCGACGAGGCGAGTCTCGTCATTGAATTCCGCCTGCGCGCCGACGGAAATGCGGGCCCATACGTCAACGAGGCGATGGCCTGGGCGGAAGGAAAATATTCAGGCAAGACCGCCAAGGATCGCGACAGCTGCAAAATCAAGTTGCCCGTGGCACCAACGGCACAGTTCGAAAAGACCGTAGGGGAGGTGCTGCTGAATGACGACGGCACTTACACCACCGAGGTCACGCTGGTTGCAGAGAACACGGGGCCGGAGGGCCTGGTCAAGCTTCAGTTCAAGGATGATCTGGACATCTTTGGTAGCGGCAGGTTGCTTGCCGTCGACGATGTCGAGGTCCTCGAAGGGGATCTGACGCTAAACCCTGCCTACGACGGCCGACGGGATATCCGCTTGCTGCAAGGGGATGACGAACTCGCGCGTGGCGCACGGGCGAGCTTGCGATTCGTGATTACCTTCGACGCGCGTACGGAAACCGGGCCGTTCGAGAACTGCGCCGTGCTGTGGTTCGCGGGCCAGGACACCGGGATCGGCGTGGACATTGTTGACTGCGCCCAAATTCACTTGCCACGCCGGCCGGAGATCAGCGTCGAGATGCTGACCGGTGAGGTCACGCTCAACGACGACGGCAGCCAGTCGGTGCCGCTCACGATCACAGTGAGCAACACGGGGGACGATGACCTGCAGGGCTTGCTCCTGGAGGACAGCCTCG
>SHLT01000061.1 GCA_004282875.1 Chromatiales bacterium | reverse complement strand
TGCCGTTGCCCGTGTACTGTTCGTGCGTGCCGCCGCGAAGCCGCACGACGCCGTCGATGTTTGTGGTCAGTCCGAAGCCGTCGAAGCTGACGTTTTCGCCAAGGGCCACCGCGATATCCACGTCGATGCGCCGGCGAGTCGACAGTTGTTCGGCATCGTCCGAATGCACGACCGCATCCGTGGAAGGCGACGTCGCTGTTTCCGGGGCGCGCTTCATGCGGATGTTTGCCACGGGAACCAGAAGGTTGCCCGTTACCGAGGTCGTCTGGTCATCGAACACCATGGCGATTGCCGGTGACGCAGCAAGTTGCATGTCCGGCAGGTGCACGAGTTCGAAGTCCTGCCCTGTCACGAGGACCTCGGAGCGGATGCCGGTATCCGCGCTTACCCAGGTGTCGCCTGTAATGCGGATATCGCCGTCGCCCGACTTTGCGGAACCCTCGAGTTTCAGACGTCCGGCAGACGACTGCGAAAGCTGCACGTTAAAGTCGGTCACGTCGATTCCTGCCTGGCGCACGCCGAAGGCGCCATCGGTCACCGCAATGGCGCCGAGGAAATCCGGCTCCCCCAGGGTTCCGGAAATTTCGAGATTGCCGTTGACTGCGCCACTGGGGTTCGAGAGTCCGGGAATGAAAACCGCAACCAACGACATGTCGTTCACGGCCACGCTGCCGCTCCCGGCAATGGCAGAGCCGAAGTCCAGAACGTCGTCAACCCTGAGGTTCGCCCGGGTATTGCCCGCACCCTCGGCAAACACCAGTTGCAACGACGCCTCCAGCCGATTATCCGACAAGGTCGCGCTTCCCGAGGCTTCGTCGAAGCCAGTAGAGAGATGCTCATCGTCCACGATCGCATCGACGCTTGCAGCACGCAGACTCAGCGATACGTCACCGCTTATGCGGTCATCGACCACCGAACCACTCGCGCGCATGTCACCGAAACCGTTGAGGGTGATATCGGGCGGCAGCGACAGCGGCAGTTGGGCGAGCGGCAGACCTGAAATCTCGAGATTGAAAGCGGTGGGACGGTCCTGCAGCATCGTTACGTCGGTGCAGATTTCGCCGGTCTCGAGGGACCGATCCAGGCAGATTCGCGAGAGTGAAAACTCCTGTGCGGAAGCTGTCAGCGTGCCGGGTTCTCGCAGCTGCCAGTCGCCGGCCAACTCGTTGCTCAGTGACAGTCCGTCAATCGTGCCGGTCCAGCCGTTGTCCGCAACCGCACCCGATAATTCGACCGTCACCCGGCTGCCGAGACCGTTCACCTGGGTCCGGATCGAGTGCTGGTCAAGCGAGCCGTCGATGACGACCCGCGCCGCATCGATTTCCGTGTCGCGAAGCACGAGGCTTTGCAGGTCCAGGTCGCCTGCGATGTTCTGCGACTCGTCGAGGCGCAGCACGCCCGAGACGCTGCCAGCCACATCGGGCAGCAGTTCAGCCAGTGCCGGCGCATCGAGTTCCGCGTAGAGAGACACCGTGTCGCCAGCATTGCCGCGAAGGCTGAGCCGGTTGCTGCCGAGACGGACTCTACCGTTCGAAACCAGCAGCTGTTTCGACGCGTAGCCGATTTCCGCGCTGCCATCCAGTGCGTGCCCGTTGATAATTCCGTCTGCCTTGCTGAGCAGGACGACGAGCTCAGGTTCACCCGCGCGCAGCGTACCGTTGGCGGTGCCAGCCAGGTTGACCTGGCCCTGCAGCTGGTCTGATGCGAACGAGGGGTCAATATTCGACAGGACGTATTCGATGTCGAAGCCGGGTTCGGGCGCCCAGCGCACGATCCCCGAGGATTCCAGCTGCGCCAGTTCATTGGCTGCACTCAGGCTCGAAAATCGGACGCTCTCGAGGTCGGTCTCGCCGTCCAGCATGACTCGCGTCTCGGGCAGCTCATCCAGCTGACCCAGGGCGTCGAGCGTTAACTGCAGCCGCGTTGGTTCACCGTGCACCCGGAGCAAACCGCTGGACGACCGCACGAGGGATTCGTCAAATTGCCACTTTATTGATTTCCAGGTATTGGCAAGGTCGAGTGTAAGTCGTTCGGCGCTGTACGAAACGCTACCCTGGGTGACCAGTCGTTGCGGGGAGTTCAGTGTGTGGTTCAGCTCGTAGCGCTGCAGATCGCCGCGCAGCTGCAGGTTGCCCGCAAATTCCAGTGACGGTGATTCAGTCCATTGCCAGGTTACGTTGACACGACCCGGATAGGGCTCGGCGAGTGTTGCGCCGCCATCGAGATCGAGGTTTAGCCAGCTGCTACGCACAACGAGGCGCGTGATGTCGAGTTTCGATCCATGCAGCGAGCCGCTCATCTCGATGCGCTCGACGTCGCGTTGCAGTTGCTCGCGCGTGAACGACAGGTTTTGCAGGGACGAGGACGCCACCGAGATTCGCAGCGGCGATTCAATAGTCGGCAAACTGTCCGGGGATTCGCTGGCGGTTGTTTCGCGAAGCTCGATGGCTGCTTCGCCGATCTCGAGAGAGCGTACGGCGAGATGCCGGGACAGCAGTTGCGCGACGTCGATATCGACGCAGATATTGCGGGCAGCAACATCTTGGGAGTCGGTGCGCCAGTCAGCCGAACTCAGGCAGATACCGCCGAGCAGCGACCCGCTGGCGGTGCCGAGCGTGAGTCCCGCGGGCAAATGCGGCTCCGCCCGGCCCAGCAGAAAGCGGGTACCGCTGTCCGTGCCAAGCACCCAGAACACACAGAGCAGCAACAGCACTGCAAGCGAGGCAATCCCGACCCAGATTTTTCGCGCCACCGTCACAAGTCCGCGCCTAGCCGCAGATGCACGCGCGGGTTTTTATCGCTATCGGATACCGGATAGCCGAGATAGAGCCGGATCGGACCCAGCGGCGATCGCCACTTGATGCCAATTCCGGCGCCGACTTCCGCATCAAGGTCGGTGTTGTTGAATGCGTTGCCGGCATCGACAAAAACAGCGCCGTAGAAATTCCCCTTCAGGTGACGCTCGTATTCAAGACTCGCGACCAGCAGGTTGTCGCCGCCCACTACATCGCCATTAGCATCGGTCGGACCCAGGCTGTCGTAGTCAAAGCCGCGAATGGACTCATCGCCGCCCGCAAAGAATCGAATCGAGGGCGGCAATTCGGCAAAATCACTCGACCGGGTGACGCCGGCATTCAGTCGCGCCAGCAGGCGATTGCCCTGTCCGAATGATCGTATAAAGCGCACCCACACCTTCGCCTGGACAAACGACATTGATGAACCGATCGACTCGTCGGTGCCGCGAAGCTCGATGCCCAGACGTCGGCCGTGGCTCGGGAAAATGTCCCTGTCGGACCGCTTTTGATCGAAGTTAATTGCGGGCACGATGGAAAGTGTCGTGTCCCTGTCGTCGCCGACTGTGAAGGACTCCCGGCTGGCGTCGAGCGACAGGGTTCTAAGCCATTTCTCGCCCATCGCCTTGGTCCAGCGAACGCCGATTCGCTGTGCTTCATTGTCGAAGGTGTCGGTTTCCTCGTTGGAATAGGCGGCGGTCGTGCTGAACCATTCGCGGCGCGGGTCGTGCAGCGGAATACGGTATTCAGTGGTCAGGCCCTGTATGACCTCTGATGCGCCGAGGTCAGTAAAAAAACGGTGACCGCGTGTATTGATGCGGTTGTTCCTGAACCCGGCACGAAATCGCGGCCCGGTATCGGTCGACGCGCCGACACCAACCGTATATTCGATGCGGTTCGCCGGCTGCAACACGATACGTAGAGGAACCTGTTCGCCGACGGCGTTTTCGACATCGGGAAGTATCTCGATCTGACCAAAGTACGCGCTATCGGACAGATCACGGTAGGCGCGGGCAATATCACTGGCGTCGTAGGCCGCGCCGACCTCGAGGTCAAGGTATCCCAGCACAATCGCCGGGTCGATGAAATGCTGATCCTGCTGGATTTCGCCGATGCGATAGCGCGGGCCGCTGGCAAAGTGCAGGGTCACGTCGGCCATGCCCTGATCGGGCCAGATATCCAGCCGATGCTCGGAGTAGGCGGCTTTGAAGTAGCCGCGGTCCGCGGCGCGGACCTGGAGGGCTCTTTTCAGCCGATCGTAATCGGCATGCAGAAGCACGGCGCCCGGCGTCAATGCTGTCGCGGAAAGCAGTTCCTGAAATACGGGGTCTGTCGATGCCGGGCCGTCGATACGGATGTCGACGTTGCGCAGGCGAACCGGTTCTCCGGGGTCGACGGTGACGGTCGCCCGCCAGCAATCGTCATCGCGCGACAGACTCGTTTCAACCGCCGGCCGGTAGTAACCGAAGGGTTCCAGGGCGGTGCGAGCTTCCTTTTCGAGCGTACGATATCGCCGGCGAATCAGGCGGTCGTCGGCATCGCAAGGTTCGGAGGCGATGGCGGCAAAGGCACGAACATTGCGCTCCAGTTCCCCATCGACACCCGTGACCGCGAGTTCGGCCGACACGAGCGGCGGTAGCAGCAGGGCCACCAGGAGCAGGCGGGAAGACAGCTTGTTCGGCATAGCGGCAATCTACAACCACTTCTTGGCGCGGAAAAATGCCAGCAAGCCGATGGCCGCGACCACCATGAGCACCAGCGAACCGACAAAGCCAAGCGGGCTGTTCAGTCCCGGCAAGCCGCCCACGTTCATACCGAGCAGCCCCGTAATGAACGTTAGCGGCAGGAATACCGCCGCCACGACGGAGAGCACGTACATGCGTGAATTCTGTTCCTGCGCCAGCATGCCCAGGAATTCCTCGCGCAGCACCATGGTCTGCTCTCGTGCGAGGTCCAGGTCTTCAAGGTAGCGGGTGATGCGGTCAGCCTCGTCGCGCAGATCGCGAATATCGTTCTCCGACAGCCAGTTGCCGGGCTGTCGGTACAGGCGATCCAGCGCGTCGCGCTGCGGTGCGAGAAAACGGCGGACAGCCGCAATTTGATGGCGCAACGTCGTAACCATCTGCCGGAACTGTGTCTGGTCCTGGGTGGTCATCGTGTCTTCTGCCACGCCGACCCGGTTTTCGATGTCGTCAATAAAGTCACCGATACGGTCTGCCAGTTTGGCGACGACGATGCTGAGAAAGCCGCCTGACGTTTTCGGACCAACGCCCTGCTTGAGCATTTCCTGTATGTCAATGATCGACAGCAGGCGTCTGCGTCGCGTACTTATGATGCGGTTGTGTTCGATCCAGACTCGAACAGAAACCATGTCTTCCGGATCCTGGCCCGGATTGCTATTGACGCCGCGAAGTACCACGAGCAGCCCATGATCGGTGGAAAACGATCGCGGCCGGGTTTCGTCAGCCAGCAGTGCGTCGACGATCATAGACTCCAGACCGCCATTGTTCTCCAGCCAGGATCGTGACGCTTCGTCGTTGACGTCCAGGTGTATCCAGGTGACGCCCTGGCCGCTTGTGCCCTGATCAGGCAAGCGTGGATCGATGGGTGCAGCGCCACCCCGCCCGTCAAACACGCCGCTATACAAGAAGCCGGGTCGAGATTTATTCCCTGTGGTCATAAGAGATATTCCTTTAGCGTCACGCGGTGTCACCGAGTATGCGGGCCATGGCATAGCCGACGTAAATAACCACCAAGAAAAAGCCGGTCCTCCGCCCCATTGTTGCCTTGCGGAAAATAAACACTGGAATCAATATCGCTGCCAGGAACCACGATAAGACCAGGTCGCCAATACCGAGTTGGGGTATAGGAATATTGCTTATCATAGCGCTCGCCGGCAGGACAACAAGTGAATTGAAAATACACGATCCGACGACGTTGCCAAGCGCAAGGTCCGACTCGCGGCGTACAGCAGCGATTACGGACGTAGCAAGCTCCGGCAAGCTGGTGCCGACAGCAACTATGAACAAGCCGATAACGGTTTCGGAAACGCCGAACCTCAACGCCAGGGCAGATCCATGCTGGACCGTCATGTCGCCGCCGAGGACCAGCAGCATGATGCCGGCAACAACCAGTATCCAGGAAACGCGACTCCGAGGCTCTGTCTTGACGAGCGGCGTATGTTCGATGTCAGCGAACAGGGAGTCGGGTCGGCGAGCCTGGGTGAAGTCGAGTACGTTGACATAGACAAAGATGAGGAAGAGCAGCATCAGTACGATTGCCTCGGAGCGACTGATGAAAGCTTCTCGTCCGTCCAGTGGCACATCCAGCGCCATGACCGTTACGACGGTGATCGCCAAGAGAAGCAAAGGCACTTCGCGTCGCACAACCTGACCCTGGATCGTGATCGGCGTCAGGAGCGCCGCCGCCCCAAGCACAAGTCCCATATTGCTGATGTTCGATCCAACCACGTTGCCGAAAGCGAGATCCGTTGCGCCTTGAAGAGGGCCGTAGATGTTGACGGCCAACTCCGGCGCGCTCGTTCCAAACGCGACAATTGTCAATCCTACGATTAGCGGTGAAACGCCGTATCGATACGCGATTTCGGACGCTCCTCGCACAAGGATTGTGCCGCCCAACAGGAGCATCACCAGTCCCAGCGCTAACAGCAGGGGCGTAATCATGGGTTCACAACCGTCAGCCAGAGATAAACGGCATTAGTCGATCGCAACAACTTGCCAACCGGTCCCTGGTGCGAACTTTTCGTCGGGTACGGGGAACCTGATGTTGCCTTCATCGTCGATAGCAAATATCACCAAACGCGTGTCGTGCTCGGTACAGTAACGTGCGAAATCGTATTCATCGGAGAGCTCCGTTGTCTTGGCCGTCGCACCGGTCTTGACGCGCGCCAGCAGGGCATCGATGGTGTGTTCGCCGTCGAACAGCAACCGCCCCGCCGTGGCGCCGCTGACCCTGTGCTTTTCGTGGGATGCTTCGCGATCATTGCTGATGACAAAGACGTGATCGCGCCCAAATTCACTCGCAAACCGGGTGCACGCGAGTTCATTGAGGCCAGGCCGGCGAGAGGTGGCGAGCAGGGTGCCAATTTCACCGAGATCGAGATTGTCCTCCGCGTAACTCGATACCGGACTGCCGTAGTAGACCGGCAGCCCCATCATCCTGGCTTCACGCACGCTGGCCCAGTGCGAATCGGCAACGAGGACGGGTTTGCCGGCGTCCTGCAGGGCTTTGGCGAAGAAACGTGCGACGGGATTCGAGCCGACGATCAGTATGCCCGTTGGTTCCGGGGCCGCGACGTCGAGCAGTCTCGCTGCCGAACGCGCCGTGGCGCTCTGCACGATGACCGTGCCGATGATGATCGAAAACACCAGCGGCACAAGCAGGTGGGCGTCCGGATAGCCAATTTCGGTCAGTCGCAGCGCAAACAGCGACGAAATAGCCGCGGCGACGATTCCCCGAGGAAACACCCAGCCGACGAAAATACGTTCGCGCCAGGTCAGTGAACTCCCGGCGGCGCTGAAGAAGACGCGTAGCGGACCCGCGACGAATTGCAGAACAGCGAGTACGGCAATCGCGCCGGAACCCAGTGCGAGGAGCTCGGAGAGGTCCAGCTGGGCAGCCAGGATGATGAACAGGCTGGATATCAGCAGCAAGGTCACCGTCTCCTTGAACGTCAGCACATCCTCCAGCTCAACGTGGCGCATGTTCCCCAGCCAGACACCCATTAGCGTTACCGCCAGCAGTCCCGATTCTCGCTGTAGTGATTCAGCACCGGCAAACACCGCGAGTACGGCGGCCAGCGCCGCGAACTCGCGGAGGAGGTCCGGAAGCACCCGGTGTCGAATGGCAAGGCCGAGCAGGTGCCCGCCCGCTATCCCAAGGAAGGCGCCGGCAAGGATAATCATGGCGAGTGTCGTGGCGACGTGCAGAAGGTCTGCGTCCGCCTGGATCGTGACAATCACGTCAAAGACGAGCAGCGCGAGAATGGCGCCGAGCGGATCGATCAGGATCGATTCCCAGCGCAGCACGCTCGACACCGTTTTCGACGGTCGGACCGAGCGCAGCAAGGGCATTACAACGGTGGGGCCGCTAACGGTGACGATCGCACCGAACAACGCCGCGAGGTAAAGATCGATACCGAGAATCAGATAGGCGGCGAGGGTGCCGCAGATCCAGGTGATGAGTACGCCGATGCTGACGAGGTTGCGCACCACGGAACCGTGTCCGCGTATCTCGGGGAGTTTTAAGGTCAGGCTGCCTTCGAAAAGAATGATGGCGACCGCGATCGAGACGACAGGCGTCATCAAGTCGCCCAGCAGCGCGGAAGAATCGAGCCAGCCGAGGACCGGTCCTGCGAGAATGCCTGCTACCAACAGGAACAGGATTGAAGGCAGCTTCAGGCGCCACGCGCCCCATTGGCACGCGAATCCGACCACGACAATGCCGCATAGAATGGCGATGTGCTGCGCCGTCATGTCCGGGTGGTCTCGGTCGCCTGTCCGTCAGCCGGCAAAACACGAATTTCGAGGGCATCCTTGGTATCGAGGTGCACGTCGCGCTGCGGAAAGGCAACGATGACATCGTTTTTCGCGAACAGATCGCAAAGCCTGAAGCGAATGTCGCTGCGAATCTCACGCAGTAATCTTTCACCAGTGACGTCGCACCAGAAATAGGCATCGAAGACCAGCGAATTGTCACCAAAGTCCTCGAACACGACCGAGGGTGCCGGCGTTGTCTTCACCTGTTGCTGCTCGGTAATGGCCCGCATGATCAGGTCAGATACCAGGCGCACGGGTGAGCCGTACTCGACACCTACGCGCACGGTCGTGCGGATCGACTGGTCGACAAGCGTCCAGTTAACGACGGTGCGTTCCAGTAGCTGGCTGTTGGGCACGAGCAGGTGCACCCCGTCAGTGCGTCGAATCCGGGTAGAGCGATTGCCGACACGCTCGACCGTGCCCTGCCAGGTATCGATTTCGATGTAATCGTCAATGCGTATCGGGCGCTCCGCCATGAGGATCCAGCCACTGATGAAGTTGTTCAGGATATTCTGTGCACCGAAACCAACGCCAATGGCCAACGCACCGGTGGCAAACGCAAAGGCCGTGAGCGGAATGCCCAGCAGCCCAAGCGCCGTGATGACGACCAACACGATGATCGTGAAAAACACGACTCTTTTCAGGATATGAATGACGTCCGGTCGAAGCTTGGTCTTCTCCAGTCGCCGCCCAAGCATAAAGCCGATGAAGCGGCCACCGACATAGCCGGCAATCAGCAGCACCAGCACTGAAACCATCTGACCGATAGTAAGCGTCTGCCCACCCGGCATCGTTACGAGGACAATATCGAGAACTGCTTTCAGATCAGTAAGCATCTTTATTTATCGCCAAAGTCTGTTTTTTTGCTCGAGCATCAGCCCTTACCGCGCGTTCTGGTTTTTCCCTGTTTGGCATTTTTTTCAATGAACTCAATGATCATTCCCGCGATATCCTTTTTGGTCGCCGTTTCAATGCCCTCGAGCCCCGGGCTTGAGTTGACTTCCATCACGACAGGGCCGTGATTTGAGCGTAGCAAATCGACGCCAGCGACGTTGAGCCCCATCACCTTTGCGGAGCGCACCGCGGTAGAGCGTTCTTCCGGTGTGATCTTGATCAGCGAGGCCGCGCCGCCGCGATGCAGGTTGGAGCGAAACTCGCCCTCTTTTCCCTGACGTTTCATGGCCGCGACGACCTTGTCGCCGATGACGAGGCAACGAATGTCCGCACCGCCGGCTTCCGCGATGAATTCCTGCACCATGAAGTTGGCCTTAAGACCACGGAATGCCTCGACGACGCTTTCAGCTGCTTTCCTGGTTTCCGCAAGCACTACGCCGACGCCCTGTGTGCCCTCTAGTAGTTTTATTACGACGGGCGCGCCGCCGGCAATTCTCAGAAGGTCCTGTGTGTCATCCGGTGAATTTGCAAAGCCTGTCACAGGCAGGCCGATGCCGCGTCGTGCCAGCAATTGCGATGCGCGTAGCTTGTCTCTTGACCGGGTTATCGCCACCGACTCGTTGACCGAGTACACACCCATCATTTCGAACTGACGCACGACGGCCGTTCCGTAAAAAGAAATCGACGCGCCGATGCGCGGTATGATCGCGTCGACCCCCGTAATTGCCTCGCCCTTCAGGTGGATGCTGGGCTTATGGCTCGTGATGTTCATGTAGCAGTGCTTGTGATTGACCACGGGCATCTCATGGCCACGCTCCTTCCCGGCCTCTATCAGGCGCCGCGTGGAGTACAGGGCTTTGTTGGTAGACAGTACTGCGATTTTCATGACTTTGTCCTGGTTAAGTAACGTCAACAGCGCGAGGTCATGGCGCTTAACTGACTTTCGATGTGGAATCTGCAGAGGCAAGGCTTTGGACAGCATTGCTTGCCTTTGGCATATTCCTGAATGTTCCGAGGTTGAATAGCGCGTCGCCCTCGTGTGCCAGAGGAAGGTTGGTGCGCCCGATCACGATACCGTCAATAGGTGCGATCACCCGGTATTCCTCATTGCCCAGGGGGTCGCTGATCATGGCTATCGTCTCCCCTTTGGAAACGGTGCTGCCGAGCTTTACCTTGCCGCTCACGATCCCGCTCGCACCGGCGCGGATCCAGCGGGTCGAGCGGGCAATGACCGGTTTGACCCGCGACTTGCCTCTCGCCGCGGGCAGCATCTGCATGTTGCGCATGACGTTCAGGACGCCGCGCAGACCTGTCTTGATACCTGTTTCGTCAAAGCGAAGCGCCTCGCCGGCCTCGTAGATCAGGATCGGCATGCCGCGTTTCGCTGCGCACGCGCGCAACGAGCCGTCGCGAGTATTCGAGTTAATGACGACGGGGGCCGCGAAAGCCGTGGCAATCTCGAGCGTCCCCGGGTCATCCAGGTTGGCTCGAATCTGCGGCAGGTTCGATCGATGTACTGCACCGGTATGCAGGTCGACCCCGGCGTCGGCTTTTGCCACGATCTCTTTCAGGAACAGGTTGGCAAGCCTTGCTGCGATTGAGCCCTTAGCGCTTCCGGGAAACGATCGGTTCAGGTCACGGCGGTCGGGCAGGTAGCGGGACTGATCGAGGAAACCGTGTACGTTCACCACGGGTATCGCGATCAGCGTGCCCCGGATCGATCGTAGTGCCTTGAGCTTCAAAAGGCGGCGAATTATCTCGACACCATTCAGTTCGTCGCCGTGTATTGCGGCGGAGACGAACAGCACCGGCCCGGCCTGGCGCCCGCGGATTACTTTGACCGGCATACTGAGCGACGTGGACGTGTAGAGATCGGCAACCGGCAGGTCGACGTTGACCCGTTCACCGGGGCGGATCGTTGTATCGCCGATTAGCAGGATATCGTCAGATTTTTTCATCGGTCGTCTCTTGAATGCGCTTCTTCTTGCCAACCAGGTAGGATCTGGCCGGGTCGACCTGGGCAATATTCTTGATCGCGGTACGCCCGATGAGCATGCGAAACAGCATGTCGTCACGCGCCGTCAGGGTGACTTCGATGGGCCAGCTGTGCTTGCCGATCGCAAGCTCCGTCGAGATGACAAAGCGCTCCTCTTTGTGACCCCCGGAGTCCGTTACCGTGCGCCTGTCGAGGATATCGGCAACGCAGGTGACAACGGTCTCGTTGTCTTTCTGGATCGGATGGAGCATGAACTCGACGCGTTCTTTATCACCCTCCTGGAATACACGCACGCTGAACGCGTGCAGGGCCGATGTGCGTGCGCCGGTATCCACTTTTGCCTTGATCTGAGGGATTCCCAGCTGCGGCAGTGTGACCCACTCGCGCCAGCCCAGCGTCAATGTATTTTCGGGCAGTTTCATTTTCCTCTATTCCCTAGAATGAATAGTGAAGGCGAATACTGGCGATGAGCGCCGTCGAACTCGGTACGATCTCTGTAGCGTCAAACCCGGGTACCTCAACATATTGAATCGAGGGGGTCACGTGACCGGCACCACCGAGGATGGGAATGCGAAGGTATACCTCGGAGTCGAATGCACTGTCACGATCGCCCGTGCGATAGCCGCTCGAAATAGCCGTTCGTGCCGCCCCGATACCTAACAGTCCGAATTGGTACGTACGCTGATAAGCAACGCCGAGGAAATTGCCGGCAACGGAGACGTCGGAGTTCGCGAAACCCGTTCTCACGTTAATTGCGTGCGGTCCAGACTGCCAGCCGAAAACACCATAGACGCCAAAGTTGTTTTCTTCTTCTTCAGGGCGATCTGCCACTTCATGTTCGTCAGTCCTGACCCAGGCCCCAATACGCAAGGATAACCTATCGAAAAGCCAGCTTGCGCCCGAGCCCAGAAAGATTCCGCGTCCTTCGCCGTTAAAATCCAGGAGGTCCTGGTACGATCGGTCGGGAAGGTCGGCGATGCCGTCGGACCCGGCAATCACGACCGTCACTTCGGGACGGGGCCCGCGCGCCTCAGTGCGATACACCATCCCCAACGTGTAATCGGGAAACTCAATCGTGGCATTGTTCACGAAACTGCCGTTGAGAAAGTGCTGATTCTCGTCGTTCGCGATGCGACCTCGATCAAGCCACGCGGACGGATCAATAAGGCCTAGCATCAGTGACTTGCCGCCGCCGGGTCGAATCGTATAGTTGAACTCCGAGATCTGTACCCCGCCGTCACCATTATTCGTGAGTACCGAACCGGCATCGCCGTTCGCGGTTGGGAAAAACTCCGATACGCCCTGTGCTCTGGGCGCTGTACTCGCCTCGACGTACAGGAGCCACTCGCCGCTGCCCATCGCCAGGGTTGCAAAGAGATCGGCGGATGCCGTCACTTCGGATTCAGCGCGGGAGTCATCAGCGTGTTGTACCACCGTGGTGATTCCTCCTTCCCAACGCACCTCGCCAGCACTGGAAGAAGGGTACACGCCAGCCACAGTTAACAATGCAAACAACGCCGTGTTTGCGATAGCGTTTTGCACAGGTTTGTATCTGTATCGATTAGCAATCATATCGGCCCTGGCTACAGCCTGGCCTTAATCGTCAGGATGGCAAGGTGGTTGGTCCGGTCCGCGGCGCCGTCCACCCAGATGTACTGGTTCATGTACCCGGTTTCCAGGGATACCTTGTCACTGAGCCGCCAGCCCATGCCGACGAATACCCGGTTCTGGCCAAGGCCGGCATCGCCACCCCAGTCGGTGTCCCGCAGGTCCACAAAGGGCTCCAGCCCGATGATCAGGCTCTTGTCCTCGTGTCCGGAAAGTGGACGGACATACTTGGTCATGAATCGCAGGACGACCCCCAGGTCCTCGCCCACGTCGATGGAGCGCTGCTCAAGCCGCACGCGCATCGATACGTTGCCATCAAGCCATCCCCCGGCACGCCAGTCGAGCTGTTGCCAGTAGCGGTTCTCGTCCGCCACTCGTCCCGCGCCGTTACGTGAACGGAATCTCGCGAACCCGGCCCACGCTTTTACACCGTCCCGGATTTCGTACCCGACTGCCGGACGAACCAGCCACTGGTTCGTGCCGCTGCCAACGTCGACGTACCGTGCTTGTGCATCAAACCAGTAATGCCAGCGGCTTGTCCCGCCGTCCGCTGAGAGCGAGTCCGTGGTCGAGAATATCGTCCAGACACCGGACTCGTGTTCGGTGGCATGCAATTGCAGTGGGAATACCATGATCATGGTCATTAAAAAGCCGGTGATCAGATACTTGAAAGCCATCATGGAACTCCTGAGTTAAAACGTGAATCAGCCGACTCGATAGTGTCAGTCGTGTGATTCGTCTGAGAGCCGAGCGACGAGAAGCGCTATGGACCGCGCCAGGTTTTCCCAGGCCCCGTCCAGTTCGACACGCGCGTTCTCCCAGTCATCCTCTCCCGATTTTTGTAATACCCTTAGCTGGGTCTCAGCGGCAGCGAAGTTGACCTCCATCGCACCGAGGGCCCGATTCAGCTGCTCACTGGGCCGCAAGCGGCCGGTCGAGGTCGCTTGTCTGATCGCAGCCCTGACGCTGTTCAGCTTTGCCCTCGACTCGACCAGCTTGGTCCTGGCCGCCTTCGAGCAAGCCGCTTTCGCGGATATCTCCGTCAAGTACGTCTTCCGCTGCGTCATCGCGAATTGTGAATCCAACCTCCCACTTGCTGACACGGTAAAAGTCATTGATAAACAAATCAAACTAAAAAAAGTTGCTAATACGATAAAATATATTTATAAAATGGCATGGACCTTGAGCTGCTTCGAACCTTTCTCGAGCTGAACAGGACACGCCACTTTGGCCGTGCAGCGGAGGCCTTGTTCGTTACGCAGGCGGCCGTGAGCAGCCGGCTCAAGTCGTTGGAGCAGCAGCTGGGCGTGACGTTGTTTGATCGCAGCACGCGGGAGATGCGCCTGACGCCCGAAGGCGGGCGACTCGTCCGGCATTCAGAAAAGCTCATCGCGGCCTGGCGTGGGGCTCGCCAGGATGTATCCCTGGCAGAAGCAAGCGAGCAGCTGGTTATTGGCGGAAGCCTGCGGCTCTGGGACGTGCTGCTGCAGCGGTGGCTGCACGATCTGCGCCGCAACTACCCGGACCTCGCGATAATTGCCGAGGCTCAGACACCGGACTTTCTGACCCGCAAGCTCATCGACGGCACGCTCGACGTCGCGATCCTGCTGGAACCAGCCCAGCTGGATATCATGCAGATCCGCGAAATCGCAACGGTGGAATTCATCCTGGTTTCCAGCGAGCAGGCGGTGTCTGTCGAGCAGGCGCTGGAAAACAACTATGTCTTTGTCGATTGGGGTCTGTCGTTCGGGCTCGATCACCGACGCACGTTTCCGGACGCGTCGGAAGCGATTACTCGCGTTTCGCACGCCAAGATGGCTCTTGAGTACATTAGTCTCATCGGCGGCAGCGCCTACCTGCCGCGGAGAATGGTTGCCAAAGACGTTGAACTGGGTCTCTTGCACGAAGTGACGGATGCGCCGATATTTACTCGGCATGCCTATGCCACCTTCCCGGTGCGGTCGCCCAGGCTCGAGTTGATTGAGAAGAGCCTGGATCTCGTGCGGCCGGACTAGTCGAGTCATAAACAGGTAGACAGCATTGAACAAACCGGTCGACCTGGCATTAGAATGACGCGATGAAAGCCGATGCCGAATCGCTCGGGGCATTCCTTGCGCACAAGAACTCTATCGCCGTGGTCAGCGGCGCTGGTGTGAGCACCGGGTCGGGCATCCCCGACTACCGCGATCGCAACGGCGACTGGAAGCATGCCCAGCCGATGCAGTTCGGCGAGTTTGTCGGTAGCGGCGCCGCGCGCAGACGCTACTGGGCGAGGAGCTATGTCGGATGGCAGCATTTTTCCAGGGCGGAACCAAACGCGGCGCATCGCGTCCTTGCGAGCCTGGAGTCAGCCGGCAAGATTGACACCCTGATCACGCAGAACGTGGATGGCTTGCATCAGGCTGCCGGTAGCCGTCGCGTGATCGACCTGCACGGTGATCTCAGCAACGTTCGCTGTCTGGGCTGTGACGCCGTGACCGCGAGGGCCGACTACCAGCGTGAACTTCGCCGGGCAAACCCGGATTGGCATGCCGAGGTTCATCGCTATAAGCCCGATGGCGATGCAGAGCTGGCAGTAAACAGCCACGAGGACTTTGTGGTCCCCGATTGTGGCAACTGCGGCGGTGTCATCAAGTCGGACGTCGTCATGTTTGGCGAGTCCGTGCCGAAGCAGCGCGTTAGTGATGCGATGCAGGCCATTGAGCGAGCTGACGCGCTGCTCGTGGTGGGCTCATCACTGATGGTGTTTTCGGGCTTCCGTTTTGCGAGGCTTGCGCACGCAAACCGGACACCCATTGCCATCGTCAACCAGGGGCGGACTCGAGCCGACGACATCGCCGAACTGAAGGTGGAGGAGGACTGTTCCGAGGCGCTGCGCAGGGCGCAGCAGCATTTAATCCCGGGTCGGCGAGCTCGCTGAATAGGCGCTGACGCTTTCGAGCTGCAAGGCAAAGGGGCCATCCAGTCCGTCGTAAATCATGAGGCCCATGCCGGTAATCTGGCCAGGGTCAAGCGTTGGGCCATCCAGTTGATACCCACGATTCCGCGGTGTAAATCTGGAGAACGGTATATCGACCGTAGTCCAGACACCTTCCTGTGTTGGAAATTCGGCCCAGTAACTAATTTGCCGGCCGCGCCATCGAGCGTTGGTCGTCAGTCTCCACGTGTAGCGGCGGCCATCGCCCTTAACGCGCAGCTGGACACCCGAGCGGTCCGACAATGCCAGCTCCATGGGCTTCGTTCGAATCGAGCTAAACCCGCCGCCGTTGGTGTTCGTCCGGCCGGTGAACTTGAGAACCCCGTCTTCTTGCTCAAAATCGCCGTCGCTACGGCCGCCCATGACATTGTCGTTCACCACGTACCAGCCCATGTCCGCGGTATCAGCCGTGAAGTCAGTCAGCAGCAACCCCGTATTGGAGTCGTCGCTTGCCGTAGTGATTGTTGAGGCGGAAGTTGTCACCAGTAATAGTCCAATTAACCAATACATTTTGCTTATGCCGTGAGCGCGAGCAGCAGGCTTTCCCGTTTCGGCAGCACACCCGACCACTCCCGGCCTGAATTCAGGGCCTGGTTTCCGAGCGTTACCGTGCCGCGCACGGAGCGGCTCAGTGCGCTCGCATACAGCCGCTGGTAGTACCCAAGCGTGCTCACACAGAACGGGAGTATGTCCTCGAGCGTGAGGTCGGTGTCTAACAATTCGGCGAACCCGTCATAGAATTGGCCCAGCGCATTGCGGACGGGCAGGTTATCGGCCAGACCTTCCGCCGGCGTCATCGTCCAGGTCATGTCGTGCTGCAGGACACATCTTCCGACGAAACCGCTGCGGCGTTCCTGCGACCACTCTTCCGGCGCGATGAGGCTCAGCGACCAGGCATCGTCGATGCAGTAGAGGAAATGCGGTGCACCGACCGCCGGTCGAAACTTGAACGACGCCGACAGCACGAGCATCGAGGTGAACAGCTCCGCCAGCACCTGGCGTGGCGGCTTTGCCACAACGCCTCTTGGGGTACTCTCATACCAGTCCTGCAGCAGCCCGTTGCGGCCTTTGCCTTCCGGGTTGCCGTCGGATTTCCGAAGGATAATGGCGTTGTCGGCGTCGGAGTTTGTATGCCTGTCCTGCGTCACAGCGAGTCCGTGCGAATGAGTGAGTCGGATAAATCAGTTCTAATGATAACCTTCGAAGAGAGATCGGGTCAGGCCGCCGGCCGCAGAGATACATCTTGTTACGTACAGGAACAGCATCGATACCAACTCAACGCCGATTATCGCTACGCTGCATTTTCTATTCGAAGCTGACGAGTCGGTGGTCTGGAACCGCCGCTCATTTTGGGTGAAATACAAAATGAAAAAGTTATTTGGAGTTCTGATTCTCATGGCCACAACAGCAACAATTGCCAGCGATGCTTCGCTGCTTGATCACGATTTTCGGCGCCTTGCCTCAGATGATGCTGTAAACCTGCAGGATCTGTATGCCGGTAAGGTCATCCTGGTGGTTAACACCGCATCCAAGTGCGGCAACACGCCACAGTACGAAGGGCTCGAAAAGCTGTACCAGGAATACCAGGACGACGGACTGGTCGTGCTTGGATTCCCGTCCAACGATTTCCTTGGGCAGGAGCCTGGTACCGAAGAGCAGATCCAGGAGTTTTGCCGTCTGACCTACAGCATCAAGTTCCCGATGTTTGAGAAGGTCACTGTCAAGCAGGGTGCCGCACATCCGTTTTTTGACGAGCTGGCCGAAACGTCGGGCACCTACCCGACATGGAATTTCCACAAGTTCCTGATTGGTCGCGACGGCAAGCTCATCGCGGAATTCAGTCCGAGGACACAGCCTTACGATGAGGGTCTGCTGGCGGCGATAAAGTCCGAACTCGGGAACTGACGCACGTATAATTGCCGCGAGGCAACACGTGATACCCATTCGAGACGACAATCCGCAGCTCAAGCTGCCAGTAGTGACGTACGCGCTAATCGTGCTCAACGTGTTGTCGTGGCTCGTGCTGCAAGGCTTTGGTGCCGAACCACAGCTGATGCAATCGATCTGCAGGCTCGGACTGATACCGGCCGATCTGCTGGGTGCAACCACCATTCCGGCCCGCGTGCCTTGCTACATCGATGGCAGCCCGAACTGGCTCACCTTGTTCAGTTCGATGTTCATGCACGGCAGCTGGATGCACCTGATCGGCAATATGTGGTTTCTCTGGATTTTCGGCGACAACGTCGAAGATTCTATGGGCCGCGTCCGGTTCGTCATCTTCTATGTCCTCTGCGGCCTGGCCGCCGCAGGCGCACAGATTGCCGCCGACCTCGCCTCACCGATCCCGATGGTCGGTGCTTCAGGCGCCATCGGCGGCGTCATGGGCGCCTACATCATTCTGTACCCGCGTGTGCACGTGCACATGTTCTTCTACTACACGACAATCGCCGTGCCCGCGGTGTTCATGCTGGGCTACTGGTTCCTCGTGCAGGCTCTTGGCGGCTTTAATTCGCTGGGCGGCGAGGGCGGCGGTGTGGCCTTCTGGGCCCACCTCGGCGGGTTTGTTGCCGGTGCACTGCTGGTCCTGGTGTTCAAGGACAAGCGGCTGCTCGACATGCATCCCTACCATGGCTGGAAGAAGCGGTCGCATCCGTCACGCGCCTGGCACCAGGTCGGCGGCTCAAGGCGCAGGCGGTAACTGAATTTCGATTCGCAGGCCTTCTGCGGTATTGCCTGCCCGGATCGTGCCGCCGTTCAATGCGACTGCACGCGCGGCGATCGCGAGACCAAGGCCGCCGGTCTGTTGCGCGCTCCCGGCGTGTTTTTTCGAGCGATAGAAGGG
>SHLT01000007.1 GCA_004282875.1 Chromatiales bacterium | reverse complement strand
TTCTGTCATATAAGCGACATGCGGCATCGTTAACGTGCCGCTGACTTTCCCGAAATATGACAGAACCAAGGGCTCTCGCCCCGACTAGGAAGAATCCAATGAAATCACTTGTTCTGCTGGCATCTGCACTCCTGGTGCTCGGATTGGCTGCAACCCCGGTATCCGCGCAGGAAACCTGGATCGATCGAATCAGTCTCAAGGGCGACGTGCGGTTGCGCTACGAAGGGATCGATGAGGACGGCGAAGAGGAACGCAACCGCATGCGTTTTCGCACGCGCTTTGGTCTGAATGCAGTCGTTACCGACGATGTGAAATTTGTATTCCAGCTGGCGAGCGGCGGTGACAATCCCGTATCGACCAACCAGACGTTCGACGATGGCTTTTCAACCAAGGATATTGGCGTCGATCTGGCCTACATTGACTGGAAGGTCTCGGACGACTTGAGCATCTATGCGGGCAAGATGAAGAACCCCTTGTACAAGGCGGGTGGCGTTCCCCTGATCTGGGACGGGGACCTCAACCCCGAAGGTTTTGCGGCCAAGTTCTCCTCAGGAGGCTTTTTCGGCACGGTCGGCGGGTTTTCGGTGGAAGAACGCAGCAGTGCCGACGACTCGCTTCTGTTAGTTGTGCAGGCGGGCTACAAGTTTGCGGTCGGCGACAACGCCAGCCTTACAGCAGGCGCGGGCTATTTCGCCTACACCGATACGGTGGGTAACGAGCCGTTCTACAACGGCCGGTCCAAAGGAAATACTGTCGACATAGACGGCAACTATGTCTACGACTACAAGAACACTGAGGTGTTTGCACAGTTCGACACAACGGTCGGCGAGTGGCCGCTGAAGATCTACGCGCATGCGGTACAGAACAATGAAGTCAGTACCGAAGACACCGGGTTTGCGGTCGGCGCCAAGCTGGGTTCGGCGAAGAATGATGGCGATATGGAGTTCAGCTGGACGTTCCAGGAGATTGAGGCGGATGCTGTGATCGGCACCTTCAACGACTCCGACTTCGGCGGTGGCGGCACCGATTCGGACGGGCATCTCCTCAAAGCCAAATACGCTGTGTCGAAGAAAATCTTTGTGGGCGGCACGCTGTTCCTGAATAACGTCGACCGTTTCCAGGGGACTGAACATGATTACAGCCGCCTGCAGCTTGACGTAGAATTCAAGTTCAATTGATCTGAAGATTTCGGCTGGAGTGCCACCATGGAAGCATCTGACCTGGGCGATCATATTTCCCGACGTTTCAATAAGGACATCGAGGACCTGCGCAATCACGTTCTCGCCATGGGTGGGCTGGTCGAGTCACAGCTGTCGCTGGCGATCACGGCGATCGTCAGCGGCGACAGCGAGCTTGGACTCAAAGTCGCTGAAGACGATTACAAGGTCAATAACTTCGAAGTCAATATCGATGAGGAATGCGGGCGCATTCTTGCGACCCGCGCACCTGCCGCGGGCGACCTGAGGCTCATTGTAGCGATTATCAAGACGATCACCGATCTTGAGCGGATTGGCGACGAGGCGGAAAAAATCGGATTCCTCGCGTCGAAACTCGCGGCCATGGACAGGCCGTCGGACTCGTACCGGGAACTGAAGACGCTGGGTCATCACGTGGCCCACATGGTGCGGGACGCCATGAACGCATTCGCGCGGCTCGATGTCGAGGAGGCCTGGGAGGTTGTTCGGGAAGACGAACGCGTGGACGAAGAGTACGAGGCCATTCAGCGCCAGTGCATCACGTTCATGATGGAGGACCCCCGTTCAATCAAGCGCGTGATGAACGTTACCTGGTGTGCTCGCTCTCTGGAGCGTATCGGTGACCACGCCAAGAACATCTGTGAGTACGTTATCTATATGGTGCAGGGCAGGGATGTACGTCATACTGCCATTCCCGAAACAGCTGATTCATAAGAGATGACACTACCGAATCGACGCCTGCTGAACCTTGCAGGCTTTCTTGCCTGCGCGGGCATGATGGGCTTCGCGCTGTACGCTCAGTACTTCCTGCTGCTCGACCCCTGTCCGCTTTGCGTATTCCAGCGCATTGCGACGATTCTGCTGGGCGTCGTGTTCCTGCTTGCGTTCCTGCATAACCCGGGCAATGCGGGTTCGAAGGTGTACGGCGCGCTGGTAACGCTGACCGCCGGGTTCGGGGTCGGTGTCGCAACCTGGCACGTGCGGCTCCAGAACATGCCCAAGGATGAAGTCCCGTCATGCGGCCCGGGGTTCGAGTACATCATGGACAACTTTGCGTTGTTCGATGCGCTCAGCCTGATCTTCAAGGGCTCGGGAGAATGCGCCGACGTCGTCTGGAGAATGCTGGGACTGTCGATGCCAACCTGGGTGATCATCGGTCTGGGTGGCCTTGGGATTGCCGGCATCTGGAACAATTTCCGGAAGGCCTGAGCGCCCTATAGCAGCATAAGTTCCATAATGCGCCGGTACATGCCGGTTAACGCCACGACGTCGTCGACTTTGACGTGCTCGTCAATTTTGTGAATCGATGCATTCACAGGCCCCAGTTCGACCACATCGACCCCTGCTGGTGAAATGAAGCGGCCGTCCGACGTCCCGCCGCCCGTCGATAATTCCGGTGCATTGCCCGTAAGTTCCGTCACCGCCTGGTGCACGGCATTAATGAGCTTTCCGGGCTGGGTCAGGAACGGTTCGCCCGACAAATGCCAATTGAGTTCGTAGTCGATATCGTGCGCGTCGAAAACGGCGTGAACCTTTTCCTGCAGTGATTCGTGCGTCCACTCGGTGGAATAACGGAAATTGAAGCGTGCCGACAGATCCGCCGGCGTCACGTTGGGCGCGCCGATTCCGGCACGAACGTCAACCACCTGGAAGCTCGTGGGCGGGAAGTAGTCGTTGCCATCATCCCAGACGATTTCATGCAATTCAGCCAGAACCGGCGCAAAACGCCGGATCGGATTGTCCGCAAGATGGGGATAGGCCACATGTCCCTGGATGCCGTTAACCGTGAGCATGCCACTCAGCGAGCCGCGCCGCCCTATGCGGACGATGTCACCCAGTACATTCTGGCTCGACGGCTCGCCGAGAACGCACCAGTCGATATGTTCATCACGGGCTGACAGCGCATCGATGACTTTCAGCGTGCCGTCCCGGGCACGACCCTCCTCATCGCTCGTGATTAACAGGGCGATACTGCCCGCAAATTCGGAGTGTGCTCCGAGGAACTCTTCAATGGCGATGATCATTGCGGCGAGGCCGCTCTTCATGTCGGCCGAGCCCCGGCCGTAGAGCAAGCCGTCCTTGAAGGTCGGCTCAAATGGATCAGTGCTCCACTGCGTCTCGTCGCCGGGCGGGACAACATCGGTATGCCCGGCAAAACACAAGACCGGCGCCGCATCGCCGCGGCGTGCCCAGAGGTTGGTGACGTCGTTAAATTGGAGTGTCTCGCAGGCGAAGCCAAGCCGTGCCAGTCGGGAAGCAAGCAGCGCCTGGCACCCTGCGTCATCAGGTGTGATTGAACGCCGCCTGATCAGGTCGCACAAAAGGTCGATGGCGGGCTCGGATAATTCGTTGGTCATCGCTCTAAGAAACGCTCATAAAACATTGAAAAACATATAATTAGCAGGCATCTACCGGCTCGTATCATGGCCGGGTTTTGCCCCGGAAATTGCAACAATTCGGTAACATTCGACATCTATCCTTTGCGCATGATTTCCCTACATTCCGGAGAACTCAATTGAGTAATCATCGCAAATCGCTATCCCTTGCGGCTATCGCGACCATCGGCCTGTCACTGTCGTCTGCTGCCTTCGCACAGAGCGGTCGTGACTATGTCTATATTGTCGGTTCGTCGACAGTCTATCCGTTTGCCACGGTCGTTGCCGAACGTTTCGGACGAGGCAGCGAGTTCAAGACGCCGAAGGTCGAATCGACCGGGTCCGGCGGCGGCCTGAAGCTGTTCTGTGACGGTGTCGGCGTGGACTACCCGGACGTGGCAAATTCGTCACGCGCGATCAAACAATCCGAAGTCGACAGCTGCGCAGCTAACGGGGTCACAGAGATCGTCGAAGTAAAGATCGGCTACGACGGTATCGTGTTTGCTAACGCGATCCAGGCCGAGACCATGACGCTCAGTCGTGCCGATATCTTCCTGGCACTGGCCAAGGAAGTGCCGGGTAAGGCTGAGGGCGAATTGATCGAAAACCCTTACCAGACCTGGGCCGATGTCAATCCGGACCTGCCCGCGATCAAGATCGAGGTACTCGGACCGCCGCCAACGTCGGGTACGCGCGACGCATTTGTCGAACTGGCGATGGAAGGCGGCTGCAAGGCGACACCGTGGATTGCAGCGCTCAAGAGTTCGGACAAGAACCGCTACAAGGCTATCTGCCATACGATTCGGGAAGATGGACGCTTTGTTGAAGCCGGTGAGAACGATAACCTGATCGTACAAAAGCTGCAGGCGAACCCCGACGCATTCGGCATCTTTGGCTTCAGCTTTCTCGACCAGAACATGGAGAAAGTCAAAGGCTCGCTCATCGATGGTGTAGAGCCGACCTTCGATGCCATCGCTGATGGTGAATATCCGGTATCACGTCCGCTTTACTTTTACGCGAAGAAAGCGCACGTCGATGTCATTCCCGGACTGCGAGGCTTTCTCCGCGAGTTCACAAGTGAAAGGGCCTGGGGCGAGGAGGGCTACTTGTCGGATCGCGGACTAATCCCGATGCCTGACGCCGAGCGTAAGCAGGTTGCCACAGCTGTTCGCGACCTGACGCCACTGTCAATGGCTGCAGAATAAGACGTTAAACTCCCGATTCTGGCGGCGATCCGAAGAGGGTCGCCGTCGTTCGTTACCAGAACAACACGATGCAAAGCACTACCCTCATTCTGATGCTCGGCTTCATGTCGATAGCTGCGTTCTTCTATGGGCGCAGGCGATCGCTTGCGCTTGTCGGCGGGCATGGTCATGGCAGCGCATTGCATTCGCTGCCGGGCTACTACGGCTACTACGTTGCAATCTGGGCAGTGCTTCCGGCGCTTGCGCTCCTCCTGGTATGGGTGATGATCGAACCGCGGGTGATCGTGGCACTCGTCGTCAACGCTTTACCGGATGCGTACAGAAACCTGCCGCCCGGCGAACTCAACCTTCTCATCAATAACATCCAGAACCTTGCTGCAGGCGACGTCGTCAGTGTCGACGTCGACGACGTATTGCAGGACGCGGCCACAATGTTCAACGCTTATATCGAGAAAAGCCGACAGTTCCTGGCCGTCCTGGCGCTGGGCATGGCCGGGCTTGGCGGGGCCATGGCCTGGCGCCGTATTCATCCGGACCTGCGTGCGCGAAATCGTGTCGAGCGAGTGATCCGCTGGTTCCTGATCGCTGCATCGAGTATCGCAATCCTGACGACGATTGGCATCGTGCTGTCAGTCCTGTTTGAGGCCATCCGCTTCTTCCAGAAAGTGCCGGTGACCGAGTTCTTGTTCGGCCTGACCTGGAGCCCGCAGACGGCGATTCGCGCAGACCAGGTCGGGTCTTCCGGAAGCTTTGGCGCCGTTCCCCTGTTCACAGGCACATTGCTGATCACCAGCATAGCGATGGTCGTGGCGGTTCCGGTGGGGCTCATGACGGCGATTTATCTCGCCGAGTATTCGAGTGCCCGTATCCGTGGTATCGCCAAACCGCTGCTCGAAGTTCTTGCAGGCATTCCGACCGTTGTGTACGGATTTTTCGCCGCGTTGACCGTCGCGCCATGGATACGCAGCGCAGGCGAGTCCGCAGGCATCCAGGTGGCGTCCGAGAGCGCACTGGCGGCCGGCATCGTGATGGGTATCATGATCATTCCGCTGGTCTCGTCCTTGTCAGATGACGCCATCAATGCCGTGCCTACCGCGATGCGTGACGGCGCGCTCGGGCTCGGGTCCACGCGCTCCGAGACCATGACCAAGGTCATTCTTCCAGCCGCGCTGCCCGGCATCGTCGGCGGCATCCTGCTTGCGGTATCGCGAGCTATCGGTGAGACGATGATCGTCGTCATGGCGGCCGGTCTCGCGGCTAACCTGACGGCAAATCCGTTCGAGGCGGTAACGACCGTGACCGTGCAGATCGTCACGCTGCTCGTTGGCGACCAGGAGTTTGACAGCGCCAAGACGCTTGCCGCGTTTGCGCTCGGGCTCATGCTGTTCGTGGTGACGCTGATCCTGAATGTCATTGGTCTCAGCGTGGTGCGCAAGTACCGGGAGCAATACGACTAGATCATGGCTACTTCAGACACCAGAACGACGCGGCAAAAAGTAGAGGCCGGATTGCCGCGCCGCCGCCGCAAGGAATTTACTTTCAAGCTGTTGGGCATGGTTGCGACGGCGATCGGTATTGTTTTTCTCGGCCTGTTCTTTGCAAGCCTGATTGCGGAAGGAACCTCCGCGTTCAAACAGACGTTCCTCAAGCTCGATATCGAGCTGAGTGAGGACGTGCTGGCGCCAGATGGTGAACTGGACCTTGCGTACGCAGATTTCGACGGACTCGTGCGGACGGCGCTGCGTGCGGAAATTCCGGAGGCGTCGGGTCGTCGCGACCGCCGTGAACTCTATCGTATTGTCAGTGTTGGCGCCGCTTACCAGCTTCGCGATCTGATTGCGCAGAACCCGGACTTGCTGGGAACGACACAGTCCCTGTGGGTGCCGGCCTCGTCCAATGTCGACATGCTCATCAAGGGCAACATCGACGCCAATATCGAAGAAGCGCTGCGACCACTGTCCGACAAGCAGATTGGCTGGGTACGGCAGCTGCAGGATCAAGGGCGCCTTGAAAGCCGGTTCAACAGGGCACTGTTTACGAACGGTGATTCACGTGAACCCGAGCTGGCCGGCATCAAGGGTGCGGTGATGGGTTCGGTTTACATGCTGCTCGTGACCATGGCGTTGTCGTTTCCAATTGGTGTTGCTGCGGCGATTTACCTGGAGGAATTTGCGCCACGCAATCGCTGGTCGGACCTGATCGAGGTGAACATCAACAACCTCGCGGCAGTGCCGTCGATTGTATTCGGATTGCTCGGCCTGGCAGTGTTCATTAACTGGGCGGCCTTGCCACGCGCGGCGCCGCTGGTCGGCGGGCTCGTACTGACCCTGCTGACGTTACCTGTGATCATCATTGCCTCGCGCGCCGCGATCAAGGCAGTGCCGCCGTCGATTCGAGAGGCGGCGCTGGGTCTTGGGGCTTCGCAGACGCAGGTGGTCTTTCACCACGTACTCCCGCTTGCGTTGCCGGGAATGCTCACGGGCGCCATTATCGGAATGAGCCGGGCGCTGGGCGAATCCGCGCCATTGTTGATGATCGGTATGGTGGCGTTTATCGTGGACGTTCCTGGCAGCCTGACCGATCCGGCCACGGCCTTGCCGGTACAGATTTTTCTATGGGCGGACAGCCCGGAGCGAGCGTTCGCTGAGCGAACGTCCGCCGCAATCATTGTTCTTCTGGGTTTTCTGCTGGTTATGAACCTGACCGCTGTAATTCTTCGGAAGCGGATGGAGCGCAAATGGTAAAGGTAGCGATTGTGCTATTTAGGTACCTGTATGAGAATGATGGCAATGACTGAAACAAGTACAGATAAGCCAGCGCCGCCAGCGGCGCCTGAGCGCCAGGCTGAGCCGGTGGTCGAGGCTGCGGTACTTCACGAGGTACCTGGGCGCGTGACAGAGCTCGGCGGCGTAACGGTGGGTAACACGAAGTGCGAGAATCCGTTCATGGTCGCCGAGGACGTCAACGTTTACTACGGGGACAACCATGCGATTCAGAACGTATCGCTCGAGATTGGCAAGAAGGAGGTCATCGCGTTGATCGGTCCGTCAGGTTGCGGCAAGTCGACCTTCCTGAGATGTCTGAATCGCATGAATGACACGATCGAGACGGCCCGTGTGACCGGGAATATCACGCTCGATGGTAAGGATATCTACCGCAAGGAACAGGACCCGGTGGCGCTGCGTGCGCGTGTCGGCATGGTGTTCCAGAAGCCAAACCCGTTTCCCAAGAGTATCTACGACAATGTCGCCTACGGTCCGCGCATTCATGGCCTCGCGGCGGATCGAGCGGAGCTCGACAATATCGTGCATACGAGCCTCGAACGAGCCGGCCTGATCAACGAGGTCAAGGACCGGCTCGACGAGCCGGGGACCAGTCTGTCGGGAGGACAGCAGCAGCGCCTGTGCATAGCCCGTACGATTGCAGTGAATCCCGAGGTGATCCTGATGGACGAGCCCTGTTCGGCACTCGATCCCATCGCCACGGCGCGTATCGAAGATCTCATGGACGAGCTATGCGAGGACTACGCCATCGTCATCGTCACGCATTCGATGCAGCAAGCCGCTCGCGTCTCAAGACGCGTCGCGTATTTCCATCTCGGGTTGCTGGTCGAAGTGGACGAGACTGACCGTATTTTCACCAATCCCCAGCATAAGCTGACCGAGGACTACATCACGGGCAGGATTGGCTAATCAGCTGTGGGCTTTTGCCCAGTAGTCACCAAAGCGTTTTTCTGAAAAGCCGACGGCCATGAACCGCTCTGACTCCAGCACGGGGCGCTTGACGAGGGTTGGCTGATCCAGCATCAGCGCAAAGGCGCGGTCTTTCGTCACGTCTTCCTTGTCGGCCTCGGGTATCTTCCGCCAGGTCAGGCTCTGCCGGTTCAGCAGCTTTTCCCATTCGATCCGGGCGGCCCAGCGTTCCAGCATCTGGATATCGAGGCCGTCATCACGGACGTCGTGAAATCGAAACTCAATGTCGTTCTCGGCGAGAAACTTGCGTGCTTTTCGGCAGGTGTCGCAGCTCTTTATGCCATATACCGTGAGCATAGTGTCAGTCCAGGTTTCGGAGCAGGTCGTTCAGGCCCGTTTTCGCGCGGGTCTTGGCGTCAACCCGCTTGACGATGACGGCACAGTACAAGGAGTATTTGCCGTCGGCGGAGGGCAGGTTGCCAGGCACCACGACGGACCCCGCGGGAATGCGGCCGTAGGTGATTTCTTCCGTCAGGCGATTATAGATTCGAGTGCTCTGCCCGAGATAGACGCCCATCGAAATAACCGACCCTTCCTCGACGATGACGCCTTCGACGACCTCGGAACGAGCGCCGATAAAGCAGTCGTCCTCGATGATCGTCGGGCCTGCCTGGATAGGCTCGAGGACGCCGCCGATGCCGACGCCACCGGACAGGTGCACGTTTTTACCAATCTGGGCGCAGCTGCCGACAGTCGCCCAGGTATCCACCATGGTGCTGCTGTCGACGTACGCACCGATATTGACGTAACTCGGCATCAGGACAACATCAGGCGCCACGTAGGCGCCTTTGCGCACGATCGCATCGGGAACCACGCGCACGCCATCCTTACGAAACTGCTCCTCGCTGTACTGGGCGTACTTCATCGGGACCTTGTCGTAGAAGCGGCTGTGGCCGCTTTCAATGACCTTGTTTTCGGTCAACCCGAAGCTCAGTAGTACGGCCTTTTTGAGCCATTGATTGACGTCCCAGTCGCCGTCTTTTTTCTCGGCTACCCGCGCCTCGCCCGAGTCGAGTAAAGCGATGGCCTCCTGCACGGCCGCCTCGACTCGCGGCCGGTCCTCGAAACCCTGTGCGCGGTTGTCGAAGGCCGCTTCGATGATCTGTTCCAAATCTTGCATAGTGTCGCTCTTGTCCTTATTTGGCCCCGCGGTCCAGCTCGCTCAGCAGCGCCTCTCCCAGTGCCTGTTGTTGTGCTTCGTCCAGGGCGCCGCCGCCGGATTCGAGGCATACGTAGAATACGTCTTCTGCGCGCTCGCCAATAGTCACGATCTTGGCGGCCTCGATATCAATTCCCTGCTCGATGAATACGTGCCCGATCGTGCTCAGAAGTCCCGGTCTGTCCGCGGCCCGAAGTTCGAGGACCGTCTGGTCGTCGGATGTTGTTCGGCTGAAGTCCACCGTGGTCTGCGTGGTGAACATCCTGGCCTGCCGGGGCAGGGTGCGCGTCACGGACGCGACCTTGTCGCTTGGGGCCGTGAGAATGCGCGTCAGGGAACGACGGACTTTGCTGATACGCCGCTCATCGCTTTTGACGCGTCGGTCCAGTTCCATGAAGACCAGGGTGACGATGCTCCGGTCATTGTCGAGCGGCACAATGCGCGCATCCACGATGGTCATCCCGAGCTCATCGAGTACCGCCGTCGCGTGCGCGAAGGTGCGCTTTTCGCGGGGCGTGTAAAGTACCGCCTCGACGCCGTCGCCAGTGTGGCGGCGGCGTACGTCAACGAGCCCGATTTCGGATTCGGTGTCGGAGTCTGCGAGCCATTCCGTGTGCCACGTGATTTCCTTGACGCGGTGCTTGATGAAGTAGTTGTCGTTGAGTAGCGCCCAGACCTGGTCGATGCGGTCCGCGGGGATACCACGGTCCAGGAGAATTGTGCGTGCCTTCTCCTGCTTCTCGTTCAGCAGCAGGTCGCGATCGATCGGGTTTTCAAGACCGCGCCGCAACGCTCGGCGTGTCAGCAGATAGAGGTCGTAGAACAGCTGTGCTTTCCATGAATTCCAGAGCTTTGGGTCCGTGCCACGAACATCCGCGACGGTGAGCAGGTACAGGTAGTCGAGATGTAAGGGGTCGCCAACGAGCGTTGCGAATTCATTGATGACATCCGGGTCGTGGATGTCTTTTTTCTGGGCGGTCATTGAGAGCGCGAGATGATTGCGAACCAGCCACGCGACGATACCGGCCTCGTACTTGCTCAGGCCGTGTTCGAGACAAAAGGCCTCGGCATCGACGGCGCCCAGCTCCGAGTGATCGCCGCCGCGTCCCTTCGCGATGTCGTGGAACAATCCGCTGAGGTAGGCGATTTCGGGCTGCTCTATCGCCTGCATGATTTCGCTGCAGTGCGGAAACTCCTCGTCGAAGCGGGAGAGGGCAAAACGCCGCAGGTTACTAACGACGAACAAGGTGTGCTCATCCACCGTGTAGGCATGAAACAGGTCGTATTGCATGCGCCCAACGATGCGACCGAACGCAGGAATGTACAGACCCAGCACGCCGTAGAGATTCATGCGCCGCAACTGGTTCGTGACGCCCGCCGGTGCACGCAGAATCGACAGGAACAGGCGGTGGTTTCGAGGGTTCTGCCGGAATTCGTCGTCAATCAGGTGGAGGTGCCGCTTGATCAACCCGACGGTGAACGCGCTGACGCCCCGAATTTCGGTATGCTGCTGAAGTAGCAGGAAGAGTTCCAGCAGGGCGGACGGATCGTCGCGAAACACGTTGTCATCGACGGTCTGGAGGAAGCCGTTCTTGACCTGGAAGCGGTCATTGAGCGGTTCTGCCGGCGCATCCGGATCCATCAGGATGGCTTCCTCGAACAGCTGCAACAGCATTTCATTGAGGCGGCTGAGATCCATGACCGTGCGGTAGTAGCGCTGCATGAGCTGCTCGACGCCGAGGGTGTAGGTCGCGTCCTCGTAGCCGAGCATCGCCGCAAGGTTCTTCTGATGGTCGAAAAGGAGGCGATCTTCGCGGCGCCCGGTGAGAATGTGCAGTGCAAAGCGGATACGCCAGAGAAATTCCTGACCGTCTTCGAGACGCCTGAGCTGGCCCGGGGTCAGGAAATTATGATCCACGAGCTCTGCCAGCGTCGCGGCGCCGAAGTGCCGCTTGGCAACCCAGCCGATCATCTGGATGTCGCGCAGGCCACCGGGGCTTCCCTTGACGTTGGGCTCGAGGTTGTACGCCGTATCGTGGTAGCGATGATGGCGCACAATCTGCTCCTTGCGCTTCTCTTCGAAAAATCGATCCGAAGGCCACATGTTCTCCGGGGCGATTTCCTGCAGCATCGCTATGAAAAGCGCATCCGGGCCGGCCAGCAGCCTGGCCTCCATTAACGTCGTTGCCACGGTGAGGTCGGTTGCCGCCTGCTCACTGCACTGGGCGACGGTGCGCACGCTGTGGCCGATCTCAAGGCCGATATCCCAGAGGGCCGTCACGAACGCAGAGAGCGCGTCATTGCTGCCGTCAGGCAGCTCATCGGGCAGCAGCAGCAGCACATCGACGTCCGACGACGGATGGAGCTCGCCGCGCCCGTAACCGCCCACGGCGACCAGCGCGACTCCCAGCGCTCCGAGGTGCTCCCGCCAGAGCCCAATGAGCGCATCGTCGATCAGGGCCGCCCTGGCATGCACCAGGTCGACGACAGACTCACCGGCCAAAAAGCGCCCACGCAAGTCTTCCCCGGCATTTGCCAGCGATTCTCGAAGTTCAGCGTAACCCATTGAAAAACTCTATCTTATTCTGATTATTTACTGGCGATCAGCGGCGCCGAGGGTCAACACCTCAAAGCCGTCGGCGGTGACCATGCAGGTATGTTCCCACTGTGCGGAGAGGCTGCGATCCTTCGTGACGACCGTCCAGCCGTCGGGCAGCAGGCGGACCCCGGCCTTGCCGGCGTTCACCATGGGTTCGACGGTCAGGGTCATGCCTTCGCGGAGCTCCATGCCGGTGCCGCGCTTGCCGTAATGCAGGACCTGCGGATCTTCGTGAAACACCTGGCCGATGCCATGGCCGCAATATTCGCGGACCACCGAGTACCGGTGTGACTCCACGTATTTCTGAATAGCTTCGCCAATATCGCCGAGCCGCTTCCCCGGTCCGAGCTCCTCGATGCCCAGCCACATGGCTTCCCTGGCAATCGTCGAGAGCCGTTTCGCGAGGATATTTTCCTTACCAACCATGAACATACGGCTGGTGTCGCCATGGAACCCGTCTTTGATGACCGTGATGTCGATATTGACGGCGTCACCCGATTTCAGGGTCTTGTCCCCTGGAATGCCGTGGCAGACTACGTTGTTCACCGAGGTGCAAATTGATTTGGGGAAGCCGCGGTAGTTCAGCGGGGCAGGGATGGCCTCCTGCTCCTGGGTTATGAACTCGTGGCAGATCCGGTCGAGCTCGTCGGTGGTGACACCGGGTTTGACATAATCACCGATCATATCGAGGACATCGGCGGCGAGCCGTCCGGCTACGCGCATCTTGTCCTGCTGCTCAGGTGTCTTGATGGTTACAGTCATTGAAAAGGGGTTACCGTGGGGGGCGCGCTATGGTATAAAGCGCGCGCGCCGGGAGCAACTTAATCTTCCGGTGACACTAAATCACACGCATATCGACACGTTCTGCTGGGTGCCCTGTCTGAAAAGGGGTTGTGGAATGGGGTATGCGGAGGCCTAACCCGGAGAATTCGAAATGGCAGACGTAACCATGCGCCAGATGCTAGAGGCTGGCGTGCACTTTGGTCATCAGACCCGTTACTGGAACCCCAAGATGGCACCGTTCATCTTTGGCGAACGTAACAAAATCCACATTATCAACCTCGAAAAGAGCCTGCCTTTGGCGCGCGAAGCCAGCGCGTTCGTAAAGGCAACCATCGCTGATGGTGGCACCGTCCTGTTTGTTGGCACCAAGCGCGCAGCGCGAGAAGCGGTCCGCACGCATGCGGTTCGCTGCGAGATGCCGTTCGTATGCCAGCGCTGGCTCGGCGGCATGCTCACTAACTACAAGACGATTCGGCAGTCGGTCAAGCGCCTCAAGACGCTTGAGGCGATGGCCGAGGACGGCACGTTCGAGGGTCTTACCAAGAAAGAAGTCCTTGGCCTTTCCCGCGAGCAGGAAAAGCTCGAGCGCAGTCTCGGCGGTATCAAGGACATGCGTTCACTCCCGGACGTCATGTTCGTCGTCGACGTCGATCACGAAGACATCGCGATCCGCGAAGCTCGCAAGCTGGGTATTCCCGTTGTTGCCATCGTTGACACGAATTGCTCGCCCGAGGGCGTCGATTACGTCATTCCCGGTAATGACGATGCCATGCGCGCCATTGAGCTCTACTCGGGCCTGATCGCTGACGCCGTTCTTGACGGCAAGTCGTCGCTGCCCGAAGTCGCTTTGGGTGAAGACGAGTTCGTCGAGCTGGATGAAGACGGCAAGCCGAAGAAAACGCGCGGCCGCAAGAAAGCCGCCAAGAAGCCGGCTGCGAAGAAGAAGGCTGCAAAGAAGACCGCTGCCAAGAAGGCACCGGCGAAGAAGGCTGACGCAGACGACAAGGCCGACGAGAAGAAGGCTGACGACGCCAAGGCTGACAAGGCTGAGGAAAAGAAGGCCGACGAAAAGAAGGCTGACGAGAAGCCGGAGGAAAAGTAATGTCTATCACTGCATCCATGGTGAAAGAACTTCGCGAGCGCACCGGCGCTGGCATGATGGAGTGCAAGAAAGCGCTCGTCGAAGCCAATGGCGATCTCGATGCGGCGGCGGAAGCGCTGCGCAAGTCGGGCCAGGCTAAGGCAGACAAGAAGGCGGGCCGGGTTGCGGCGGACGGTCGTGTCGTCATTAGTAAAGATGGCGGCAAGGCGGTAATCGTCGAAGTGAACTCGGAGACCGACTTCGTCGCGAAGGACGAGAATTTCTCGGCATTTGCCGACTCGATCGCTGCTGCTGTGCTGGCATCAGGTGTTACTGACGTAGCCGCGCTGGCGACCCAGGATATTGGCGACGGCCGCTCGGTAGAGCAGGCGCGTACGGACCTGGTCCAGAAGGTTGGTGAAAATATTTCTGTCCGCCGGGCGCAGCTCATTGAGGTCGACGGTCCTATCGGCGCCTACACGCACGGCGCGCGTATTGGCGCAGTCGTGGCATTGAACGGCGGCGACGAAGAGCTTGCCCGCGATATCGCCATGCATGTGGCGGCTATCAACCCGACCTGTATCGATGAGACCGGCGTGCCGACAGAGATGCTCGAGCGCGAAAAGCGGATCTTCTCGGAGCAGGCCGCCGAGTCCGGCAAGCCGCCTGAGATTATCGAGAAGATGGTCACCGGCCGTGTCGCCAAATTCCTCAAGGAAGTGACGCTTGTGGGTCAGCCCTTCGTCAAGGATGACAAGCAATCGGTAGGTCAGCTCTTGAAGTCGGCCGATGCGAGCGTTGCGTCGTTCATTCGTTTCGAGGTCGGTGAGGGCATCGAGAAGAAGGAAGACAACTTCGTTGAAGAAGTGATGGCGCAGGTTCAGGGCGCTAGCTAAGTTGATCGCTTAAGCCGTTGATTTTAATGAGGACCTGTGGTGAACAATACCCGGGTTTACGCTAGAATCAACGGCCTTTGGCCAAGTGACACCAGCGAATGAGGACAGTGTATGAGTGACAGTCCGGTTCCATACCGACGTGTATTGCTAAAACTCAGCGGTGAAGCGCTGATGGGAGAACTGGATTACGGCATCGAGCCGCGGGTCATTCAACGCATTGCTGCCGAGATCGCGACAGCGCGCAAGGCAGGCCTCGAAATCGCCATCGTCATCGGCGGCGGCAATATTTTCCGCGGAGCCGGGCTGGCGCGGGCCGGCATGGATCGCGTTACCGGCGACTATATGGGCATGCTGGCGACGGTCATGAATGCCCTGGCCATCCAGGATGCGCTCGAGTCTCTTGACGTCTTTGCACGCGTCATGTCGGCGCTGCAAATCCATGATGTCTGTGAAGACTACATCCGCCGGCGTGCGGTGCGGCATCTTGAAAAAGGCCGCGTCGTGATTCTCGCGGCAGGTACTGGCAACCCGTTCTTTACCACGGATACCGCGGCCAGCCTGCGGGCGATCGAAATCGGCGCTGACGTGCTGCTGAAGGCAACCAAGGTCGACGGCGTCTACGACGCGGACCCGGCCACGAATCCCGACGCGATACGCTTTGACGTCGTGTCTTACGACCAGGTGATTGCAGACAAGCTGAATGTCATGGATGCGACGGCGATCGTCATGTGCCGCGATAATAACCTGCCACTGCGTGTCTTCGACCTGACGCGTTCAAACGCGCTGGTGCACGCCATGGCGGGTGACGAAGTTGGAACACTGGTATCTGCCTGAAGCGTTTCCGGGCAAAGAGCAACAGAAGAGGGCCATATCGTGTTGGATGAAATCATGAAAGATGCCGGCGTACGCATGTCCAAGAGCGTCGCCGCACTGCGGACGGAGTTGACCAAGATTCGAACGGGCCGTGCGCATACGAGCCTGCTGGACCACATTACCGTGGAGTACTACGGCTCGCAGGTGCCGCTCAACCAGGCCGCAAATGTGGGCGTGGAAGACTCGCGCACGCTAACCGTGACGCCTTGGGAAAAGGACATGGTGCAGGTTATCGAAAAGGCGATCATGGCGTCGGATCTCGGCCTGAACCCGGCCACCGCCGGAACCATCATCCGCGTGCCGCTGCCAGCGCTGACAGAGGAACGCCGCAAGGACATGATTCGGGTCGTGCGTCACGAGGCGGAGGGCGGCCGCATAGCGGTTCGCAATATTCGCCGCGATGCGATGCACGACGTAAAAGAACTGCTGAAGGAGAAGATGATCGGCGAGGACGAGGAGCGGCGCGCCGAGACTGAAATCCAGGCCATCACCGATAAGTATGTCGCCGAGATCGACGAGGTCCTCGCGGTCAAAGAGGCGGAGCTGATGGAGATCTGACGGCTGGTCCGTCGCTTCTTCCCGTGTCTGTCGAGCCACACAATACTCCGACGCACGTTGCGGTCATCATGGACGGCAACGGCCGCTGGGCGCGAGCTCGCGGCAAGGCGCGTCATGCCGGGCATCGCGCCGGCGTAAAGGCGGTTCGGGCAACCGTCGAGGCAGCGGCCGAAAAGGGCGTGGGCTACCTGACGCTGTTTGCCTTCAGCAGTGAGAATTGGGCCCGGCCGGCAGACGAAGTCAGCAGCCTGATGAGCCTCTTTGTCGAGGCGCTGCGACGAGAAGTCGCCGAGCTGCATCGTAATAATGTAAAGCTGCGTTTTGTCGGCGCTCTGGATCAACTGAGCGGCGGCCTGCAGAAGAAGATTGCCGAGGCCGAAAGCAAGACGGCCGGCAACTCAGGCTTGTTCCTGAATGTTGCGGTTGCGTTTGGCGGCCGCTGGGACATTGTAAATGCGGCGCGATCGTTGGCGTCGAGAGCGGCGGCAGGTGATATCGACATTGCGTCTATTGATGACGAGGCGTTCGCGAGCGGTTTGCAGCTCGCCGATATCCCGGATCCCGACCTCTTGATCAGGACAGGCGGCGAGCAGCGCATCAGCAATTTTATGTTGTGGAATCTTGCGTACGCCGAACTCTGGTTCACAGACGTGCTGTGGCCTGAGTTCGACAAGGCGGAATTCGACAAGGCGCTGGCGTACTTTGCCGGCAAGCAGCGGCGTTACGGCCATACAGGCGAACAGGTAGAGGCGGCAGAATGCTAAAAACACGAATTGTCACCGCGCTTGTTTCGCTGGTATTGATCGGCGTCGTTCTGTTTGTGGTGCCGGCGCAGTATGCAGAATGGCTGATTGGTGTATTGCTGATCGCGGGCGCCTGGGAATGGTCCGGGTTCCTGGGGCTCTCCGCCACGGCCGCACGGATTGCGTATACGGCGGCGATCGGCGCGTGTATCGCGCTCGTGTATTTTGTCGTGCCCGAGACGACGCCGCTTATTCTGCAGATTGCCTGCATCTGGTGGATGATCGCGTTCTTCTGGAACCTCAGGTTCCCGACCGCGATCCCGCATCCGGTGCGTTGGGTCTGTGGATTGCTGGTTATCGTGCCGCTGTTTGCGGCCCTCATTCTGATTTTCCGTCTCGGTATCGAGTACCTGGTATTCATCCTTTTGATTGTCTGGGCGGCCGATGCAGGCGCCTATTTTGCCGGCAAGGGATTTGGTCGCGTAAAACTCGCACCAGCGATCAGTCCTGGCAAGACCTGGGAGGGCGTGATCGGCGGGCTATTGCTCGTCGGGGCACTCGCCGTTGCCGTCGGCATCTGGCGCGACCTCAACATAGGTGTCTTCCTGCCGTTCTGCCTGGCCGTGGCTGCGCTTTCCGTGGTTGGTGACTTGACGGTCAGCATGTTCAAGCGCACGGCCGGCGTTAAAGACAGCGGTTCCCTGTTTCCCGGTCACGGCGGCGTGCTGGACCGTATCGACTCCGTGGCCGCCGCCGCGCCGCTGTTTGCGTTGGGCGCCGGCTGGCTGGGGCTGATCTGATGGCTTATTCAGGAACCATTCATTGTGTGCGACATAGCGTAGTGTGCAACGCTGCGGGAACTGTGGCCCCGGGCATCAGTCAACATGGAGAGATAGCAGTTGATGGGTAGTGCGCTGATAAATCTCCTCGCATTTATTGTGGCAATCAGTGTCCTGGTTGCCGTACACGAATTCGGGCATTACATCGTCGGTCGCTGGGCCGGCATGAAGGTGCTGCGGTTCTCTATTGGTTTTGGCAAGCCGATCTGGTCTCGTCGTGCCGGCGCAGACGACACCGAGTACTGTATTGCATCGATTCCGCTCGGCGGCTACGTGAAGTTCCTCGACAGCCGCGAAGGACCCATCGATCCAGCCGATGAAGGACGCGCATTCGACCAGCGGCCGATACCCGCGCGCATTGCCGTGCTGCTGGCGGGTCCGGCCTTTAACTTCTTCTTCGCAATAATCGCATTCTGGTTCCTGTTTATGGACGGGGTGCCTGCGTACCGGCCAACGATCGGCGAAGTTGCGCCGGATTCCTACGCAGCGGCGGCCGGGCTCCGGGAAGGCGAACAGATCGTGCGCATCGCGGACAAGGACGTGCGGGCCTGGGATGGCGCACTGATCGGTATCCTCGACAGCCTGGTCTCCGAGCGCCGCATTCCGCTGACGCTCGAAGATGCTTTCGGGAAGCGGCGCGAGGCGGTCATCGAAATTCCCGCGGACGCGGCAGCCGGTCTAACGGAGCCGGGCGTGTTGTTTGACGGGCTCGGATTTGCGCCGGGTCCATCCCCGGCTGTCATTGGTAATTTGCAGGAAGACGGCGCGGCCATGGAAGCCGGGCTGCTGGAAGGCGACCGCATTGTCACGATCGACAATCAGCCTATCGCGCATTTCGGGGATCTGGTCGAGGCGGTCGAGCCGCTGGCCGGTCGGCGGGTCGCTATTGAATACGTACGCGACCAGGTGCGGCGCACCGTGTACCTGACGCTGGGCGAACGTACCACCGATGGCGTGACGACGGGATACCTGGGTGTCGGCATCATGATGGACAATATTGGTCCGGGCCGGTCCTTTGTCTCGGCCATTGAGCAGACCTGGGCCAAGTCGGTCTTCACGGTACAAATGCTGGGTCGGATGTTGACAGGGGACGTCTCGATCAAGAACATCAGCGGCCCGATCAATATCGCGCAATTTGCAGGTGAGTCGGCTGAGCGCGGTCCGCGTTACTTTGTCGACTTTCTTATCCTTATCAGCATCAGTCTCGGCATCCTTAATCTTTTGCCGATCCCGGTGCTTGATGGAGGCCAGATTGTCTACCAGGTTGCGGAATGGGTTAAAGGCAGTCCATTGACTGAACGGGCGCAGATTATTGGGCAGCAGGTGGGCATTCTGGCGTTACTCTTGTTGATGAGTTTCGCGTTCTACAACGATATTGCGAGAATCCTGGGTTAACCGGGACGGACGGAAATACATTGCAGATTAGAGTTACATTGTTCGCGTTGCTGATTTTGCTGCCGTTAACTTCAACGGCCGCAGATAGTTTCGTCGTCAAGGATATGCGCGTCGAGGGTTTGCAGCGTATTTCTGAAGGAACGGTATTCAATTACCTGCCTATCAACATCGGCGACACCGTTGACGGTGTGCGTGTCGGCGAGGCGATTCGCGCTCTCTACGGTCAGAACCTTTTCGATAACATTGAAATGCGCCGTGATGGTGACACGTTGCTGATCGTTGTTCGCGAGCGTCCTTCGATCGAGAGTTTTTCCATCGACGGCAACAAGGACATCAAGACCGAAGACCTGATGGACTCGCTGCGCAGTGTTGGTCTGGCGCGCGGTCGCACCTTCGATCGGTCTGTCCTCGACAACGTCGAGATGTTCCTGCGCGAGCAGTACTACGATCGCGGCAAATACGGCGTTTTTATTGACACTGAAATTACGGATCGCCCAAACAACACGGTCCGTATCCAGGTTAACGTCAAGGAGGGGGATCGCGCGAAGATTCGCCAGGTCAATATCGTCGGCAACAATACCTTTGACGACGATGAGATTCGCTCTGACTTCACGCTCGACACAGCCAACTGGCTGTCGTGGGTTCGCCAGGACGATCGCTATGCGAAAGAGGCGCTGGAAGGTGATCTCGAAATCTTGCGGTCGTTTTACATGGATCGAGGCTACGCCGACTTCAGGATCGATTCGACGCAGGTGGCAATTTCACCAAACAAGAAAGACATCTTCGTCACGATCAATGTTGATGAAGGGGATCTCTATACGATTTCCGAAGTCAAGCTTGTGGGCGACATGGTGATCAGTGAGGCATACCTGCGAAGTTTGATACTCGCGCAGCCAGGCTCGGTGTTTAACCAGAACATGTTGACGCAGACTGCGGACCTCATGAATTTTCGACTCGGCGAGGAAGGTTATGCCAATTCGGAAGTTGAGCCGGTTCCCGAACTCGACCATGAGAAGAAAGAAGCATCGATTACTTTCTACGTGAATCCGAAGAGTCGTGTTTACGTGCGTAACATCAATTTCCGTGGCGTTGACCAGGTCGATGACGAAGTGCTGCGCCGGGAGATGCGGCAACTGGAAGGTTCGTATCTTTCCAATCTGCTGGTTGACCGCTCCAAGATCCGGCTGCAACGTCTGCCGTTCGTCGAGAGCGTCGAAGTCGACAACACGCCGGTTCCGGGCAGCCCGGACCTGGTCGACGTGGATTTCGACGTTGAGTACCGCATGCCGGGCCAGTTCTCGGGCGGTATCGGCTACTCCGATTCGCAGAAAATCATGTTGAACGGCAGCATCGTGCACACGAACTTCCTGGGGACCGGCGATCGCGTGGCGGTCCAGCTGAACTCCGGACGTTTCCAGAAACTCTATAGCGTTTCGCACACCGATCCGTATCGCACGATGGATGGTGTTCGCCGCACCCTGAGCATCAATTACCGGGACATTACGCAGTTCACCTCCGCGGCGTCCGACTTCTCGACGACGAGCGCCGGCGCAACGGTGGATTACGGTTACCCGATTTCGGAATACCAGACCCTGTCTTTCGGCGCGACGTTCCAGCATTCGGAATTGCTGTCGTCGACCAACAGCACGCGGCAGGCCCAGGAATGGGTGGCCAACAACGGTAACCCTTTTATTGAGGATGTGGGTTTCGGCGCGACGTTTTTCGGCACCGAGTTCGACACTTTCGAGCTGATCGCCGGGTGGAGCTACGACAGCCGCAACCGCGCGCTGTTCGCCAACCGCGGCACGCGGCAGCAGTTGTTCCTGTCGGTGGCCGTGCCGGGCAGTGACGTCGAGTTTTTCCAGGCGCGCTACAATTTTACGAAATACATACCGCTCTGGAGCAACAAATGGACGCTGCGCGTCAATGCGGAACTGGGCCTCGGCGAGGCCATGGGCGATACCACGGCATTGCCCCCGTACAAACAGTTCTACGGCGGTGGACCCCAGTCCGTACGCGGCTACAAGGAGTCTTACCTCGGTCCCCGGGACAGCTTTGGCCGACCCTATGGCGGCAACATGTTGGTTGCCAGTCAGGTAGAGCTTATACTCCCGCTTCCGGACAAATGGGCCAGCCAGGCAAGGGCCAGCCTGTTCTACGATATCGGCAATGTGTTCAATACGGGCGAGGTGGAATTTACCGACAGACTCGGTTCGCCGATCGAGTACAAACCGGACTTCGACGAGCTGCGCTCGTCGGTAGGAATTGGCGTACAGTGGCTCGCGCCGCTGGGCCTGTTCCGCTTTAGTTATGCCTATCCGCTGAATGCGTATGACGGCAATGACAGGTACTTCGGGGATGAGCTGGAACGCTTCCAGTTCTCCATCGGACAAGCATTTTAATCAGGTATGGATTTTTTTATGAAGTTTGTAACGCAACAATTGGCAAAAGCTCTTCTGGGCGTTGCCCTCGTCTGTGCACTGGCACTCCCTGCAATGGCACAGGAAATGAAGATCGGCGTCGTAAGTTTGCCGGCATTGATTGAGCGGGCTCCGCAGACCAAAGTCGCTATGGACGCTTTGCAGGAAGAATTCGCGCCACGTCAGCGTGAATTCCAGGCGAAGCAAAAAGAGTACGAGGACATGGCGGCCAAGGCACAGAAGGACGTTGCTGTCATGGGTGAGACGGAACGCCGTAATCTTGAGAAGGATCTGCGTGAACTGCAGCGTGACCTCACGCGCTTACAGAACGAATTCCAGGAAGATCTGAACGTACGTCAGAACGAGGAATACGGTCTGCTGCAGCGCGCCATGCTCAAGCAGGTACAGGATTATGCCGAGGCCCAGGGGTATGACCTGATCGTCGGTGATGGCGTGCTCTACGCAAACAGTGCGGCGAATATCACCGATGACGTACTGCGTGCGGTTGAGGCCAACTACCAGGCTACGAGCGCCAACTAAGATCTTTCCCAATGCCGATCAGCCTCGGAGAACTTGCCACACGGTTTGGCTGTGAGCTGATCGGCAACCCTGACTCTGTTGTCAGCGGCGTCGCCTCGTTGCCGAACGCCACCGCAGAGTCACTGACGTTTCTCGCCAGCAAAGCCTACAAGCAGCAGCTGTCTTCCACGAAGGCGGCTGCTGTTGTATTGCGTCCCGCTGATGCGCCCGATTGCCCGGTTGCGGCGCTCCTGCATGACGACCCGTATGCGTGCTACGCACGCATGGCGGCTGCCGTGTTCCCACCGCCGGTATACGCGCCAGGCGTGCATTCATCCGCCGTCGTTGACGACACGGCGACGGTTGCGTCAAGCGCGCATCTCGCGCCGAATGTCGTGGTCGGCAAACACTCCCGCATCGGCGAGAATGTGTACGTCGGCCCCGGCACCGTCATCGGCCCGGACTGCGACATCGGCGACGATTGCCGCTTCATTGCCAACGTGACGCTGGCGCGTGCCGTCGTAATCGGCAGGCGGGGCATATTTCATCCGGGTGTGGTGCTGGGTGCTGACGGCTTTGGCAATGCCATGTCGGCAGAGGGGTGGATCAAGGTGCCGCAGGTTGGCGGCGTGCGTATCGGTGACGACGTCGAGATTGGTGCCAATACCACCGTGGACTGCGGGGCAATCGAGGATACCGTTATCGAGAATGGGGTACGCATCGATAACCTGTGCATGATCGCCCACAATGTCCATGTTGGCGAGCACACGGCCATGGCGGCGATGTCCGGCATTGCGGGCAGCACGACCATCGGCAAACGCTGCATGTTTGCCGGTATGGGGGGTGCCGTAGGGCACATCTCAATTTGCGACGATGTCATCATCGGCGCAAAATCTTTCGCGTCCAAAGACATTACCGAGCCCGGGACTTACCTGGCCAGTTTTCCCGCGGAACCGGCCAGGGACTGGGCGAAAAAGCTTGGTAGATTCAGGCGCATTGAAGCGCTGCAGGCGCGAGTCAAGAAGCTGGAACAACAATGATTCATTCGACAGCCATAGTATCGGACACGGCAATCATTGCTGACGATGTCGAGATTGGTCCCTATGCCATCATTGGCGACCATGTCGAGATTGGCAGCGGTACGCGAATCGATAGTCACGTGGTGATTAATGGTCCGACGAAGATCGGTAATGAGAATCGCATCTACCAGTTTGCGTCGATTGGCGACGACCCTCAGGACAAGAAATATGCCGGTGAACCGACACGTCTGACCATTGGTGATCGCAACACGATTCGCGAGTTCTGCACGCTGAGCCGGGGAACCACGCAGGACCTCGGCGATACGGTAATTGGCGACGACAACTGGATCATGGCGTACGTGCATATCGCACATGATTGCGTTGTGGGTAACAAGACGATCATGGCAAATAACACGACGCTGGCTGGCCATGTACACGTCGGCGACTGGGTAATTTGTGGTGGCTTCTCCGGTATCCACCAGTTTTGCAAGATCGGGGCGCATGCATTTCTCGGCATGTACACGGGCGTCAATCGCGACGTGCCGGCCTACACGATGGTCTCGGGGCAGCCCGCTGTGGCCCGGGGTATCAACAGTGAAGGCCTGAAGCGGCGTGATTTCTCGACCGAGCAGATCCGCAATATCAAGAATGCTTACCGGGTCACGTTCCGAAAGGGCAAAAAGAAAGCCGAAGCTATCGAGGAAATCGCCGAGCTGGCAAAGACGCAACCCGAGCTCGACCTGTTTCTCGAATCACTGCGCTCGTCCGAGCGCGGTCTGGCACGCTAGACTGCATTGATGAAAATAGGACTGGTTGCTGGCGAAGCATCCGGTGACGTGCTTGGCGCCGGACTGATTCGTGCCCTGCGTGCGCGCCATCCTGACGCCGTAATCGAAGGTGTGGCCGGACCCCGGATGATCGAAGCGGGTTGCGATTGCTGGGAGCCCGCCGAGTCGCTTGCCGTCATGGGCCTCGTCGAACCCCTGGTGCATATCCCGCGCTTGCTACGCCTGCGGCGCGAACTGGCCCGCCGCTGGAAAGAATCGCCGCCGGACGTGTTCGTCGGGATCGATGCACCCGACTTCAACCTCGGCCTGGAGAAAAAACTCCGCAAGGCCGGTATCAAAACCGTGCACTACGTCAGTCCCTCCATCTGGGCATGGCGCCCGGGACGGGTCAAGAAGGTAAAAAAGGCTGCAGACACGGTTTTGTGTATTCTGCCGTTCGAACCGGCGTTGTATGAGAGGCACGGCGTGAATGCCGTTTTCGTCGGCCATCCGAGCGCACACGGAGCGCCGGAACGTGTCGATGTCGCTGCGGCGCGCGCGCAGTTGAACATCGAAGCTGATCCGGTGGTCGCTTTACTGCCGGGCAGTCGCGCAGGCGAGATTCATCGTGTCGGCGGTATTGTCGCCGCCGCCGCCGCAAATATTCGTGCGGCCAGGCCGGCGGTGCACTTCGTCACGCCGGTCGCGGCCCCGGGTCTCAGATCGTTGATCGAGGCACAGCTGGCAGAGGCGGGCATTGCCGATGCTGTCACGCTGGTTGAGGGCAAGTCCGAACTGGCCATGACGGCCGCGGACGTCGTGCTCATGGCCTCGGGTACCGCCGTGCTCGAGGCGGCCATGCTGCGCAAGCCGGCGGTCGCGACGTATCGCGTGGCCTTCATGAGCTACTTCATTGCGATCAAGCTGGGGATGGTGAAACTCACCCACTATACGTTGCCAAACCTTCTGACCGAGGACCCGCTGGTGCCGGAGTTCATGCAGCATGACGCCCAGCCGGCCGCCATTGCCAATGCCGTCATCGAGCTTCTCGACGACCCGCAACGACGGCAATTCATTAGCGAGAGATTTGATAGACTGAGAGCGGAGCTGGCACTGGATTCAGACCAGCATGCCGCCGCTGCCGTTCTCGAGCTGGCGCGGCGTTAACGGGGCAAATCTCACACCACCCATGCTGCAGGCAAGACTGTTCGAATTAGGCGATCTCGTGGCCGGAGTCGACGAGGCGGGACGCGGACCACTCGCGGGTCCGGTCGTGGCGAGCGCCGTCATTCTGCGACCTGACGACCTTATTCCGGGCCTTGCGGATTCCAAAAAGCTGTCAGCCGCTCGCCGCGATGCGTTGGCGCGCGAAATTCGCGGACGCTCCCTGTCATGGTCGGTGGCCTGGGCCGATCCGGCCGAAATTGACGAGCTGAATATTCTCGCGGCGACGATGCTGGCGATGCGGCGGGCGATCGGTTTTCTGTCGGTGACGCCAACGGGCGTGCAGGTCGATGGTAACCGTCTGCCCGACCTGGAGTTTGATGATTTACGACTCCAGGGTGAGGCGATCGTGGGTGGCGACGGCAAGATTCCCGCCATCAGTGCCGCGTCGATTATTGCGAAAACTACTCGCGACGGGATCATGGAGTTTCTCGATCGCGTGCATCCCGAATACGAATTCGCACGGCACAAGGGTTACGGGACAAAGGTGCATTGCGATCGCCTGCGCAGCCACGGGCCGTGTGAGCAGCATCGTTACAGCTTTGCGCCCGTGAGGGCTGCATCGTGAGCAGGCCGACCTTCGTACATTTGCATGTTCACACCGAGTATTCGATGGTGGACAGCACCATCCGGATCCCTTCGTTAATGAGCCAGTGTGCCGAACACGGCATGCCGGCCGTTGCGCTGACCGACCAGAATAATCTCTTCGGCCTCGTGAAATTTTATCGCAAGGCGATTGCCGCCGGCATCAAGCCCTTGATTGGCCTGGACCTGCGCATCCTGAACGAGGACGAGCCGGACCGGCCCTATTCGCTGCTGCTGCTGGTGCAGACCAACGACGGGTATCGCAACTTGTCGGAACTTGTGACGCGCAGTTACATCGAGGGCCAGGTGCGCGGTGAGCCGCTCGCAAGGCGTGAATGGCTGACCGCTGAAACCTGTTCGGGGCTGCTGGCCTTGTCCGGCGGCCTGCACAGCGATATCGGTCATGCACTGCATGCCCAGCATGCGGAACAGGCGCGCGAACTTCTCGAAGGCTGGAAAGCGGTATTTCCGGACCGTTTCTACCTCGAACTCATCCGCACCGGCCGTGCCGGTGAGGAAGACTGCGTTCACGCCAGTCTCGAACTTGCCAGCCGGACAGGCACTCCCGTGGTGGCGACCAACGATGTACGCTTTTTGAGTCGAAGCGATTTCGATGCCCACGAGGCGCGTGTCTGTATCCACGACTCGCGGGTTCTGGCGGATACCGAGCGGCCGCGATTGTACAGTCCGCAGCAATACCTGCGATCACCTGAAGAAATGGCGGAGCTGTTCGCGGACGTGCCCGAGGCGCTGGCGAATACCGTCGAAATTGCGCGGCGCTGCAACCTGGATCTCACGCTCGGCGAGAGCGTGCTCCCGGCGTTTCCGGTGCCCGAGGGACAGACAGAAGCGGACTTCCTGGAAGCCGAAGCGCGGCGCGGACTGCAAGCCGCTCTCGAGACGATCTTCGAAACGCGCGAGATCCCTGATAACGAACGTGCCGCGTTCAGTGCACCGTACCTGGAACGACTGCAGAGTGAGCTCGACGTCATCCAGTCGATGGGCTTCCCCGGTTACTTCCTTATTGTCGCGGACTTCATTCGCTGGGCGAGAGAGAACGAGGTTCCGGTCGGACCGGGGCGCGGGTCCGGTGCGGGCTCGCTGGTTGCCTGGATACTCGGGATCACCGACCTCGACCCACTGGAGCACGATCTGCTGTTCGAGCGCTTTCTCAATCCGGAGCGCGTTTCCATGCCTGACTTCGATGTCGACTTCTGCATGGAAGGACGCGACGACGTCATCGACTACGTCGCCGGGCGCTACGGGCGGGAACGCGTATCGCAGATCATCACCTTTGGGACCATGGCGGCGAAAGCCGTCATTCGCGATTGTGGCCGGGTACTCAGTCAGCCATACGGGTTTGTCGATCGGATCGCCAAACAGGTGCCCTTCGAGATCGGGATGACCCTCGAGAAGGCGCTCGAGCAGTCGGACGAACTGGCATCAATGTACCGCGATGACGAAGAAGTGACTGCCATCATCGATCTCGCGATGTCGCTCGAAGGACTGGTACGCAATGCCGGCAAGCACGCCGGCGGGGTGGTTATCTCGCCCGGTCCACTGACGGATTTCGCGCCACTCTACTGCGAGGAAGGCGGTACCAATGTTGTCACCCAGCTCGACAAGGACGACGTTGAGGCGGTCGGCCTTGTTAAGTTCGACTTCCTCGGTCTCAAGACGCTGACGATCATCGACTGGGCCGTGCGCATCGCCAACGAGACCAATCCCGGCCTGGAGCTCGATGTCAGTCGCATTCCGGCACACGACGTAAGAACCTTCGAACTGCTGCGCAGCACCAGGACCGCGGCCGTCTTCCAGCTCGAGTCGAGCGGTATGCGCGACCTGATCAAGCGGCTGCGGCCCGATCAGTTTGACGATCTCGTAGCCCTCGTGGCCCTGTTCAGGCCGGGACCGCTGCAGTCCGGCATGGTTGACGATTTCATCACGCGCAAACACGCGTCCAACAAGGCCGACATCGACTACCTGCACCCGGACCTGAAGCCGGTGCTCGAAGAGACCTACGGCGTCATTCTCTACCAGGAACAGGTGATGCAGATTGCACAGGTCCTGGCCGGTTACACGCTTGGCGGTGCGGATTTGTTGCGTCGTGCCATGGGCAAGAAGAAGCCCGAAGAAATGGCGAAACAGCGCGAGATCTTCGTAACGGGGGCGACCGAACGCGGCGTCACGCAGGAAACGGCAACGCGCATTTTCGACCTCATGGAGAAATTTGCAGGCTACGGCTTCAACAAGTCGCACTCGGCTGCATATGCGGTCTTGTCGTACCAGACCGCGTATCTCAAGGCACATTATCCGGCCGCCTTCATGGCCGCCGTCATGAGCGCGGACCTGCAGAATACGGATCGGCTGGTCACGCTCAAGGACGATTGCCGGCAGCTCGGCCTGGAGCTGCAGGGACCGGACATCAACTCGTCGTCATACCACTTCAGCGTGTCAGCCGCGGATACAATTCTCTATGGCCTGGGCGCCATCAAGGGCGTGGGGCGGGGCGCCGTCGAGTCGCTGATTGCCGATCGTGACGCCAACGGGCCGTACACGAGCCTCGCTGAATTCTGCCGCCGTGTCGACCACGAGAAGATCAACCGGCGGACCCTGGAAGCGATGGTCAAGTCGGGGGCGATGGACAGTTTCGGGGAAACACGTCGCGGCCTGATGCATCACGTCCCCGAGGCGTTGCGCAGTGCCGACCAGCAGGCGAAAGCCGCCGCGGCCGGACAGAATGACATGTTCGGGTTGGGAGACGTCGTAGAGACCGAAGAAGTCCGGATGAAACCCGTGGCGCTGGCCGAGTGGCAGGAGCGCCTCTTCCTCAGTAATGAAAAAGAGGCGCTGGGTCTATACCTGACCGGGCACCCTTTCGATGCCGTGCGCCACGACGCGCGCTATTTTGTCGACGGCAAGCTCGGCGACATCACGGCGGAACCGGCGCCGCAAACCAACAAGGGTGAACGTGACTACGCGGCGCGGCGCGAGGCGACCGTCGCTGGCCTGATCGTTGATGTCCGTAAGCGCGGGAATCGTGTCAGTGTGGTTCTTGACGACGACACGGGCCGCATGGAAATCAGCTTCTTCAGCGAGGCCTTCCAGGAGTTCAGTCACCTGCTGGTGAAGGACGAAATCGTGGTGGTCTCGGGCGCTCTTCGTTACGACGACTTCATCGGCAGCTGGACCGTGAATGCCAAGAACGTGCTGCATATCGACCGGGTCATCGAGTCCCGGGCCAAGAGCCTGGTTCTCAGTATTGCGACCAACGGGCAGGGCGACGCCATCCTCACCCAGCTGCACGATGTGTTGCTTCCCTACCGCGAAGGCAGCTGCGACGTGTCGGTGCGCTACGTCGGGACCAGTGCGTCGGCGAAGCTGTCGCTGGGCCCCGAGTGGGCCGTGCGGCCGAGTCGCGAGCTGCGTGACAAGTTGACGGAGCTACTCGGGACCAATAATGTTCGTCTTCTATACGCACCGACACGGGAACTGAACTGAGGCCGCAATCGCCGCAGCAGAACTGCCTATGGATATGAAATTTCTTGATTTTGAGCAGCCCATCGCCGAGCTTGAGGCGAAGATCGAGGAGCTGCGTTATGTTGGTGACGATTCCGAGATCAATATCAATGAGGAAGTCGCGCGCCTGAAGGCAAAAAGCGAGTCGCTCACCAAGAGCATCTTCGCGAAACTCAGCCCCTGGCAAATCGCGCGCGTGGCACGCCACGAATCGCGACCCTATACGCAGGACTACCTGAGCCTGATCTCTCCGGACTTCCAGGAGCTGCACGGCGACCGCATGTACGCCGACGACCCGGCGATTATCGGCGGCGTCGGCCGCATCGACGGCCGCGCGGTCATGTTTATCGGCCACCAGAAAGGGCGCGACACCAAGGAGCGCGTGCGCCGCAACTACGGCATGCCGAAACCCGAGGGTTATCGAAAAGCGCAACGCCTGATGCGCATGGCGGAGAAGTTTTCGATGCCGGTCGTGACCTTTATCGATACGCCGGGGGCCTATCCTGGCGTCGGCGCCGAGGAGCGCGGCCAGAGCGAGGCCATTGCGTACAGCCTGTTCCTCATGGCGGGTCTGAAGACGCCGATCATCAGCGTGGTGATCGGGGAGGGCGGCTCTGGTGGCGCGTTGGCCATCGGCGTGAGCGATCGCCTGCTGATGCTGCAATACAGCATTTATTCGGTAATTTCCCCGGAGGGCTGCGCCTCGATCCTCTGGAAAAGCGCGGAAAAAGCGGAAGATGCCGCCGAAGCCATGCGCATTACGGCGTCGCAACTGAACGAATTCAACCTTGTTGACGAGGTGCTCGAGGAGCCTCTGGGCGGCGCTCACCGCAACCCGGGTGAAGCTGCGGAGATCATCCGCAACGCCCTGCTCAAGAGTCTGGACGAGCTCGGTTCAATGTCGACAGAGCAGTTACTCGAGGAGCGGCAACAGCGACTCTCGAGCTTCGGCAGATTCAAAGAGGCGTGAGCTTCACTCCCGAGCAACTGCTCGAACGACTTGCGGCCTTTGAAAACCAGGCCGAACGCCCGGCCCGCTATCTGATCGCATTCAGCGGCGGTCTGGATTCCTCCGTACTGGCACACGCGCTGTCCGCCGCCGACATTCCCGTGATCGCCGTTCATATCGATCATGGGCTGCAACAACAAGCTGATGAATGGAGCCGCCACTGCGAGGCTTTCGCCAAATCGCTGGGTATTGGCTTCCGCGGCCGCAAGGTGGACGTGCAGCTGGAGTCGGGCAGGGGCCCCGAGGCGTCTGCCCGCGAAGCTCGGTACAGCGCTCTGCATGCCGAAATGGAACCCGGCGACTGGCTCATGAGTGCACACCATCGCGAAGACCAGGCGGAGACCTTGTTGCTCAACCTGGTGCGTGGCAGCGGTCCGGCCGGCATCGCCGGTATCGGCGCGGTGCGCCGCTTCGGCCCGGGTTGGCTGATTCGCCCGCTGCTGTACTTCGATCGGGCGGACCTCGAGGCGTATGCACGTTCCCATGACATCGACTGGATTGATGACCCGTCAAACGCCGACAAGCGCTTTGACCGTAATTTTTTGCGGCATGAAATCCTGCCACGCCTCAAGACGCGCTGGCCGGATATTGCGTCGCGCCTGCAGCGATCCGCGATGCACGCCAGTGAAGCGACGAGCTTGTTGATCGATCTTGCGAGGATCGATCTCGAGGCCCTGGGCGGGCACAGTGAGCGCCTGCCTGTCGCCGCCTTGCTCGCCCTGCCGAGGCATCGGCGGAAAAACCTGATACGGCACGCATTGCGCCTGTGCGGACTGACCTTACCCACGGCACTCCAGCTCGACGCCATCCTGGACGAAGTGCTGCGCGCGCGCGAGGATGCCGAGCCGCAGGTGCGCTGGCCCGGCGGTTCTGCCCGGCGATATCGCGATGGGCTGTATTTCCTGCCGGAAGAACTCGCCGACGCCCTGCCGGAAGGCCCGATCTCGGGCAGCACGGTCAGGCTTGGTAACGGACTCGGCATCCTGCGCTTCGAACCCGGTGTGGATCGTGGCATCGATCCCGCCCTGGTCGGGCCCAAGTTGCGGCTCGAGTCTCGCAAGGGTGGGGAGAAGATTCGCCTTGATGGCCAATCACATACGAAGACACTGAAGAAATTACTTCAAGAAGCGGGGATCGTGCCCTGGATGCGTGACCGGGTGCCGCTGGTGTACTCGGGCGAACAGCTTGTCGCTGTCGGTGACCTGTGGATCGCCGACGGTGCTGCGGCATCGCCCGGTGTTGCAGTACGGTGGAGCGATCGTCCCGCCCTGCATTAGGCATTACGGTCGTTGTTAACCAACAGGTGATTCGGTAGACTTTAATACCGTCTTTGACCAACGACGGCACGGAATTCGAAGGGTTGGAAAAAGCACATCGCGAGCCACGCAGTGCTTTGCTCCAACCCTTTGTCGTTTCCAGCTGTTTACTTTTGGGCGTGAGGCCCTGAGCGCATACATGACTTCTTACGTATTCATCACCGGCGGTGTGGTTTCCTCCCTCGGAAAGGGCATCACATCGGCCTGTCTCGGGGCCATCCTTGAAGCGCGAGGGTTGACGATCAGCATGATCAAGCTCGATCCTTACATCAACGTGGATCCGGGCACGATGAGCCCGTTCCAGCACGGCGAGGTGTTCGTCACTCACGACGGGACTGAGACTGACCTGGACCTCGGCCATTACGAGCGCTTTGTGCGCACGGCCAAGGGTGGCCGCCACAGCAACTACACGACGGGCCGAATCTACGAAAGCGTCATTGCCAAGGAGCGTCGCGGCGACTACCTCGGTGCAACGGTGCAGGTCATCCCGCACATCACCAACGAGATCAAGGAAGGAGTGAAGAAGGGCGCCGGCGATGCGGATATCTGCCTCGTGGAAATCGGTGGCACGGTGGGCGATATCGAATCGCTGCCGTTTCTGGAAGCAATACGACAGATGGGAATCGAGCTGGGACGTAACCGTGTCGTCTATGTGCACCTCACGCTCGTGCCGTATATCCCGACGAGTTCGGAAATCAAGACGAAGCCGACGCAGCACTCGGTCAAGGAGCTTCGCTCGATCGGTATTCAGCCCGATATCCTGGTGTGCCGTTCCGAGAAACCCTTGCCGTCGGACGAGCGCAAGAAGATCGCGCTCTTCACGAATGTGCCCGTGAATGCCGTTATTTCAGCCTACGATGCCGACGATCTCTACAAGATTCCGGCAATGATGCACGAGCAGGGGCTCGACGGCATCGTCACGCAGCAGCTTGGCCTGGATCTACCGGAGGCCGACCTGCACGAATGGGACGAGGTCGTGGAGGCGAAGCAAAACCCGACGGCCGAGGTCAATGTGGCCATGGTCGGCAAGTACATGGAGCTCAAGGACTCGTATATCTCGCTGGTTGAGGCGCTGCAGCATGGCGGTATTCACACGCGGACGAAGGTCAGGATCCATTTCCTCGACTCCACCGAGATCGAGGAACAGGGTGTGGACTGCCTGCGCGACATGGATGGCATCGTTGTCCCCGGCGGATTCGGCGATCGCGGTATCGAGGGCAAGATCGAAGCGGTGCGCTTTGCCCGAGAGAGCGGGACGCCGTATCTCGGCATCTGCCTTGGCATGCAGGTTGCCGTGATCGAAGCCGCACGCAATCTCGCCGGCCTCGAAGGGGCCATGAGCACCGAATTCGACAAGGGCACGCCACATCCCGTGGTGGGCCTGATCACCGAGTGGCAGGATGCCGGGGGCAGCACGGAGGAACGCAGCGAAGATTCCGACCTCGGCGGAACCATGCGACTCGGCGGGCAGAAGGTCCAGCTTGTAGACGGATCGCTGGCCGCGCGCAGCTACGGCTCGACCGACATTGTCGAGCGGCATCGCCATCGTTACGAAGTCAACAACAACTACCGGGAGAGACTGTCCGAGGCCGGACTGGTGTTCTCGGGCCTGTCGGTTGATGACCTTGTTGAAATGGTCGAGCTGCCCAACCACCCGTTCTTCCTGGCCAGCCAGTTCCACCCGGAGTTCACCTCCAATCCCCGCGATGGGCACCCGCTCTTCAAGAGCTATATCGCGGCTGTTCGAGAGCATAGCCAGGGCGAGTTGCCAGAGGTGGCGGAAGGATGAAACTCTGCGGTTTCGAGGCGGGCAACGACCGGCCGATCTTCCTGATTGCAGGCACCTGCGTCGTGGAAAGCGAGCAGATGACGCTCGACACGGCCGGCACGTTGCAGGAAATCACAAGCGAGCTTGGGATACCTTTCATTTACAAGTCGTCGTTCGATAAGGCGAACCGCTCCTCGCGTGACGGCTTCCGCGGCCCGGGTATGGAGGAAGGCCTGCGCATCCTGGCCGAGGTAAAGAAACAGCTGCAGCTACCGGTGCTGACCGACGTCCATGAAGACACGCCGATGGACGAAGTCGCCGAAGTCGTCGATGTGCTGCAGACACCGGCATTCCTGTGCCGACAGACGAACTTCATTTTGCGCACGGCGGCGACCGGCCTGCCCGTCAATATCAAGAAAGGGCAGTTCCTGTCGCCCTGGGAAATGCAAAACGTGGTCGACAAGGCCAAGTCGACGGGCAACGAGAACATCATGGTGTGCGAGCGCGGCTTCTCGTTTGGCTACAACAATCTCGTGTCGGACATGCGTAGCCTTGCTGTCATGCGCGGCACAGGCGCCCCCGTGGTATTCGATGCGACGCACTCGGTGCAGCAGCCGGGCGGTCTCGGCACCGCGTCCGGTGGCAAGCGCGAGTTTATCCCGGTGCTGGCGCGTTCTGCCGCCGCCGCGGGTGTGGCGGGCTTCTTCATGGAGACGCATCCTGATCCGGCAACCGCACTCAGTGATGGTCCCAATGCCTGGCCCCTCGACAAAATGAAAGAATTGCTCGAAACGCTCATGTCGATCGACGCGAGCGTCAAACAACGTGGCTACCAGGAGGCTGCGTACGGCCTCGGGGTGCCCACCTCGCCCTAATAGATGGAATGACAATGATCAAAATTACAGACATTCGTGGTCGGGAAATTCTCGACTCACGCGGCAACCCTACTGTTGAAGCAGATGTGACGCTGGCCGATGGCAGCAGCGCGCGGGCCGGTGTGCCCTCAGGCGCCTCGACGGGCACGCGGGAAGCCGTCGAGCTGCGAGACGGCGACAAGTCGCGTTACCTCGGCAAGGGAGTGCGGAAGGCCGTGGCGAATGTGAATGGCGCGCTGCGCGACGCATTGCTCGGCAAAGACTTCGATAACCAGCGTGCGCTTGACGACTGCATGATTGCGCTCGATGGCAGCGACAACAAGGGCAAGCTGGGAGCCAATGCTCTGTTGGCGATCTCTTTGGCAACCGCCAAGGCGGAAGCGGCGTCGAAAGGTGTGTCACTGTTCCGTCACCTTGGCAGCAGCACGATGATGCCGGTGCCCATGATGAATATCATCAACGGTGGCGCGCACGCGGACAACAGCGTCGACATCCAGGAATTCATGATCCTGCCCGTTGGCGCCCCGAATTTCGCGGAAGCCCTACGCTACGGCGCAGAGGTATTCCACAGCCTCAAGAGTGTATTGAGCGGCAAGGGACTGAATACGGCCGTGGGCGATGAAGGCGGGTTTGCGCCGGACTTGCCGTCAAACCGTGCGGCCCTCGACACGATCATGACGGCCATCGAGAAGGCAGGATTCAAGGCCGGCGACGATATCCTGCTGGGCCTCGACGCTGCGAGCTCTGAATTCTACAAGAACGGTGTCTACGACCTCGAGTCGGAAGGGCGGCAGTTCGACGCGGCCGCATTCACCGATTATCTCGCCGAGTTGGCCGATGCCTACCCGATCATCACCATCGAGGACGGCATGGACGAGAGCGACTGGGATGGCTGGCGCCTGCTGACCGAGAAGCTGGGCGACCGCGTCCAGATCGTGGGTGATGACCTATTCGTGACCAATACCTCGATCCTGCAACGCGGTATCGACGAGAAGATCGGTAATTCGATCTTGATAAAACCCAACCAAATCGGTACCTTAAGCGAAACTCTTGATGCCATTACTATGGCTGATGACGCAGGGTTCAGCGCGGTGATCTCGCACCGGTCCGGCGAAACGTCGGATGCGACGATTGCTGATATCGCGGTCGGTACCCAGGCGACGCAGATCAAGACCGGCTCCCTGTCCCGGTCTGACCGCATCGCCAAGTACAACCAGCTGCTGCGCATCGAAGAGGAACTGGGCGAAGCAGCAGGGTATGCGGCTCGTGACGCGTTTTCCGTAAAGCTGGGATAGCAGCGCGTCGGCAGCCGATTTGGGGAAGCAATGGGCGGTTCACGTTGGTTACTGATTATGTTGGCACTCGCCGGGCTCGGTCTGCAGGCCGAGCTCTGGCTGTCCGACGACGGCTACCGCAAGACCATCAAGCTGCGCACGGCGGTCGCCGAGCAGCGCGAACTCAATGAATCCCTGCGCGAACGCAATGCGGCGCTCGATGCCGAAGTGGTCAATCTCAAGCAGGGTCGCGACGCGGCGGAGGAGCGTGCCCGAACCGACCTCGGCATGATCGGCAAGTCAGAGACCTTCTACCAGGTCGTCCCGGTCGCCAGCTCGTCCTACTAGAGTCTCCCAATGCCACTCCCTGACTGGGCCCGCGCGCACGGCGGCCCGCTGTTTGCGGCTGAGATACGCTCGCAACCGGAAGACTTCCAGGTCACCGAGGAACTCGGCTACGCGCTCTCGGGCGATGGCGAGCACGACTTCCTCTGGATTGAAAAAACCGGCGCGAACACCGAATGGGTCGGGCGGCAACTTGCGCGGCATGCCGCGGTCCCGGCTAAAGACGTCGGTTATTCGGGCCTGAAAGATCGGCATGCTGTGACCCGGCAGTGGTTTAGCATCCCGCGCTGGCACGCGCCCCACTGGCAGGCCCTCGACCTCGAGGGCGTCAGGGTGCTCGAGGTCCAGCGCCATCAAAAAAAGCTGCGCCGAGGTGCACACAAAGCGAATGCCTTTCGCATCGTCCTGCGGGGTACGAACCTGTCCGGGCATGCGGCAGCGCTGGACCAGCGCTTGCAGCTGATACGGGAGCAGGGCGTACCGAACTATTTCGGCGAACAGCGGTTTGGCCGCGCTGGTAATAACCTCGAACTCGCTGACGTATTCGCCGCCGGCAAGCGGCTGCCGCGGCACAAGCGCAGCATTGCGATTTCGACCATGCGTTCGCTGATCTTTAACGAGCAGCTCGACGAACGCGTTCGCGCAGGAACCTGGAACCAGGTTTCCGCCGGCGACAAGGCCAACCTGGACGGCACCAACAGTGTCTTCGCTGTTGAAGCCGTTGATGATGATTTGCTGCGCCGCTGCGAAGCGCTGGATATTCACCCGGCGGGCGAGCTCATTGGAGACGGTTCGACGCATGGGCCTGACGCCTGGCTGGCGGCCCTGGCGAAAGCACGCGTCGAGCCGGGCACGAGAAGTCTGCGTCTGCGTGTCGGTGACCTCGAATGGGACATTACCGACGATGCCGTGGAATTGTCATTCCGTCTCGGCCGCGGTGCGTTTGCGACCGCTGTTCTGAGGGAACTGGCTACGGTCGAGGATGCGTCCAGAAGAATCGCGCACTCCCCAGCAGCGCAACCGCCAGGCTGACGTCGAGCATCACGACGCCAAGCAGTGCGGGATAGGAACCGACTGCGAGCCCGGACAGCACGGCAGCAAGTAGCACCATCGTTGCGAGAAACAGGTAGAAGCGGGTTCTGAATGCCTGCCATGGGCGCGGCACGTCCAGCGCTGCAATCCTGTCGAGGTTCTTGCGGCAGAACCGGCCGAAAATGAAGTGAGCCTTCAGGCCTCCGATCAGGATAGCCACGATCACAGCGATCCACGACCAGGCACTGTCCGGTTGCAGCAATTTGGCCGCGGCAAAAAACTCACGGGCCTTTAGCGCAAGAATCAATCCGCCGCCCAGCCAGATGATGGCGGCGATGACTTTCAGTGTGGATCTGGAAACTTCAGACATGGGACAGATTATATAACTAATTGACTTGTATGGAAAAATATAAGAATACTATGGCGTCAAAGTCGATCCGCCACGTGGCGGGTTATTGAGCGTGGCGGAAAACTTCGCCAAGGAACCGCCACCGCCTGAATATTTGCACCAGCCAGGCTGCAGGAACAGTAATTTCCCGGCCAGTTGAACGTCCGCAATGCCGCGGAGAGCAGCCGCTCGCGTGGTAGTCTTTTAGTGACTGCTTTTGACCCAAAGCGGACGCTCGCCGTGAACGGAGCTTCTGTGCCGTTTGTACTAGAATAATGGCATCAAGAAACTGAGAGGGTACGATCATGCGACGACTTTCAATTGCCATCCTGGTTGTCTTGTCCGCGTGTGTGAGTATCCCTGGCGATAATGACATCGGAGAACGGAAAGCTAGTTGGCAAGGCGCACCCGTGGTTGAGTTGATCGCGGCATTCGGTGGTCAACCCGGTCTTAAGAAAGGGGATAGATGGTACTGGCAATTCTGGGCTAGTCCGGAAAAAAGGGACAACTATATTCGGGGAGCTGAGTCTTTCTCTCTGTCAGGTCCTTCAGCGTGTAGAAATTGTGAGCCTTCCTCGTTCACCGGTTCGCCAGCTGCAAATCCTACTCACAATTTCCTACGCGGTGGTGGGCCCACGCCAAAGTCTGAAAGGCGATTTCCACCTGTTTGCACATACTTGGTCGACGTCGAGGATGGGACGATTGTCAAACTCGGCACACTGAGCGCGACCGGCGCTTTCTGCCGTTTCGAAGAGCTACCGATGCGCGTGCCACCCAATTCAGCCTAATTCCAGTGACTGCTTCTGGCCGGAAGCCGCCGCCCGCCGAATCGCAATGGCACCATATTCGATACAGAACCCCAACACGAATTGTGAAAAAACCCATATGAGGTACTATCGAGGGATAAGCGCAACAGCGGGTACGACGATGCAACGATATTTGCTTGTGATTCTGCTTGGATTGTCCGCGTGTGCCAGTGCGCCCAATCCGGACAGCATTAGCGCTCGAGCCGCGAGTTGGCAGGGTGCGGATGTCTCGGAACTTGCCGCTGTGCTCGGACAGCCTACTACCATTAGGTCGGATGCCTGGATCTGGGGATTCCTGGCACCTAACGCGTACAACCCTCCGGGTTCCGGATCTCATGGTCGTGGTAGCTCGCAAGGTTCGCTGTCCGTGTTGAGGGGCTGCCCGAATTGCGCACCGTCGCACCAAGCGACAGGAAACCGAGGTGCGATGCCGGGCCAGGTGACTCTTACGTCCGGTAGCTCAGCCGCCGGTCATGGTGGAGAACACGCTCCGGCCAACTTGCATGACGAAGTGATCATAAACTCGAGCAACACGGAGTCGACCGCAGTGACAAGGCTCGTGTGCAAATATATCGCCAAGGTCGAGGACGGTGTCATCACGAAACTCTCTACACTGAGTCCGCCGGGCTCCCACTGCCACTTCAAAAATCTGACATTCAGGCCGGGCGTAGCCGCATCAGCCGACTAGCGTTTTCGCTTGGACTTCGCGCCGCTGCATCGCAGGGTTCGTGAGTCGATCGACGGGATGAAGCGGTCCGATCACTTCGCCCGAACTAAATGCTATTCCTGACTGCTATTTTCGTCGTCGTTCACCTTGTGCTAGCAGGGTTAGTTTGGAGAGCACACAAGAGCTCCTATTACGAGCTTGAGAAACGTGTCGAGGCTCGGTTAGGACCGGTTAGAGACTTCCCGGATAGTGTCGGCGAATACGCTCTCACAACATCAGGATTGATTCCGTATCTCAAGAGGATACAAACGAAGTACGGCAGTCAGTTGTCCGGTCAGGAATTGACGTTACTGCTGAAATCCCGAATCTGCTACTACGTAAGTGGCGCGTGGGGGATTCTCATATTCGTGGGGATACTTTCGGCTGTTGCCTTCACAAATCTGAATATCCCGTAATGGTCGAAAGCGGCATTCTGCCTGGTTTCAACTACAATGACTGGTAGGGACCCAAAGCCGAAGTTGGACAGTTCGGATTTCTTGGAATGAGCAACACACAGACCATTCCGTGGACACGAATATTTGTTGAAGCGTCTGCCATTGTCGCCAGCATACTTCTGGCGTTCTCAATAGATGCATGGTGGGACAGCGTGCAGGACCGTGCGGAGGAGCGGGAGATTCTTAGCTTGCTTCGCGCCGAATTTACGGCGAATCAAAAAGTCCTTGCTAGGACTGCCGGAATCCACCGCCTGAACCTTGACGCGATGCGGGAAATTATTTCAGCATCAGAAGCGGACAACTCCGTTGATGGTGAGTCATTGGATGCACTATTCCGCCAAGCAGGCGGGACACCCCACTACAATCCGGCGACAGGCGCGCTAGCCGCGACTATCAGTTCGGGAAGGATTGATTTGATAAGAAATATAGAATTGAGAAATCGTCTAGCAGGATGGAACTCGATAGTCAGCGATCTTATCCTTGATGAGCAGACTCGGCGGGACTTCGTGATCCACAAGATACGTCCCGCCTTCGCGGAATTCGGCATCGCGGGGGTTTATTCAGCAACCAATGGCGCAGAAGCCGACTTCAGTGGGGCTTTGAGGTCCAGGGAGGTGCTGGCTCTTTTACGCACCGAGATAGCCAACGTCGCTCACGTTCTTACCCACTTCGAAGACGCAGAGGCTGCATCGCAAGCCATGATCTCCGATCTCGCCGAGGAGTTACAGGCGCTCTAGGATGGCGCAGAACACGGAATCCGAATGACCGCTTCTGGCCGCTACGCGACGCTCGTCGAGAAGATGTACGATCGATTGCTATGCGTTCGGAAGTGGCCGCTCAGGACGAGAAGAGCACGAGCAACATGAAAACGAACAGCAAGTAAGCTATCGCAACTGCCGCAACCACACCTGAAGAAATCGTATATGGACTGTCTTTGACCATAGCCCGAATATATGGGTGAATTGTTACAGGCGGATGACCGGTGATGGCCGATTCCAGCCCCGTCCCTGGAGCTGCTAGAATCGGTTGAAATGATTCGGGTGCGGGTTGGGGACGGTTGCCGGGAATGTAGATCGTGCAGAAAGAGTCTCGTTGGAGTGGGAGGTCTTGAGGCAAGACTCGATACTATTGCGACCAGCCCAACCTGACTACAGTGAAGGGATTGTGTTCGCACGTTACATGGATCAAGCCGCGGATGGCTTCTTTCGCTTCATGCTTGGTCAACACGCTGAGACAATAATCGCGTCAGCGTTTCATGAGCCAGAACACTCGCTTTCATACGAGTACGTGACCTTCGCGGATCTTGGGGGCGAATTTGTTGGAATGAGTTCGGCATACACAGGCTCGCAGCTGCGCGGATTCTCCGACCAGCCGCTGGAGCGCGCTGCTGGTCGCAATGCGTTACGACTGAAGTGTATGCACACCCTTCTTAGACCGGTGTTTCGAATCCTGAACAGCGTAGCGGATGATGATTTCTATCTTCAGGGCATTGCGGTGAGGCCGAACCTTCGGAGTAAAGGGGTCGGTTCAACTCTGTTGTCAGATATCGAGGAACGCGCAAAGCTCAGTGGATCTTCAAATTTATGCCTTGATGTCGCAGCCAAAAACATAGGCGCGCAGGCGTTGTATGCACGAAGGGGGATGGTCGAGTCCTCTCAATGGCCGAATACCAGGTTTCTTCCGCCGCTGTTCGTCCGCATGACGAAGGCCCTATTTGCACCCAAGTATCGAGTGGTGAATCATGTCCCACTACATTGATCCTGAGCGCGACCAATTCGAAGTCTTCAAACGGTTGCCGCGGGATAAACCGATCATGATGCTCAACATGTTGCGTTTTCGAGGAAAGGCAGCATACGAGGATGGGCGCGAGGCCACCGGTGCCGAGGCCTACGCAGCATACGGTAGAGAAAGCGGCCCGGTTTTTCGCCGTGTGGGTGGTGAGATAGTCTGGCGCGGCAAACCAGAAGTCACGTTGATTGGCCCGAATGACGAGTATTGGGATCTAATCTTCATTGCCCGATACCCTTCGGCCGGCGCATTCCTGGAAATGGTCACCGATCCGGAATACCGTGTCGCCGTCAAACACCGCCAAGCCGCAATACTCGACAGCCGCTTGATTCGCACTTCGGATGCCGACGAAGGCGAAGGCTTCGCAGGCTAACCGATTCGACATTTTGCATTGATAACGCTCGGTGCCGGTGACGACCATGGTGAACATCGCGAGTGAGATCGCGATATCAAACAGAACGGTAGTCAGGTCCGCTGGAGCAGCACGTAGACCGCTCCGGTGCCGCCATCGACCTGGCGGGTCGAAACGAATGCGAGCACAGAATCCCATTTGCGCAGCCAGCGGTTGACGGCGTTCTTCAGTACAGGGCCTCGATCGCCCGACCCCAGCCCTTTGCCATGGACGACCCGCACGCAGTACTTGCCCTGGGACGCGCTGTAATCGATAAAGTCGGCCAAGCGCTGCCGGGCTTCGTCGACGGTCATGCCGTGCAGGTCGATCTCGGCCTGGACGCTGTAGCCGCCGCGCTGCAGCTTGCGCATGGTGCGTTTGCCGACGTGCTCGCGGTGAAAGCGCAGGGCGGCGCCATAGCCATGCTCGAGGGTGTCGATGTCGTCTTCAAGGCTCTCGGCGAGAACCTGCCGCTCGTCCGCCTTGGAGAACCGGGCTTTGGGCTTCGGTCTGGTCTTTGCTTCGGGCGCACGCTCTTCCGCCTGCAAGGGCTTGGCGCCTTGCATTGCGCGTCGAAAGTCGTCGATGTCTTTCTCGTTCACAGCCGGTATAGTGTGCGCGTCTTACACGCCAATCAAGGCTGCGCGCGTCGAATTCAAGAATGGAAATCCTATCCTAGAATGAAAATCCTCGTAAGTAACGACGACGGGTATCTCGCCACCGGTATCAATGCGTTGATTGACGCGCTCGAGCAGGTTGCTGATGTCGTCGTGGTGGCGCCGGATCGCAACCGGTCGGCGGCGAGCAATTCACTGACGCTGTCGACGCCTCTGCGGGTCTCGCAGTACGGCGAAAATCGCTTCAAGATCGACGGCACGCCGTCGGACTGCGTGCATCTTGCGGTGACGGGCCTTCTCGACGAAGAACCCGACCTGGTGGTCTCCGGAATCAATCATGGCGCGAACCTCGGGGACGACGTGATTTACTCCGGCACGGTGGCTGCCGCGATGGAAGGCCGTTTCCTCGGTTTGCCGACGATTGCCGTGTCGCTGGTCGGGAAGACCCTCGTCGGCGCCAAACTGACGCATTTCGAGACGGCCGCGCAGGTGGCGGTAGAACTCGTCGAGAAGATCGAACGGGCCGGGCTGGCTCCGGACACGGTACTGAACGTCAATGTTCCCGATCTTCCCTATGCGGAACTCAACGGCATTCGCGCCACGCGGCTTGGTTTTCGCCACAAATCGGAACAGATTCTGAAAGACTCGGATCCCTATGGCCGCCCGATCTACTGGATCGGCCCAGCGGGTGAGGGCCAGGACACGGGCGAGGGTACTGATTTCCATGCCATTGCCGAGGGCGCCGCCGCGGTGACACCGCTCAAGGTCGACCTGACCCGGCACGAGGCGGTACCCGATATCGCGAAGTGGCTGAAGAAGTGATCGACGTTCGGAAGGGCATCGGCATGACGTCGGCGCGCACCCGCGATCGACTGGTGCAGCGACTGCGGGACCAGGGCATCCGCAACACAGCCGTGCTGGAGCAGATCCGAAACGTCCCGCGGCACCTGTTCGTGGATGAAGCGCTTTCGAGCCGGGCGTACGAGGATACGGCGCTGCCGATAGGCCTCGGCCAGACGATTAGCCAGCCCTATGTCGTGGCGCGCATGACCGAAGCGCTGCTCGACGGCTTCGAGGGTGAGACGGTGCTCGAGGTCGGGACCGGCTGCGGCTACCAGACGGCGGTACTGGCACCGCTCGTCAAGAAAATCTACACGATCGAACGAATCCCCGAACTGCTGCGCAAGACCCGGCAGAGATTGCGTGATCTCGATATCTACAATGTGCAGTTCAAGCCCGGCGATGGCTGGGAAGGCTGGCGCAAATACGGGCCCTACGACGGGATTATCGTCACGGCCGCGCCGAATGAGGTTCCCGAGAAGTTGCTGGAGCAGCTGGCACCGGGCGGGAGGCTGATCATTCCCGTGGGTCCGCAGGGCATCCAGGATCTCGTCAAAATCACGAAACGCGACGATCACTACGAGCAGGTCTCGCTTGGCGCGGTCAGCTTTGTGCCGCTGGTGAAGGGGCGCTCATGACGCTGTTCAGGCCCTGGTACGACCGCGTGCTGCGCTGGTCGCGGCACAAACATGCCGAGCGCTATCTCGGTGCCATGAGTTTCGCCGAGTCGTCGTTTTTCCCGATTCCTGTTGACGTCATGCTGGCGCCGATGTGTCTCGCGGACAGCGGGCGCTGGGCACGTTACGCGTTGATCGCTACGGTCTTTTCGGTGCTGGGCGGCCTCGCGGGCTATGCCATTGGCTGGGGCATGTTCGAGGTGATCGAACCCTGGCTGCGGGAGTCGCACTACTGGGATGCCTATCTCAAGGCGAGGAGCTGGTTCGACGACTACGGTGTGTGGGTGGTATTCGTGGCCGGCTTTTCACCGATTCCCTACAAAGTATTCACGATCGCCGCCGGCGTGGCAGCGCTGAGCCTGCCAGGATTTTTCATCGGGTCGCTGATAGGGCGTGCCGCGCGGTTCTTCCTGGTCGCCGGACTCGTGCGCCTGGGCGGCGAACGCTTCGAGTCGACGCTGTCCCAGCATATTGAACGCATCGGCTGGGCACTGGTCGCCGTTACAGTAATTGTCATCGCGTGGCTTATGATGCGGAGCTAATGAGCTCCCGCATCGCAATCATTCTGGTCCTCTCACTGGCGCTCGCGTCCTGCGGCGGTCGTTCGACGTGGCAGGACTCGCCGCAGACGCATATCGTGCGCAAGGGCGAGACTCTCTTTTCCATCGCCTGGCGTTACGGCAAGGACGCAGATTCTCTTGCGCGCTGGAATCGCCTGGGGGACGGCTCGTTAATTCATCCCGGCCAGGTCATTCGCCTGACGCCGCCGAGCGGGTCGAGCAGCCGGACGACGGCGAGCCGCAACACGCCGCAGCCGCCCACGCGGCCTCTGCCGACTATTCCGGCCCAGCCGAGCCCGTTGTGGACGTGGCCCACGAGCGGCCGAATCAATGTCGAGTTTGGCGCAAAGCCCGGTCCGGGAACCGGCGTCCTGATCAACGGCCGGGCCGGGCAGCCCATAACTGCCGCGGCCTCGGGACGAGTGGTGTATGCCGGAAGTGGACTGATCGGATACGGTCAGCTTATTATTCTTAAACATAATGACACCTACCTGAGTGCCTACGGGTACACCGCGTCGCTAAAGGTCAAAGAAGGACAAGAAGTAAAAAAGGGCCAGCGAATAGCGACGATGGGGGAGGGGCCAGAACGCAAGCCGCGACTGCATTTCGAGATCAGGCGCAATGGCAAGCCGGTTAACCCGCGACAGTTTCTGCCGGCGAGGTAAAGCCAGGATCTCAAGCAATCGTGCCTTGCCACAGACTGGGGGGTTTGTTTTGGGACAGTTGCTGGATCCAACACGACAGTACCTCGACGAGATCGGCATCTCGCCGCTGCTCACTGCCGATGAAGAAAAAATGTACGCACGCCGTGCGCAGCGTGGCGATGAAGCAGCGCGTCAGCGGATGATCGAAAGCAATCTGCGGCTGGTCGTGAAAATCGCGCGACGCTATATCAATCGGGGGTTGCCGCTGCTCGATCTCATCGAGGAAGGCAATCTCGGCCTGATTCATGCGGTCAAGAAGTTCGATCCCGAGCGGGGTTTTCGATTTTCGACTTATGCCACCTGGTGGATTCGCCAGACGATCGAGCGCGGCATCATGAACCAGTCACGGACCGTGCGCCTGCCGATTCATGTCATCAAGGACATCAATTCCTGCCTCCGCGCCACACGTCGCTTGCGTCAGGAACTCGATCGCGCGCCGTCCATGCAGGAACTGGCCGAGCATCTCGATCGCGAGGTTGCCGATGTTGAGCGGCTAATGGGGTTGCACGAACGGGTCACGCTTCGAACCAGCAGCCGCGACAATGAAGGTGACGGCCCGGTGGAGCGACTGCGCGCAAGGCGTTCGGCAGAGCCTTCCCGTTGCGCGCAGCAGGAGATCATCAACGGCATCGTCGATCACTGGGTCTGCGAGCTTGGCGCGAAGCAGCGCGAGGTAGTTGAACGCCGCTTCGGCCTGCATGGGTATCGGCGTGCGACGCTCGAACAAATCGGCAATGAAATCGGTGTGACCCGCGAGCGCGTACGCCAGATTCAACTCGACGCTTTGAAGAACTTGCGAGAGATGCTGGAAAGCAATGGCATTTCGGGTGACGTAGTCCTGGACTGACGCCTACAGGTAGAGCACTGCCGCCACCTTGCGTGACTCGTTCGCAAGTACGTTAAATGTCCGCGCAGCGGCCGCGGTATCCATGGTTTCGAACCCGATTCCTTTGCGCGCAAACGCGAAGGTCAGTTCACGTGGCGGGAAGATGTTGCTCACGCCAGTACCCAGCAGGACAATTTCGGGATCCGAGCTGAGAATGGCCGCAAAATCATCCTCAGACAGGTCGGCAATGCGTTTGTCATGCCATGGGCCGAGCAGCTCTTCAGGGGTCAGGGCAATCGACTCGGCATACGCATCGTCGTTGACGCGAATCACCGACGCGGAAACACTGCGCACCACGAGCTTGGCTGATAATTCTCTTGTGAATTTCAATACTGCTTCCCTTACCATCGACGCCACATCGTGAATGAATCATATGACAAAACCGCTGCGGTCGTCGTGCTGCCCCCCCTGCGGGGCGGGCGTTTGTCTGACAAGTCGCTCAGAGCATGGTTGGCGCAGGCCGACCTGAGCGAGTCGGACAGGCCGCAAGAGCTACTGGCCGCCATTCTCACTGAGCTGAATTTGCCCTACCCGGACGAGGGCCTGGCTGCGCTCCGCATGTGGGGGCAGACGGGTGACCAGCCGACCGTGTGGATCGCGGCGGCGGATCCCGTGTTTCTGGAACCGAGGCTGGATCATCTGCGACTGCATGCGCTGCAGCGCACGGGCATTCCGCCGTCTGATCTCCGGCCATTGTTCGACCACCTCCAGGAAACCCTGGCGGAAGACCAGGGCTACGGCTTCGCCCGGCTGGGCACTTGCGGCTACCTGCGGGCGGAAGAGCCCATCTCTACGGCCATGGTGCCTGCCTACGTCATCGACCAGCGCGAGCCCGGTGAATTCCTGCCGACCGGCGAGCACACCGTCATGCACCGCAATATTCTGAGTGAAATCGAGATGGCGCTGCACGAACACCCGGTGAATGTTCGTCGAGTCGAGGAGGGCAAGGCGCCGGTCAATTCCTTGTGGCTTTGGGGGGGTGGGAAAGCGCCGGAAAAGGTCATGCGGACGCAGCCCCCCATCTTCACCGATGACCCGTTGCTTCTCGGGTACTGGGAGAGTGCGACCGCCGACGCGGATCTGTGGCCGGGCAGCTTTGCTGCCTGCGCCGATGCCTCGGTGCATGGATTTGTGGCAGTGACACCGGATGGCGATATGGCGCCCGAGTCCCTGGTTAGGTACCTGAAGGAACTGCGCGAACTGCTGCGTCGCAAGCGCATCAGCCGGCTGATCCTGCTTTCGCGCGATGGTCTGCGCGCCGAGGTTCGCCGCTCGGATACGCTCAAGTTCTGGCGCCGCGACAACGAGCTGCTGGCATGACCGGGCAACGTGTCAGGCCGATCGTCGCCCGCCCGATGCCCAGCGCCAGGGATATGGCAGCGCTCGGCGATATCGATCCATTGCATGCAAGGCTCTACGCGATGCGCGGGCTGACCCAGGCGAGCCAACTCGATTATGGCCTGGCAAAACTCGCACCCGTGGGTGCATTGGAGAGCGTCGACACCGCCGCTGAGCTCGTGATTGCCAACCGCGACCGCAAGATCATTGTAATCGGTGACTTCGACGTCGACGGTGCGACCAGTACCGCATTGGTGCTGCGCTGTCTGCGCGACTTCGGCTTCGCCGATGTCGAGTACCTCGTGCCAAATCGCTTTGAATATGGCTACGGCCTGACACCTGAAATCGTGCGGGTGGCTGCGCGCAGTTCGCCGGCCCTGCTGATTACCGTCGACAATGGCGTGTCGAGCGTTGCTGGCGTCGCCGAAGCGAACCAGCTTGGTATTCCGGTCCTGGTTACCGATCATCACCTGCCTGCCGAGGAACTTCCGGACGCCGCCGTTATCGTCAATCCGAATCTCGAAGGCAGTCGTTTTCCGAGCCGCAACCTCGCCGGAGTCGGCGTTGCTTTTTATGTCATGGCGCGAGTTGGACGCCTGCTGGAAGATCAGGGCGTCGAGGGAGCCGCCAGGGTGCCGGCCAGGTTCCTCGACCTTGTTGCACTGGGCACGGTTGCCGACGTCGTACCGCTCGACCATAACAACCGGGTGCTCGTGCAGCAGGGTCTGATGCGTATCCGTGCGAATCACTCGGTCGTCGGTATCCAGGCGCTCCTGAAACAGGCCGGCAGGCAGAGCGCGCGCTGTATCAGCACTGATCTCGGTTTCGCGGTGGGGCCGCGAATCAATGCGGCTGGTCGGCTGGAGGATATTTCTATCGGCATCGAGTGCCTGCTGACCGACGATTTCAACACGGCCATGCAGCATGCGCAGGCGCTTGATCGGATCAACAGCGAACGCCGTGACATCGAGGCGACCATGCGGGAGCAGGCTTTCTCCTACGTCGACAAGCTCGGGTCCCAGCGCTGGCCCGCCTGCGTCTGTGTGTACGACACATCCTGGCACCAGGGCGTCGTGGGACTGATTGCGGCGCGCGTTCGCGAACGCTGCCACCGGCCTGTCATCGCTTTTGCCCGCGAAGACGAGACGTTTCTGAAAGGATCGGCGCGTTCGATCCAGGGCGTTCATATTCGCGATCTTCTCGAGGCCGTATCCGCAATGCACCCGGGCATGATTGAGAAATTCGGCGGTCATGCCATGGCTGCCGGGCTGACAATATCCGCCGCTGCGCTGGAGGCCTTCAAGGAAGCCGCGGCGGAGCAGATGGCGCGACTGTATCCACATGCGGATTTCAGCGGTGCGATCGTGACGGACGGACAGTTGCCCGGGGATGCCATCAACCTGGGCTTTGCACGTTCGCTGCGCGATGCCGGGCCCTGGGGTTCGGCTTTCCCCGAACCCCTGTGGAGCGGCGACTTCTCGATCGTGGAGCAGCGCACGGTGTGTGAAAACCATCTCAAGCTCAGAGTGCGCCCAGCGGGCGGTGGCGGCATCGTGGACGCGATCGCGTTCAACCAGGCGGGACCGGTTTACCGGGGCAACGTGCAGCTCGCGTTCAGGCTCGACGTCAACGAGTATCGCGGGATCGAAAACCCGCAGCTTGTTGTCGAGCAAATCGCTCCTCTAACCATGGCCGACGCGTGCTAACATCGCGCCTTTTGTGCAGCAACGAACCAGCGAAATCCTCATGGAAACAACCCCGATCAAACAGACGATTGCCGACCTTGCCGAACGCTCCGATGCGTTGAGGAGGTATCTTTGACTATGAGGCCAAGGCGGAACGCCTGACCGAAGTTCAGCGCGAACTCGAACAACCCGATGTCTGGAATGAGCCCGAGCGTGCACAGGCGCTGGGGCAGGAACGGGCGAAGCTCGAGCAGGTCGTAGCGGGCCTCGACAAGATCACGTCCGGGCTTGCCGAGGCTGGCGAGCTTCTCGACATGGCGGTCGAAGAGGACGATGAAGACACGGTCAATGAAGTCGTCAATGATCTCGG
>SHLT01000158.1 GCA_004282875.1 Chromatiales bacterium | reverse complement strand
CACGCTCGACGACGAAGACTCCATCCGGCATATCTTTCGCGTGGCCTGCGGGCTCGACTCGATGGTCCTGGGTGAACCGCAAGTCCTCGGTCAACTCAAGGACGCCTTTCGCTATGCACAGCAGGCCGGCACGCTCGGTGGCAACCTGGGCCGACTGTTTCAACACACGTTTGCCGTCGCCAAGAAGATTCGTACAGACACGGAGATCGGCGCCAGCCCTGTGTCGGTCGCGTCGGCGGCCGTCAACCTGGCGCAACAGTTCTTCGCGGGCTTCAAGAAACACACCGCGCTGCTGGTCGGCGCCGGCGTGACCATCGAACTGGTTGCCAAGCACCTGGTCAGTCACGAGATCGGACGCCTGTTCGTTGCCAATCGCAGTGTCGAACGTGCACAGGATCTCGCCGGACAATTTGGCGGTTTCGCCCTGCCCTTATCGGAAATCGAAGGCACGCTGCCTGAAGCCGACATCCTGATTACGTCGACCGCGGCTACAGAACCCGTGGTAACGACCGAGCAGATTGCGAATGCGCTCAAGGCACGCAAACGCAAACCGATCTTCGCGTGTGACATTGCCGTGCCACGCGACATCGAAGCCAGCGCCAGCGATCTCAGCGACTTTTACCTGTACACGATCGACGACCTCGACAAGGTCATCCTGGCGGGCCAGGGCAATCGTGAAGCGGCGGCAGTCGAAGCACACCGTCTGCTCGACGACGAGATTCGACGCTATGCAGCCATAGAGCGCTCCAAGCAGGTTGCCCCGATCATCGCTACCCTGCGCGACTCCAACGAGGCCGTGCGCAAGCAGGTGGCCAAGAAGGCCCGTCAGCGCATGGCGAAGGGAGAATCGGCCGAAGATGCCATAGAGTTCGCGACGGCGTCGCTGATGAAGAAGATGCTGCACAAGCCGAGCGTCGCCCTGCGTAAGGCCGGCGAAGCAGAGGACCTCGCGATGATCGCATCGGCGCGCAAGTTGTTTGGGCTGGATGACGACTAAGCCGCATACGATGAAAGAGTCCATTCGCAACAAGCTGGAATCCGTACGCGATCGCTTCGAGGAAATCGCAGGCTTGCTGGCCGACCCCGATGTCATCTCGGACCAGAACCAGTTTCGTGATCTGTCAAAGGAATACGCCCGCGTCGAACCGGTCGTGCAATCGTTCCAGCGCTACGAGGGCATCCTCGACGACATAGCCGCTGCCGAGGAAATGACGAATGACGATGACGCGGACGTGCGTGAAATGGGCCAGGAAGAACTGGCCGGTCTGCAGGAGCGCCGCGAAACCCTGCTGCTCGATTTGCAGAAAGCCCTGATACCGCCTGACCCCTACGACGCAAGCAACGTGTATCTCGAGGTCCGCGCGGGTACCGGCGGCGATGAGGCCGCTATTTTCGCGGGTGATCTCTTCCGCATGTACTCGAAATTTGCGGAAGCCGCCGGCTGGAACGTCGAGATTCTCTCCGCCCGCGAGGGCGAGCACGGTGGCTACAAGGAAATCATAAGCCGCATAACCGGCAACAGCATCTATGCCAGGCTCAAGTTCGAGTCCGGCGCGCATCGGGTGCAGCGGGTACCGGCAACCGAGTCGCAAGGCCGCATTCATACGTCGGCATGCACCGTGGCCGTCTTGCCGGAACCCGACGAGGTCGAGGAAGTCGAGATCAATCCCGCGGACCTGCGCGTGGACACCTACCGCGCATCGGGTGCCGGCGGCCAGCACGTCAACAAGACAGATTCAGCCGTGCGCCTGACGCACCTACCGACCGGCATCGTCGTCGAATGCCAGGACGAACGCTCACAGCATAAGAATCGGGCGCGCGCGATGTCGCTGCTGCAGGCCCGCCTGCTGGACCAGCAAGTTGTGGCCCAGGAAACGGAGCAGGCCGAGAAACGCAAGCTGCTCGTCGGCTCGGGAGACCGGTCGGAACGCATCCGCACCTACAATTACCCGCAAGGGCGAGTCACCGACCACCGCATCAACCTGACCCTCTACAAGCTCGACGAAATCCTTGAAGGGGGTCTCAATCAGGTCGTAGAACCTTTAATAAATGAGTACCAGGCCGATCAATTGGCTGCGCTAAGTGACTAGAATGCGTTAAAACCCTGATTGGGGAGGGTCAAAATGCACATTATTATTGGGTTGCTGGGATCGCTCGTCACGATCTTCTACCTGCTGGATCGCCTCGGCATCGATATCGGCGGCCTGAATCCGTTCTATTGGTACCGCCGGCGCGCATTCTCCAAGAAGCTCACGGCGGACCCTATTTATTCCATCGAGGACCCACTGCACGTGGCGTCGCTGCTGGTCATTGGTGTAGCCAAGCTGGACGGCGACCTGACAGCAGAGCAGAAGCGAGTCGCACAGAAAGAATTTGAAACCAGTTTTTCGATGAGCCCCAAGGCTGCCACGGAATTGTTTGGCTCTGCCGCGCACCTGCTCGCGGCGCCACAGCTGATCGACACACAGCTGCAGAAGCTCGCGCACAAGAACAGGGATCGATTTTCAAGAGAACAGGCCGGATCGATGCTCGAGATGATGGGCCGCGTGGCCGCCGCCGAGGGGCAACCCAGCGCAGCGCAGCAGCAATTCATGCAAACCGTTCGCTCGACTTTAGCCGTCGACCAGGAGCCGGAGGGCACATGGACCTGAGATACGATCGCGCAGAGACACCATCGAACAAGAGCTATGGCGTCGCCGTCAGTCTCTCAGCCGTCTTCGGTGTGCTCGGCGTCCAGCACTTCTATCTTGGCCGCTGGCTGGAGGCGTTTATCGACCTGGGGCTTGCCGTCGCGACGGTCGTGCTCTTCCTGATGGGCGAACCGCTCTGGGCGATTCTCGTTGCGGCGATCGACGGCATCCACACATTCATCGTTACAATTATGCTTCTGACCGGTTCGTTCCGGGACGGTCATGGACGCTTGGTATGTTACCCCGGGCAAAAACTAGGACGAGGAGATTAAGAATGACTGATACCAGCTCCAAGGGATTTGTCCCGACACTACTGCTGTGCTTCTTTTTCGGCGTGCTCGGTGTTCACCGATTCTACGTAGGTAAGGTGGGTACCGGCATATTGCAGCTCCTGACGCTGGGTGGACTCGGCATCTGGGCGCTTATCGATTTTATTATGATTGTTGTCGGTTCGTTTACCGACAAGCAGGGCAAGTTCATCAAAGCCGGCAACTAGCCGCTGGGCCTCACAGGGCCTGGTCGAGGTCGGCGATCAGGTCATCGACGGCTTCAATACCGACCGACAAGCGGATCAGCGTGTCGCTGATGCCGAGCTTGGCGCGTTCTGCGGCCGGCACGCTCGCGTGCGTCATGATCGCCGGATGATCGACGAGGCTTTCCACGCCGCCCAGACTTTCGGCCAGCGTAAAGACTTCGCAACGCTCAAGGAATCGGCGCGCGGCCTCGAGACCGCCTTTAATAAAGAACGTCACGATCCCGCCGAAGCCGGGCATCTGCTGTTTCGCGAGTTCATGCTGCGGGTGCGATGCCAATCCCGGGTACAGGACGCTCTCCACACGGTCGTCCTGCTCAAGCCACTCGGCGATGGTCATGGCGCTCGCGCAATGTCTTTCCATGCGCACATCCAGCGTTTTGACGCCACGCAGCGCTAGAAAACTGTCGAACGGCCCGGCGACAGAACCAATCGAGTTCTGCAGGTACGCAATGCGCTCGGCCAGCCCGTCGTCGTTCACAGCCACGATGCCGCCCACCATGTCCGAATGCCCATTGATGAATTTGGTGGCCGAGTGCATGACGATGTCGGCACCAAGTTTAAGCGGGCGCTGCAGGTAGGGCGTCGCAAACGTGTTATCGACGACCACCAGCGCACCACTCTTTTTCGCGAGCGCCGCGATAGCCTTCAGATCAACCAGTTTCAGCAGCGGATTGGTCGGCGACTCGATCCACAGGAGCCGAGTGTTATCCCGAAACGCCGATGCCGCGGCATCGAGGTCGCTCAGGTCAACGTAGGAGAATTCCAGCCCCGCGCTGCGCTCGCGAACGCCTGAAAACAGGCGGCGCGTGCCACCATACAGGTCGTCCATCGCAATCACGTGGTCGCCGCTGTCAACGAGTTCGAGAATCGTGCCCGTCGCGGCCATGCCCGAGGCGAATGCGAATCCATGACTTCCCGACTCGAGGTCGGCGACACATCGCTCAAAGGCCATGCGCGTCGGATTCTGGGTGCGCGAGTATTCATAGCCCTTATGCACACCGGGGCTTTCCTGCACGTAGGTCGACGTCGCGTAGATCGGCGGCATAATGGCGCCGGTCGTCGGGTCGGGCGCTTGCCCGGCATGTATCGCGCGCGTCGCGAATTTCTTCTTGTCAGTCATCTATCAGTCCTACATCTGCCGGCGCAGGTAATTAAGTACATCGGATCGAGTTATCAGCCCCTGGAATTCGTCACCGTCCATAATCGCCGCGTACGGCTGGACGCGCAGCATTGCGACGAGGTTGTTCAGGCTTTCCGACTTGTCGAGCTTGATGAAGGCCGATTCCATCGCGTCACGGACAGGCGCGGTCATAAGATCCGGATGTCCGTATACAAACTGGATAATCGCATCCTCTGTCACCACGCCAACCAGTTTACCGTCGTCCATGACCGGCAGCTGCGAGAACCCCGCGTTGCGCAAACGATTATGCGCGGTGGTCAACACATCGGTCGGGCCCACCGTAATCGTCGCGCGTTCGCCGTGGGGGCGGCCAACCAGGTCGCGCAGGTCGCCACAGGTCTCACGCTCGATGAAGCCCTGGTCTTCCAGCCAGAAATCGTTGTACAGCTTGGAGAGATACTTGTTACCTGTGTCGCAGGCAAAGGTCACGACCCGCTTGGCCTCGGTTTGCTCGCGGCAGTACTTGAGCGCCGCCGCCAGCAGCGTCCCCGACGACGAGCCGGCGAGAATTCCTTCCATGCGCAGCAACTCGCGTGCCGCGGCAAACGACTCGGCGTCGCTGATGGCATAGGCTTTCACGACTTTCTCGAAGTCGGCAATGTCCGGGATGAAATCCTCGCCGATGCCCTCGACGAGCCAGCTGCCGCCTTCGCCAATCTCTCCCTTGTTGACGTAGTCGGTCAGGATCGAGCCCACCGGGTCGGCCAGCACCATGTCAACCTGCGGCGCATGCTCCTTCAGGTACCTGCCGATTCCGGTCACCGTGCCGCTCGAGCCCACACCAAGGACGATTGCGTCGAGATCACTCTGCATCTGCTCGAGTATTTCGGGCGCCGTCCCGGTCTCGTGCGCAAGCGGGTTGTCCGGATTGCCGAACTGGTTGATGAAGTACGCACCCCGCTCCTCGGCAACCTGTTGCCCCAGGTCCTGGTAGTACTCGGGGTGACCGCGACCCACATC
>SHLT01000157.1 GCA_004282875.1 Chromatiales bacterium | reverse complement strand
ACGCCGTCGACGGCCTGGTAGGCGCCGCCGCCGATATTTATTGCCCACATTGACGGGCCCGGCGCCGCGTCACGCGAACACCCCGCAAGCGTCATGCAGGTCATAGCGATTAGTGTCAGGCTGTAATTTTCGGAGATATGCATCATGGGTTGACGACCAAAGCGAATCCTCTGATATACTAGATGACAGCGTTGTCAATAACAATCCGAGAAGACACGCGCACCAGTCATTCAGGGGTTGAGGGGATACAGTAGTGCCTTTTCTTGCGCAATTCCTCAGGGTCAGCATTGTAACGGCAGTCATCATTGCCGGACTCGCGCCCCTGACCGCCCATGCCAGCCACAGCGAAGCGCGTTCGAGTTACGTTGCGCAGCGCGCGGCGACGGACATCCATGTTGACGGAACGGCCAGCGAACCTGACTGGGAGCGAGCCGCATGGCGTGACATCAAGTACCGCTGGCTTGGCCCGGAATATACGGCCGACGACTTTGCCGGCCGCTTCAAGGTCGTATGGACCCCGGATCGCATCTACATACTCGCAGAGATCGTCGACGATATTCTATTCGACGCGCATCGCGACCCGCTGGTGCAGTACTGGGATGACGACTGCCTCGAGATTTTTCTCGACGCCGATTACTCGGGTGGCGAGCACCAGTTCAACCACAATGCCTTCGCGTACCACATGTCGCTCGACAACCGTGCGATCGACATCGGGACCGACCGCGAGGCCAGGGACTATACGCATCACGTCCAGAGCCGTTGGCGACAACATGCGGACAAGCTTGTGTGGGAGATCGGCATCGACATTTACGACGACACGTACGTCGATGGCTCCTCGCAGAATCAACCGCTGGAACTCGTTGTCGGCCAGATCCTGGGCTTGATGATCGCCTACTGCGACAACGACGGCAGCGAACTTCGGGAAAACTTCATAGGCTCGGAGTCCGTTCCGAGCGGCCCCAAAGACCGGGGATGGATTGACGCCGGCCTGTTCGGTGAGGTGATACTTGGTGACTAGTGTTGGCCGCAAGGAAGATCGACTTAACGCGGAGAATAGTGACGACGTCCAGGGCGATTTCCTGGACTTCGCCGGTGAGCGGTATTTTGCCATTCACAATGTCGACCAGATGGCACCGTTTTTCGTCAGCGTCGTCTCCGCCGATGATCACTGGATGTTTGCTTCGTCCACCGGCGGCTTGTCCGCGGGGAGAGTGTCACCCGAAACCGCACTGTTTCCCTACATTACGGTCGACAAGCTTCACGACAGTGCCAACAGCGCTGGCCCCCGCACCATGCTGAGAGTGGGCAGCGGCGCCAAGGCAGTCTATTGGGAACCGTTCAATCGTGAGCAGCGTGGACGATTCAAGACCAGCTGCAACCTCTACAAAAACACGCTCGGCAACAAGCTGTGTTTCGAGGAGATCAATCACGACCTCAAGCTGGCTTTCAGGTACACCTGGTCTACCAGCCCGGCGTATGGCTTCGTACGTCACGCTGAACTGGTGAACCTGGGAGCCATGACACGAAATATCGAAATCGTCGACGGCTTGCAGAACATCCTGCCGGCCGGCACACCGATTTTCACGCAGACCAATTCGAGCAACCTGGTTGACGCCTACAAGTGGACTGAACTCGACGAGTCGACCGGGCTCGCCTTCCTGACACTGTATTCGGGCATCTCCGATCGCGCTGAACCCTGCGAGTCCTTGAAAGCCACGGTGGCGTATGCGCTAGGACTCGACGACCCCAGGATCCTTGTCTCGAACGGCCAACTCAGCAAGTTTCTCAAGGGCGAAAGCCCGCAGCAGGAGCATCATCGGCGAGGCATTCGAGGGGCCTATTTTGTCAATCACACCTGCGAACTGGCGGGTGGTGCCACCAGCGAATGGCGTATCGTTCTGAATGCCGAGCAGAGCCAGGCGGACGCAGTTGCACTGCGACAGCAACTGAAGAATCCCGAGAAAGCCGAAGCCGACATGCTTGAGTCGATAGACAAAGCGTCGGATGAGCTGGCACGAATTATGGCTGCGGCGGACGGCTTCCAGGCGACGGCGGAGGAGCGTGTCTCCGTGCACCACTACGCAAATGTCCTGTTCAATGTCATGCGTGGCGGTATTTTTGATGATCAATACCTCGTCTCAATGCGCGATTTTCAGCGTACGGTCCGACAATTCAATGTGCCGGTTTTCGAACGTAACAAGGACATGCTGCGCAGCCTGCCTGAGCGCTTGCGACTCGACGAGCTACTGGCCGCAGTCGAAGAACGCGGCGACCGGCAACTGCAACGGTTAACGCTGGAATACCTGCCGATAACGTTTGGCCGCCGGCATGGCGACCCGAGCCGCCCGTGGAACCACTTTGCCATTCGACTCAAGGACGAGTACGGCGAAGGCCTGCTCTCCTACCAGGGCAACTGGCGCGATATCTTTCAGAACTGGGAAGCGCTGGCATTCAGTTTTCCGGGCTTCATTGAGAACATGGTCGCCAAGTTCGTCAATGCCTCCACAGTCGACGGCTACAACCCTTACCGCATAACCAAGGAAGGTATCGACTGGGAAGTCGAGGAGCCCGACAATCCGTGGAGCTACATCGGCTACTGGGGCGATCACCAGATCATCTACCTGCTCAAGCTCCTGGAGCTGTCGCGGAGCTTTCATCCCGATACCTTGCGGCGCCTGCTGCGAGAGCCACTCTTCAGCTACGCGAACGTCCCTTACCGTATTAAACCGCTGCAGGACCTTCTCGACGATCCCAAGAACACCGTGGTCTTCGACGACGCACTTGCCGAACAGATCGAGGAACGTGTCACTGCGTTCGGCGCCGACGGCAAACTCATCCTGGACGGCGACGGCAATGTGTACCAGGTCAACCTGCTGGAGAAGCTCCTCGTGCCACTGCTTGCCAAGCTCGGCAACCTCGTGATCGACGGTGGCATCTGGCTGAACACGCAACGTCCAGAGTGGAATGACGCAAATAATGCGCTGGTCGGCCAGGGACTTTCGATGGTAACGCTGTATTACATGCGCCGTTACCTGAGTTTCCTGCAGGAACTGCTAAACGCCGAAACCGGCACGTTTTCCATGTCCGCGGAAGTGGCCGACTGGCTCGACGGCACCGCAACTGCGCTCGCGAGCTTGCGTTCCGCGACCGGCAACGGGGAGATCGATGACCGGGTGCGACATAGCTCCCTGTCTATGCTCGGAACCGCGGCCAGCGAGTATCGCGAGACGCTGTACGCTCGCGGCGTGTTTGGCGGCAATCGCTACCTGGACATCGGCGACGTATCGAAGTTGCTCGAGGACGCCCTCGCATTGGTCGATCACAGCATCGCGGCCAACCGTCGCGACGACGGTCTGTATCACGCGTACAACGTCGCCGATTTCAACGACGACTCGCTGCATGTGGCCAACCTGTACCCGATGCTCGAGGGACAGGTTGCGGTGCTAAGCAGCGGCGCCATCAGCGCAACCGAAGCGGCCGACGTTCTTGATGCCCTGTTTGCCAGCGCAGTCTACCGGGAGGATCAGGACAGCTTCATGCTCTACCCTGACCGGGACCTGCCAGGGTTCCTGCAGAGAAACCAGATATCGATTGACGATGTGAAGGCCGTTCCCGTCCTTGCCGACATGCTCGACAACGGCGACGACCGCATCGTGCTGACTGATGCCGAGGGCACAGTACGCTTCAATGCAGAATTCACGAATTCGGGCGATGTCGAGGCGATGCTGGACGAGGTTCGCGAGCAATACCCGAGCGTGGACAAAGCCACAATACGCGCCGTGCTCGACCTCTATGAGGCCGTATTCCAGCACAAGGCTTTCACGGGCCGGTCCGGAACGATGTTCGGCTTCGAGGGTCTCGGGTCGATCTACTGGCACATGGTCGCGAAATTGCTGCTCGCCATCGAGGAGAACTTCTTCGCAGCGTGCGACAGCGGCGCCGATGCGGCAACGCTCACACGACTCGGCGACCTCTACTACCGCGTACGGCGCGGGATCGGCTTTAACAAGACGCCGGCCGAATACGGCGCATTTCCCACCGACCCGTACTCGCATACACCAAGGCACGCCGGTGCCAGACAACCGGGCATGACGGGTCAGGTGAAAGAGGAAATCCTGACACGCTTTGGAGAACTCGGCATTCGGGTTCGCGACGGTGAAGTATCCATTCAGCCGGCCCTGTTGCGTGTGCGCGAGTTTGAGGCCCGTGATCGATCGTTCTGTTACCTCGATGTGGATAACGCCTGGCAGGACCTCGCTCTGCCGGCTTCAAGTCTCGCCTTTACCTGGTGCCAGGTACCGGTCATCTATGTGCTCGACAGCAAAGCGGAATCGGGACTGCTGGTGACGTCTGATGACGGCAGCGAGTCAGCATACCCACAGCTTTCACTACCAGCGGATGTGAGCGCCGATGTCTTCAAACGCAACGGCCGGATCCGGAAAATTACAGTCACCTTCGCCGCGGACAGGCTCTTCGGCGACTAAGAGAACGCAAATGTCCAACTATTACAAACGCAGGATGTCGCTTGCCGGCATCGACATCGCATCGCTGACTACCGACGACCTTCGCGGTCTCGTACGCAAGATCCTCGAGTCAAAAATACACGGGCTTTCCTTCAGTCCGTATGTCGAGGGCCAGGGACCGGGAACGGTCATCGAAGAAGCGCAGATTCGGGAGCGCCTTGCGGTTATCGAGCCGCATGTCCGCTGGATTCGGACCTTTTCGTGCACTGAGGGGCACGAGCTGATTCCCGCCATTGCACGCGAAAAGAAACTCAAGACCATGGTCGGCGTCTGGCTGGATGACGATCACGAACACAATGAACTGGAACTTGAGAACGCAATTCGAGTGGCCAACGAAGGTCACGTCGATATTCTCGCGGTCGGCAACGAGGTGCTATTGCGCGGCGACCTCAGCGAGGACGAGCTGCTCGACTACATGCGGCGTGCAAAAGAGGGCGCGCCGGGGGTCGAGGTCGGCTACGTCGATGCCTATTTCGAATTTGTTGACCACCCCCGGATTACGGCTGCCTGCGACGTGTTGCTGGCCAATTGCTACCCGTTCTGGGAAGGTTGCCCCGCCGAACACGCGCTGCTCTATATGAAAGACATGTACCGGCGTGTCAGCAGTGTCGCAAACGGCAAGCGTGTCATTGTCAGCGAAACCGGCTGGCCCAACATCGGCACAGCCGAAGGCGCCTCGGTCCCGTCTTTCGAGAATGCGGTCAAGTACTTTGTCGACACGTGCCGTTGGGCAGACGAGGAAGACATTGAGATCTTCTACTTCTCATCCTTCGACGAATCCTGGAAAGTTGGCGCCGAAGGCGATGTCGGCGCGTACTGGGGACTATGGGACAAGGATGGCCAGCCAAAGTACTGGTAAATTCCGAGGAGTGTTTGACAGC
>SHLT01000060.1 GCA_004282875.1 Chromatiales bacterium | reverse complement strand
GGTTGAATACGCCCGACCAGGCAGCCATCAGGCATACGCCCCATAGCCACATGGCTACGCCGAACTTGAGGCCACGCTGCCACGCAGGTCCGCTCAGCGCGCCGCGAAATGTCATGTAGATCCCGGCGAGAATAAAGGAGGTCAGGATCCCGGTCGTGATCCACATAGGCATCAAGGTGGCCATGTCGGGCGGGTCCTGAACGAGTTCAGGCCGCCAGAAGCTCTCCGTGGCCTGGTAAGCGGCGTCGAGGACGCCTTCATGAATGAATACACCGCCCGCCATGGATACGACGAATGCGGTGGCGTAGTACGCAAGGCCTCCGAGAATGACAGCTTTCCAGTTCATGATTCCCCACCCCTTTTGTTGTTATTGCCTTACCCAAGCGTAGTACCGGGCTGAGCGTGCGTCCAGTTCGGGAATGGCGCTCTTGTATTGAAAGGGCCCGCAAACCCGAGAATCAGCTCTACACGGCTACCTGAAAGACGGCATAGACTATCATGGCGACAATCGCGAGAACGGTGATGAGCCCCTGGGGGTGCATCAACTGCACCTGTATCTTGAGCATTTCGATCGGGCCGACTTTCCGGGCTTCGCCAAGTCGCGGTAGCAGGCGTTCCTGAATCGCGTCCTGCGCATAGACGCGGGCTTTGGGTCTGCCAAGTATCACGACGACGTCCTGCGTCGCTATCGCCGTATCGTCGTAGCGAATCTCTCGAATCGTGGAACGCGACAGCCGACCCGTGTGGTCACGCAGGGTCACCGTATTGCCGTCCAGCGAGACCGACGTGCCCCAGTTAGCCCGGTTGACCCAGGCAATCAGCATTACGATTGCCACGGCGCCTCCAAATGGGGCCATCAGGTGAAGCAGAACATCCGGTTTCCCCATCTGGCTGGTCAGGTAGATGACCAAGCCAACCGCTAGCAGCATTAGCACACCAATAAGGCTCAATGACCTGTTCATCCGCCTGCGCAGCTTTTGGTCCGGTTCGAAATGCAGAGGCGCCGTCTCGGCCTGTGAAGCTTCTTCATCTGCATCAGCTGATCGGCGGGCCGGGCTCTTGTTCATGCTGAGCGCGAACGCACGCACCATGAGGGCAAGCAACAGGAAGGCCACCACGCCGACACCCGAATAGCTGAGCAGCGTAAACTTGAGGCGCTCTTGTCTTGATGCCGTAAGTATCGTCTCGAGTCCGGCCGATTCCAGGCTGGCCAGTGGTTCGCCCGAAAGCGAGAATCGCCGCACGACATCGTTGTTCCAGTCGCTCACCCAGACGGCGTCACCAACCGCCAGGATTGCGATCGGATCGGCATCTGGCGGCAATGCGACACGCCGCAGATATTCCCAGTCCTGGTCGAAAACGTAGATGCCTCCGCGATTCATGCCGGTCTGCATGTTGTTGACCCACCACTCCTCGCCAACACGGGCGAAATGGCTGGGCCAGGTCTGTCGCGCAGTTTTCGCCGCGCCCGGCACGACGTCCTTGCGATCGATGTCTTCTCCGTAATTCGACGATTGCGGCTCCAGTCGTCGAATGACGTGGTGATTCGTGTCGGCAACCAACAACTGCCCATCATGCACCAGCAGCTGGTTTGGAAATTCGAATCCCTCAACCGCTGGTGCCAACTCGACACCCGTCGCTGAGTACTTGCGGAGCAGATGCCGCGTGGTATCGCTGATGTAGACCTCGTCGGTCTGCCAGTCGATGAAGACGCTGTACGCTGCCTTGAAATCGATGCCCTCCTCTCCAAATCGCTCGCAGGCAGACGATTCCAGGCTGCAGCGGAACAACCCGTTGCGAGGTTCCTCAGGGACGATGGAGTTCTGATTGGTCTCGCGGCTGTACGCACGAAGATTGTCGAGGAAGGAGCGCGGGTCGGGACCGCGGCGCAACAAGATATCCCCATTGGAAAACAACGCGAAGCCCCCGAGGAACAGCTCGACGTCCATGGGCTCGAGATCATGTGTCCTGAGATACGTGCCATCCTCGTCATGCTCGATGAGGTGATTCTGGATCTGGACGTAACTGTGGCCGTCAGGACCAACGTTCAGTTCCGCCGGTCCGCCAAGACGAGCGGCGGCGCCGGAGCCCCACATCCAGACACCAATGGCAACGCCGGTCAGTATCAAGACCAGCGCCGCAACAGCAGGATGCACGTCAGAGTTCATCCCATGAGTTTAGCGACCGTCAGGCAGAAACAGCGTGTCACAGGTCGCACTGTTAACGCCCGGAATCCGGGTCCAAATAGCCTGCCGGTCAGGTCCACGAAGGTTTTCTGAGCTTACCGCCGCTGCATTGAGTTATTCTCCGTTTCCTTACCCCATTCAGTGTGAGAAGAATTCTGATGATGAAGACTCGACTACAGCGGTTCGCAAAACTGGGTCTGTCTCTGCTGGCGCTACACCTGCTAAGCGGCTGTGCCGGTATGGGATCCGGGTACGAAACACCGACCGTGTCGGTTCAATCGTTTCAACCTGTCCAGTCGAGTGACGCCGGCGGCTTACCATCGTTCGAGATCGGCCTGCACGTCATCAACCCGAACCTGGAGCCGCTCGAACTCGCCGGCGTTTCGTACACGATCAGCCTCGGTGGGCAGGACCTCATCAAGGGCGTCGGTAACGAACTGCCGGTAATCGAAGGGTACGGCGAGGGATCGTTCACACTCACGGCGAGCTTCAACCTGATGGCCGGCATAAAGCTCTTCCGATCGCTCATGGCTGCGGACACCGACAGCATCGACTACTCGTTCAAGGCAAAGCTCGATCCCGGCGCATTCAAACGGAAAATTCGCATCACGGACAGCGGCACTATTTCGCTCAGCGAGTAGCCCGGAGGCACACGCGATGATCAAGCAAGTATTTCTGGTATGCGTCTTTCTGCTTGCACTTCCAATAGTCGCGAACGGCGAGGAACTGGAAGGCGATTACCTCTACAAGGTAACAAGCATTCGTGCCGCGAGCGGCGCCCTGGCCGATCTACTCGATTGGCAAGCACGCATGAAGGCCTCCAGGTACTACGACCAGGCTGGACAAGAACACCCTCTCCTCATGCGCCATTCGCAGGGCGATCAATGGGACCTGCTGGTCGTCGTTCCCATGCAAAGCTGGATTGCCTATCACTCCGAGAAAGCGACACACAAACGTCGTGACGCAGCAGCACGGCATGCTGAACTCATTGCAGACGGCCAGCGGTTGTTCGCGTTTTACGAGGACCATTTCGCGTATGGACCCTCGTGGTCCACGGTCAAGAACGCTTACGCAGAAAACGCCTTCTTTCATATCGAAATGTTCGAGGCAGCGCCCGGAAAAGCGAATGAGCTCCTGGAGCAACGCCGCATGGAGAACAACTACCTCGAAACGACGGGCCAGACTCCCAACATGATCTTCAGGCGGGCGGCGGGCTCTGACGTCGATGTCTTTACCATTGGCTTCCATCCGAGTTTCGAGGCGTTCGCTGCGCCGGCGGATGTCACGGTCGAGGAAAAGGAGCAGGTAGCAAAAGCCGTCGGGTTCAAAGGCCTGGCAGACATCTCGTTCTACCTGCGCTCGCTCATCTCCGGGCATCACGACACACTGGCAACAAAAGTCGACTAGCGACCGCTATGCCCGCTCGTATCCTCTCTGTAGTGGCTAAATCACTGTTGGCGCTCGTACTGGTGTGCGCCATTGTGATCGGCGTGCTGTGGTATCGCGCCTATTGGCCCGGCGAGACCGAGGTAGCCAGCGTTCAATGCACGCAGGATGCGCCAGCGTGGACGACGCAGTCTCCGCTCAAGGTGATGAGCTACAACGTCCAGTACATGGCGAGCAAAAACTATGTTTTTTTCTACGACATCGACGTCGATGACCCGGAGCGAATCGCAGCCGTCGAGAACGCAAACAAGATCGTCGCCAGTTACCCGGCAGAAGAGGACGTCCACTGGACGCTGGAGCAGGTAGCGGAAGTCATACGTAGTGAAGACCCGGACATTGTGCTATTGCAGGAGATTAACGGCGCGGACGATAGCCGTACGCATTACGTCGACCAGGTCAGAGAACTGATCAGCAAGCTGCCGAGCGACATGTATCCGTGTCAATCGGAAAGCCCTTACTGGAAAGCCGAGTTCATTTTCCATCCCAACGTGTTGGGGCCCGTCAACATGAAGCTGTTGACGCTCTCCAGGTACCGCATCACCCACTCAGTGCGCCATCAATTGCCGCGCATAGCCCGGAACTTCGTGCTGAAGCCGTTCTACTTCCAGCGCGCCGTACTCGAGTCCCACATCGCCACGGACCAGGGGCAAACGCTGGCGCTGCTGAACACGCACTTCGATGCCTGGGGCGAAGGCACCGACGTTATGCGCCGCCAGATCGCGAGGACCGCGCGAATCCTGCACCGATTGGACACGGAGAATACGCCCTGGATCCTCGGCGGTGATCTCAATCTGCTGCCGCCGGACAACAACCGGCAACGCGCAAGCATCCACGCCGCCGGCACCGGCGACTACAATGAAATCCCGGAACTGGGGCCGCTTTACGAAAGATATCGTGGCATCCCGTCGCTGGAACAGCTGACCTCGGAAGACTCGAGCGCCTGGTACACGCATTTTCCCAACGACCCGACCGTCGCAGGGCCCGACCGCACCATTGACTACCTGTTCTACAGCGATCAATGGCGCCTGTTGGACGCGTATGTGCGTCAAGAAGACACGCTGCACATCTCGGATCATCTTCCGCTCATCGGCGTCTACTCGTTCGAGTCGCCGGCCCCGTAGCGAGGACCCAAATAAAAACCGCCGCGATCGGAAGACCGCGGCGGCCGCTCTGCACCCAACCTCGTTCGCTAACCGTCCAGAGCAATTTCCTCGTTGCGATCTTCAAGAGCGCCATACCAGGTGGCAAGGCGCAGATTGATGGCCACTCCATGCCGGTCCAGTATCGACCCGAGCGTGATCGCGCAGGCACCGAAAACTGCCAGCTCGATCCAGCTGCTGTCCAGCACCAGCGAAACCAGGGCCTGGGCACCAAATGCCAGGCTGGCGATCGCCGTGAGGATACCGGCGATAATCGCCGTTCGGTTACCCAGCGCGATACCGGCCATGACCATCAATCCGGCGGCGATCAGGCTCAGGAATGTCGTGAGCGCAGCCGGTTCCGCCGCAACACAGAACATGAAACTGAAAGCCACAAACAGGCTGATCGAGACCCCTATCGCTGCTGCGAGATTGCGGTTTTCTGTGCGCCGCACGAGATCAGCTGCGAGGACGCTGTAGGCAACTGCGAATACCGGCGCCACCAGTGCCCACGGAATTGACGGCAGCAATGCATTGGTCAATGCCAGGGAAAAGATGAACGCGAACGGCACGGAGAGCATCTCCAGTACCAGCGCAACGCGCGCACTTCTTTCCGGGAACATCGTTGCCTGGCGAGCCGCCATGAAGGCAGCCATCGCCAGCATCGCAATCAGCAGACTGTCGACCTGGTAGAAGTACATGCTGCGGAACAGAATAATACCCGCCGGTATGAACAGCGCGATCAGGGCAAACTTACCCTCTGCCGTCTTCAGCGCCATGTCCTTGCCGATCACGCCGCGCACGACTTGCAGCGCATACAGCGTTCCCAGGAGGGCAACAGTGCCCGCTGCCAGCGAACTGCGAATAGGCAGCAGGAGCATCATGTTCAGCGCAAAAAAGTGCAGCGACAAGGTTTTCGCCGAATGCCGGGCCATGATGGCAAAACAAAACATCGTGATCGGCAACAGGACCACCATCGCGCCAGCCAGCGTAATGCCGGTACTGGCGATATTCTCGATTGTCCAGGTCGCGTATCCCGGGTAGGTCGTTAACGCCCCGTCCCATTGGAACACGGAGTACAGGAGCGCGCCGAGGATCGTGAAGTTCGCCGGGATGGAGATGAGCGCCAAGCCGAAGAACAGCCGCGCGCCCTTGGTCTCCTTGAGACCGTGGCTCAGGGCGAATCCGGCCGCAGCGAGCAATCCCGTCTGCGTGAGCAGCATCAGGTAACGCCGTATGTCGTTACCATCGTTCCATCCCTGCATCAGGAACATCGACATCGATACCACCAGGATGGCGGCACCGAGAACACGCAGTCCCTCCGAGACGGTCGCGAAATTGCGGATCGAATCCATAATGCGGTCGACATCGAAACGCGAGGTCCGTGGCTCGAACTTCGGTCCGAGATCGACGTGATAATCGTCGTCATATTGATTGGCTACGCGAGTATTCATGACGAATTCTCCTTTTCGTTGTCGAGCAGCAGCTGCAGCTCGGCCTTGAGCTCTTCCGTGTCCTCTTCAACGAGGAACTCCGAATCGAGCCGGTCCACAGAGGAACTGGCCCCCATCAGGATTTCCGTCTCGCCAAGATTGATCTCCCAGCGGTCGAAGGTCTCTTCTACTTCTCCGTAGGAAACACCCTCGATGTTGTGGATCGTGCGCATCGCCTCAGCGACGGACTGTCGCGAGCGCATCATGTTGCGCTGGTGCGAGACTTCGCTGATACGAGCTTCGATCTTCTTGACCTGCTCCGCGATGCGACCCTCGAGTTCCTCGTGTTTCTCTATCGAGTCCTCCAGATTACGCATCTGTGCCTCGCAATCCTTGCGGCGGCGCAGGCATTCCAGCGCTTTTTCTTCATCGCTCGACGCCACGCTCGTAGCGCGGACCGTCCAGCGTGAATGCGCGTCCTTGAGTGACTGGTGGCGAGTCTTGAGTGAGCGCCCGTCCTTACGGACCCGCTCGAGGCGAACCCGGGAACGCGCGGCCGCCTGTTGCGTGTCGCGCAGTGCGGCGTTGACGATGGCGTCGTGATTCTCGACTTTGCTGACGGCGCGGTCGACCGACGATGTAAGTGTTGCTGAGATTCTACGAATCAGGCTCATGATGACTCCTTAAGCGAATGAGTAGTGCAACATCGAGCCTAGGAGCGGGTACAAGTATTGGCAACCTTTTTCTGAAAAGTTACCCAGCGCACACCTTTCGTACAAGTTTTTGATACTATTTGCTTCGTTATGACAACTTCAATACGAATCATTGACGCGCTCAAGCGTCAGCTCAAAACCCGCGGCATCACGTACAAAGCCCTTTCCGAGTCGCTGGGCCTGTCCGAGTCGGCCGTCAAGCACATGTTCTCGACCGGCAATTTCTCCCTCAAGCGGCTCGATGAAATCTGCGCGGTCCTGGAGATCGATATCGGGGAACTGGTGAATATCAGCGAATCCCAGCAGCCGATGCTCGAGCAACTCTCGGACGAACACGAACAGGAGATCGTGTCGGACATCCGGCTGTTATTGGTCGCCTATTGCCTGATCAACTTCTGGACGTTCGAGGAGATTGTCGAGCGTTACGACATCTCGGTCCAGGAAGGACTGCGTTATCTCCGGCGTCTCGATCGCATGAATATCATCGAATTGCAGCCTGGCGACCGCGTGCGGCTGCTGATCGCCAACAATTTCGCCTGGAGAAAGAACGGCGCCATCGAGCGCTTTTTTACCAGCCGCGTGCAAACCGAGTTTTTCAAACACAGTTTCAGCGACGATGGTTCGATACGCATCGTGAAGAACGGGATGCTGTCCCGTAAGAGCCAGATCCAGCTCATCGAGAAGCTCAAGGCGATTGGCGAACTGTTCGACGATACGTCCTGGGACGAACGCAAGATACCGGCGCGGGAGCGTCACGGCACGTCCATGGTGCTCGCGATTCGACACTGGTTCTTTGAAGGCTTTCGGCACCTTGAGCGTCACCCCTGAGCTTGCGACAAGGCGCACAGTTGCCCGCCAGTACGGCTGCTAGGGTAAGGGTATGAAAGGCAAGATCTTCACGAGCATATTCGCACTGCCGTTTGCGGGGGTCGGCGTGTGGATGTTGTGGTCCATCAGCACGACCGTCCTCGACGCCTGGGAAATGCGTGCCTGGCTACCGGCAGAGGCGCAGGTCATCAGTGCCGGCTATACAACGGGTTCCGGGGACGACTCCGATACCTACGAGGCTTATGCCGAGTATCGCTACTACTGGAACGGGCAGACGTATACCGGTGACCGCGTCTCCATCAGCAGCGGCGGCGACAACATTGGCGACTACCAGACAGAGACAGGCCGCCGTCTCAGCGCCGCACAGCGCTCCGGCCAGCCGGTCACCGTGTACGTGAACCCGGACCAGCCCTCCGAGGCGATCGTCAATCGCGACATTCGCTGGGGCATGGTCGGCTTCAAATCGATCTTCGTATTCGTGTTTGGCGGGGTCGGCTTCGGCTTGCTGTACGCCGCATTCCGTGCACCGAAAGAAAAGGACGCCACCCTGCCCCGTTACGCCGAGCAGCCCTGGCTACTCAACAACGCGTGGCAAACCGAAATAATCCGCTCCGGTTCCAAAGCCGCCATGTGGGGCGCCTGGGCATTTGCGGCATTTTGGAACCTGGTCTCCGCGCCGCTGCCGTTCGTGCTGTTCGATGAGGTCACCAATAAGCAAAACTACATTGCCCTCGTGGGACTGCTGTTCCCGCTAGTCGGAATCGGCCTGCTGTGGTGGGCGATCTCGCGCACGCTCGAGTGGCGCCGCTTTGGACCCGCTCCCTTTACGATGGACCCTTTCCCAGGCGCTATCGGCGGTCATGTCGGCGGTGCGATCGACCTGAACCTGCCGTTTGATCCACAGGCGCGATTTCAACTGACGTTGACGAATATCTACAGCTACGAGTCCGGCAGCGGCAAGGATCGAAGCCGCAAGGAAACCGCCGAGTGGCAGGACAAGCTCGTCGCGCATGCCGAACCGAGCAGCAGCGGCACGCGCCTGGCGTTTCGGTTTGACGTGCCTGATGAGCTCCAGGCGTCTGACGCGCAGCAGGATGGCAAGAGTTACCACCTGTGGCGTCTGAACCTCAAGGCTGAACTCGCCGGCCCCGATATTGACCGGGACTACGAGATACCCGTGTATGCGACGGGTGCGGAGTCACGCTGGGTGTCGGCGCAAGCCGCAAGAAACGCTCGCAGCGAACAAAACAAAATCGACGACGCAGCCGTTATCAAGGCCGTCGAGATTCGCAGCGGCACCGGCGGGAGGGAGCTCTTCTACCCGATGGGCCGCAACCTCGGTCCGTCCATGGTGGGGTTCATCATTGGCGGTGTGTTCGCGAGTGTCGGTGGCTTCCTGGTGGTCAATGAAGGCCATCTGATTTTCGGCGGCATTTTCGGCCTCGTCGGCTCGATTATCGCAATCGCCTCGCTCTACATGATGTTCAACTCACTCGAGGTATCTCAGGACGGCATGTCGATCAAGACGGTGCGTCGCATTCTCGGCATACCCATCAAGCGCCGGAGCATGCGGCGCGCCAGCTTTGCGAGATTCAGCCGCAATAGTTCGATGCAGTCCCATTCCGGTAACAAGCATGTCATGTACTACTCGATTAGCGCCGTGGACCGTCAGGGTGACGAGATGACTGTCGGCGAAGGCTTCAAGGGTGATAACGAAGCCGACGCTGCCATTCGCATGCTGTCGCGCGAGTTACGGCTCAAATCCGAAGAAGCGACAATCAGCCACGATGTGCAAGGCGCCGATGAGGACGTGCTGGCCGCCGACAGTTGATTCTCGTCTTCTTTGGGTATGCAATAGCGCGAAGACGTTCAAACCACGAACCTGAAGGATCTCTGCATGTGCCGTTGGCTCGCGTACTCGGGCGCTCCGATCTACCTCGATGAGGTCTTGTTCAAGACCGACCACTCTCTGATCGACCAGAGCCTGCGCGCACTGGATACCACCAACACGACCAATGGCGATGGATTTGGTATTGGCTGGTACGGCTCGCGAGAGCTGCCCGGCGTCTACAAAGATATTCGGCCCGCCTGGAACGATCACAATCTGCAGGCGCTGGCCGCCCAGATCGAGTCTCCCATGTTCCTCGCGCACGTTCGCGCAACGACAGGCTCGGCCGTGCAAAGAACGAATTGCCACCCCTTCAATCACGACAAGTGGCTGTTCTTGCATAACGGTCTCGTTAACGATTACGCAAAGCTGCGGCGCGACCTGATGCTGGCCATCTCGCCGGAGCTGTTCCCGCTAATCCAGGGGACGACCGACTCGGAAATCCTGTTCCTGCTTGCGCTAACCTTCGGTCTGGAAGGCGACGTACAGGCTGGCCTGTCGCGCATGGCCGGCCTGGTGGAACAGGTGGCTGCACAACACGGGGTGCCGGATGCGCTACAGCTGACCGTCGGCCTGAGCGACGGCAAGTCTTTGTACGCCGTGCGCTACTCAACGGCACGTAAATCGCGCTCCCTGTTTCACAGCGCCGACCGCGATGCGACCATGGAGATTGCGCCGGAAGCCGGTCGGTTTTCCCGGGATGCACGCGCCATCGTCTCCGAGCCCTTGAACAACCTCGAGGCCGACTGGGTTGCCGTGCCGGAATCGAGTTTCCTGACGATCACCAGCGGCGCTATCACCTGTGAGCCTTTCGCGCCGATACCCCCGTAGTCGTCTGCGGATACCCCGAATTGTCAGGCATTTCGAATTCGTGCAATTTATGACTAACGCGCCGCTGCGGCACATGACCTCCATGTAGTCGCGATGGCGTGGCATGGAGTGTGTCATGAGCACGGTCAAACTTACCTACGATTCCGATCACCATGTCACCGCGTTCAAGGAGCCGCAACACAAGATCATTGCTGTCGACTGTCCGTATACCGGTGATGGAGAGGAATTTTCCCCCGCGAACTTACTCAGCGTCAGTCTCGGTAGCTGCATGCTGTTGTCCATTGGTACGGTTGCCCAGCGCGCTAAGCTGGACCTGAGCGGTACGACCGTTACCGTAAACTTCAGGGAAGTGGCCAAACCCTTCCCGCACGTCGCAGCCATTCACTACGTGGTCGATATTCCGCATCACTTCGATGCGGTCGACAGGCGCCGTATCGAAAACGCTGCGGAGCTCTGCCCGATCAAATCGAATATCGGGGACAACACCGAAATTATCGTGAAATTCAGGTACGCGCGGGCTGAGGCGGCCTGACGGACCGCTCTAGCAGGCGCGTAGCGCACGCGTCAGGGCAAGCAGTCGCTGCTTGAACTCCGCATCTTTGTCCGGTGTGTAGTCGCGGCGGATCTCAGCGTCAATCTCATCGATCGCATCGCGGTAGCGCTTCTTGCAGGCAGCGCTGCCTTCCTCCGGTGCGGAAGTCGTCCGCGCATCGTCAGCAGGTGCGAACTCCGTTGCGATCAGCGGCGGGTCCCGGCTCACCGTCGCGTCTGGCACGTCCGGCGCTTCCTCTTCCTGCACCGGTTCCTCGTCTTCGCAGGGCAGCTGCGAATACACGACGTTGCCGTCGGCATCCGTGCACTTGTGGATTGGCGTCTGCGCTGCGGCTGTAGCGGGCAGCCAGAAGGCACCCGACAGAAGGATCAAAAGGCAGTGACTCCTGGTAAACACAACGCTGCCCTCGCGAGTAAGGTCCTTAGCGGCGCGCCAGGAGCGTCGCCACCAGCGCGACCAATGCCGGCGCGGCCTGGACATAGAGAATCGAGGGTTTCGCGGTGATCGCGCCGAACACGCCGGCTACGATGACACAGCCCAGGAAAAACACCCGCAGTGGAAAGGCATCATTTTTGCGTACGAGGCTCCAGATCAGACCCGCGGCCAGGAAGCCGTTGTAGAGTCCCTGGTTGGCGGCCAGTACAGCCGTCTGCTCGGCGAACTCCGGCGTCAGTCCGAACGCTCGCAATCCCGCCGGCTTTGTCCACAGGAACATCTCCAGGACCAGGATGTAAATATGCTCAATGGCGACGAGCGCTACGAGCACGGTGGCGGTCTTTTTCAAGGCGCAAATTCTCCCGGAAAACAGGCTGTAAGAGGTCGCAAGAATATAGCGGGTTTCCACAGTAGCCGCCACGCACGGCGGGCATACCATTCACGTAAAGGCATACCCACCTCTTCGTAAAGGGCACGCAATTGACCTCTGAATCTGATGCTGTCGTACGCGAACAGCTGGTCGCGTATCGCCGCGACCCACGCATGGTGCTGCAGATCCTTCGCAAGCTGCAGCTCGCCCAGAACCACATCAAGGCGACCGACATCGACATTGTGGCCGAGAGCCTGAACCTCCCGCGGACGAAGATTCATGCGCTGATCGACTTCTACAGCTTCCTGCACAACACACCGCGCGGGGACTACGATATTTATTTCAGCGACAGCATCACCGATCATATGCTCGGGAGTCGCGCGAGCGCCGCGGCCTTGTGCAAGGAACTTGGCGTTGAGCCCGGCATCCCGGACAAGGACGGCCTGGCCACCGTGGACTTCACGTCTTGCACGGGATTGTGCGAACGGGGTCCAGGGGTCCTCGTCAACGGTATCGCCATCGATCGGGTCGACGTGGGGCGAGCACGTGAAATGGCTGCGTTGATCAGGGCGGGCACACCGCTCGAGGACTGGCCGCTCGAGTGGTTCGTCATCAATGACGCGATCCGCCGAAAAGGCCCTCTGCTCAATATGACCGTACGACGCGGCTCTGCCATCGAGCGTGCCATTGAACTTGGGGCTGACGGTGTCATTGCGGAACTCGAAGCTGCCGGGCTGCGCGGCTGCGGCGGCGCGGGTTTTCCAACGCATCGAAAATGGGACATCTGCCGCTCGGCCGGGGCCGGCGAACGCTACGTAATTTGCAATGCGGACGAAGGCGAGCCCGGCACGTTCAAGGACCGCGCACTCCTCAACTGTGAAGGCTGCAACGTCATCGAAGGCATGACCGTCTGTGGCATTACCATTGGTGCCCAGAAGGGTTTTATCTACCTGCGGCATGAGTACGAATTCCTGCGTGAACGCCTCGAGCGACGCCTGCAACGCCGTCGAGACTCCGGCAAGCTGGGACGCAATATTTGCGGCCACCATGGCATCAATTTCGATATCGAGATCGTCATGGGTGCCGGCTCCTACGTTTGCGGCGAGGAATCCGCGCTGATCGAGTCGCTGGAAGGCAAGCGCGGCATCCCGAGAATTCGCCCGCCCTTCCCCGTCACTCACGGATACCGTGGCTTCCCGACCGTGGTCAACAACGTCGAGACCTTTGCCTATGCCGCCGGTATTGCAGCCGACGGACCCGGGTTCTTCAAGCAGGATGATGCGCAGCGCGGCTGGAAACTCGTAAGCATCAGCGGTGACTGCCGTTCACCGGGCATCTATGAAATGCCGGTCGGCACAACCGTCGGCGAAACCCTGCAGGCATGCGGCGCCGTGGACGTCCAGGCTATCCAGGTGGGCGGACCCGGGGGCACGCTGCTGGCTGCCCACGAAACGGATCGCGAGCTCTCGTTCGACGATACGAATACCGGCGGCTCTTTCATGATCTTCGATCATTCCCGCGACATGCTTGATGTGGCCCAGAATTTTACAGACTTCTTCGCCCATGAGAGCTGTGGCTTCTGTACGCCGTGTCGGGTTGGCACCAAGTTAATGGCCAACATGGCCGAGAAGATTGCGGCCGGGCATGGCGCCCGTCTCGACATCGAGCAGATGCAGCGCGTGCACAAGCTCATGACCCAGGCCAGCCATTGCGGGCTCGGCCAAAGCGCCGCTGTTCCGATCCTCACAACCTACGAAAAGTTTCCCGAGGCATTCCGGCAGCGCATGGACGATGTTGAATACAAACCCGCCTTTGACGTGGAGGCGGCCATTGAACGATCGCGGCAGATCGTGGCTGAAGAGGCGTAAAGCTGATGACAGGCAGAATTCGTATCGACGGACAGTCTATTCCTTTCGCGCAGGGCCAGACCGTCATGCAGGCCGCAGAAGACGCCGGGGTCGCCATTCCGCACCTGTGCTACCACCCCGACTATGAAGCCAACGGCAGCTGCAAGATGTGCACCTGCAAGATCGATGGTCGCCAGGTAAGCAGCTGCACGACGCCGGCCGCGGACGGCATGGTGGTTGTTAGCAATACCGAGGAGCTGAATTCAGAACGCCGCGCGCTCGCGCAGATGCTGTTTATCGAAGGGAATCATCACTGCCCGTCTTGCGAGCACAGCGGCAACTGCGTGCTCCAGGACCAGGCCTACAAGCTCGGAATGACGGCGCTGATCTTCCCCAATTTCACGGCCGGCCGGGAAACCGACGCCAGCCACCCCGACATCCTGCTGAACCGCGACCGCTGCATCTACTGCGAACTCTGCGTGCGCGCCTCGCGCGACACGGACGGCAAGGACCTGTTCTGCATCACCGGGCGTTCGCATAACAAGGGACTCGCGATCAACTCGGATACCGGGTTGCTGAAAGACTCCGGCCTCAGCGTCGACGATGCCGCGGCTAACGTCTGTCCTGTAGGGTGCATCATCAAGAAGCGCCAGGCGTTCACCAAGCCGATTGGCCAGCGCGACTACGACAAGCGGCAAGTGCACCGCAACAAGATCTCGCCATCGACGCTACCTGAACTCGCCAAGGAGCCCGGCGAGAAAATCTCGGTTGCGACCTGCTCGCTCGCGGGCTGCTTCGGGTGCCACATGTCCTTTCTCGATATCGATGAGCGCATTGTCGAACTTGTAGACCACATCGAATTCGACCGCTCACCCATTAACGACATCAAGACCTGCTCCGCAGAGGTCGATATCGGGCTCGTGGAAGGTGGCGTCTGCAATACCGAGAACATCGAGACGCTGCGTGAATTCCGGCGGAGCTGCAAAGTTCTGATCGCGGTCGGCGCCTGTGCGATGAGTGGCGGTGTACCGGCATTGCGTAACTCCGTGGACGTGCGTGAGCTACTCGAAGAGTCCTACATCGACGGCGTCGGCGTCGAAAATCCGCAGATCCCGACGGACGACGAACTGCCGCATATTCTCGAAAATGTCAGCCCGATTCACGAGGTCGTGAAAGTCGACTTCTTCCTGCCGGGTTGCCCGCCGCCCGCGGATGCCTTCTGGCAGATTTTGAATGATATCGTCGAAGGGCGCGCGCCCGACCTGCCCTACGACCTGACCTATTACGACTAAGGCCTGCAAGCTATGACTAAAGCAACGGCATCCAGTACCACCCGCAAAGGCCTCAAGCGCGTCGTGATTGAACCGGTCTCACGCGTTGAGGGACACGGCAAGGTCACGCTGCTGGCTGACGACGACAATGTCATCCAGGAAGCGCGTCTGCACATCGTCGAGTTCCGCGGTTTCGAGCGGTTTATCCAGGGGCGGCCCTACTGGGATGTGCCGGTTGTCGTACAGCGACTCTGCGGTATCTGCCCCGTCAGCCACCACCTTGCTGCGGGCAAGGCAATCGATCGCATTGTTGGCGCCGAGCGACTGACCCCTACGGCGAAGAAGCTGCGCGAACTGGTTCACTTTGGCCAGATATTGCAAAGTCACGCACTGCATTTCTTCCACCTGTCTTCGCCGGACCTGTTGTTCGGCTTCGAAAGCGATGTGAAGAAGCGCAATATCGTTGGCGTCATCGAGGCCCACCCGGAGATTGCGCTGCAGGGCGTCAAGCTTCGCAAATACGGGCAGGAAGTTATTCGAGCCATCTGCGGCAAGCGAATTCACGGTACGGGCGCCGTGCCCGGTGGCATGAACAAGCGCATCTCGGCGGCCGAGCGTGACGCATTACTGGCCGATATCGATGACGTGACCGAATGGGCGAAGGCTGCGGTCACGCTGTCGCGCGAGTACCAACTCTCGAACCAGCCCATGAGCTGCGAGTTTGGCACCATGCCGTCGAACTACCTGAGCCTGGTCAAGCCCGACGGTGCGCTGGAACTCTATGACGGCAAGCTGCGTGCGCGGGACCCGCTTGGCAATATTATTTTCGACCAGGTCAGCGACCAGGAATACCACGAGCGAATCCGCGAGGAGGTGAAGAACTGGAGCTACATGAAGTTCCCGTTCCTGACAGAACTCGGCAAGGACGCGGGCTGGTACCGGGTCGGGCCACTGGCTCGCGTTAACAACTGCGACTATATCGACTCGCCGCTGGCCGAAGAGGAACGGCTTCTCTTCAAGGAACACAGCAGCGACAGCAGCGGCCTGCTGCATGCGCCCCTGGCCTATCACTGGGCCAGGATGATCGAATTGCTGCATTGCGCGGAGAAGATTCGCGAGCTGCTGCTTGATCCGGATATTCGCGGCACGGACCTGATCAATCGCGACCAGAAGCGCACGGGCTCCGGGATTGGCGTGATCGAAGCAACGCGCGGTACCTTGATCCACCACTACGAAGTAGACGACAACGACCTCGTCAGTAAGGCGAACCTCATCGTATCGACAACGAACAATAACCAGGCCATGAACGAGTCGATACGCCGGGTAGCCAGCCAGTATCTGAACGGCAAGGAACTGACGGAACCGCTGCTGAACAATATCGAAGTCGCGATTCGTGCCTACGACCCATGCCTCTCGTGCGCCACGCATGCCGTCGGCAAGATGCCGCTGATCGTTGAATTGCGCGACCAGCGCGGTGATCTCGTCGATCGTCTGCAAAAAAACAGTAATGGTCAGTTCGACTAGTCCCCGACTCGTTGTATTCGCATGGGGCAATGTGAGTCGCGGCGACGACGGCATCGGTCCGTTGCTGGCCGAAAAGCTGCGTGATCTGCAGCTTCAAGAGCTCGTCGTGGTCGAGGACTTTCAGCTCAATATCGAGCACGTCATGGACTTCAGCGGCATAACGCCGCTATTGTTCATCGACGCCAGCGTCGCGATCGAGAAAGGCATCGCCGTGGAGCGTATCGAGGCCTCGGACGACGGCAATTTTTCGACCCATGCCATCGCGCCGCAGGCGCTCCTGAACGTCTACCGGGAAACCACCGGCAATGCGCCACCCGAGGCCTTCTTGCTGCATGTGGCCGCGAGGGAGTTCGGCCTGGGCGAGAGCCTCGGTCAGACCGCGGCGGCGGCGGTTGACGACGCGTGGGGGTTTCTTTACAGCCTGCTGACAGAGGCTCCGAGTGAGTGGCAGCCCGGCCTTACTGCCAGAGCTGTCGCAAACCGCAGCGCTCGATAAACGCTGCGCAGTGTTCTTCGAGCATCGCGTCGATATGCATCTCATCGACGCTTCCAAGGACATCGTGCTTTGCCTTCGTCCTGTTCTTGTGACTCGCGGCCACGTCGGCTGACTTCGGCGAATAGCCGGCGAACTCGAGCATTTCCGGCGTACGCGCCGTGATCTGCCCGGTGCCTATAACCATGCGCCTGTCTTCCGGCACGAGCCTTAGACACTTGTCATACGTTGTCGTCCAGTACCTCAGGTAGGTTGCAACCGGGTACAGGCCATGCGCCACCAGCGGTTCGTCGGCAGCCGTTCCCTGCTGGCCTGGCTCTCCAAAAAACACGCGGTGCCATTGCGTCAGGACTTCGTTCTTGTCACGCGGGAAATTGATGTTGTTATCGACGATGGATGTCAGCCACGCGCGTGGCTCGCGGACCGCAATAATGAACTGCGAATCCGGAAACGTCCTGGTCAGGAGGTCCGGACGGTACGTCAGAAAGCAGTTGGACTCCACGTCGAGCACCAGCTGTTTGTCGCGAGCCCGATACGTGGCCATCAAGTCGGCGTCAGACAGTTCACCGGTAAAATGTCCATACATCTCGGCTACCGTCCGCGGACGGTGCGCTTCATGATCCGCACGGCAATAATCCCTGAATACACTTGCGATCGACGTCGTGCCCGACTTCGGCGGGCCCAGGGCAAACACACGGCCCTTGCGGCCGGCGACAAGGTCAAGCAGCGGCAGCGGCGCTATCGATTTCAGCAGCGATCTGACCGACAAGTCTACTTGCCCATCACCATGATGACCTGGTATTCGGACATGTGGATCTTCCACCCGGCCTCGGTCAGGTACTGGATGACCAGCTTGCCCTTGCCGCCGTTGGGAAGATCACAGTCGTCAATAAGAATGACCGTGTCGTCGTGCAGGCATCCCTCGATCGCGTTGATTTCCTTGAGATGATGATCCTGGCTGGCCTTCTGGATGGCCGTATCGGTCTTGTGATAGTCGTAGCTGTCGAGATACAGGAAATCGACGGTATCGGTGAATTCGTCGAGGTATTCGACCGAATCCGAGGTTGCGAGCGTTACGCTGTCGCCGAGGCCCATCGCATCGACCGCAACACCGGCTCGCCGGGTCGCCTCGGGGTCGATGTCGACAGAATACAGGTGCGCATCGTTGTTCTTCGCCCAGAGACCGAAAACAATGGTCGAGGCGCCGTCACCTTTGGACTTCTCGAGCCCCATGCGCGCCACGCCCGTCTCGAGCAGGACCTTGGCGCCGCGCTCGTCCAGCAGCCGCAAGACCTCGCGCAGGGTATCTCGGCGCTTGCCAAAGTTGTATTTGCGTGGCAGCAGGGGCGCGAGCGTCTTGTAGCGAAACAGCTTGCGCAGAATGACGGCCAACAGGACGACGGAGACGAACAGGAGGACGAATTTCATTGCGAATCAGGGCATTCCGGCTGTGATGGCCGTAACTGTACCCCGATCTCGACCGCGGTGCGAACCGCCGCGATACGGCCCTGCGCGCCCTAGGCGGGTACCAGCCCCGTCTGCCGCAAGGCGGTCAGCAGCTGCGTCCAGCGTTGCTCGAGCGTCCCGGTGTAGCCGATGGAAATACGCAGGAGCCCCGGTGAGATTCCGGCCGACGCCTTGTTTTCCTCACTCATTTCACTGGACGTGCTCGACCCCGAGCAGGACATCAGCGTGTCGAAATACCCGAGGCTGACCGCGAGATAGCCGAAGCGCTGCTCGTTCTGCAGGCACGACATCAGCGCATTCGCCGCTTCCTCGTCGCCGACATCCAGCGTGAACACGCCGCCATAGCCGTACTCGTCGCAATGCAGGTACTCGAACAGCTGGTGGTCCGGATGATCCGGCAAGCCCGGGTAACAGACGTTCAGGCCTAACTCCTGCAACCGCGACGTGACGGCAAGCGCTCGCTCGCTATGCGCCTTGATGCGCAGCGGCAGGTGCGGAATCCGCAGGCTGATGCCAGCCGCAATCGTGGGGTCCATCGTGGGACCCAGCA
>SHLT01000156.1 GCA_004282875.1 Chromatiales bacterium | reverse complement strand
TTATCCAGCTTGTTCCACGCCTGGATAAATGCCTCCTGCGTGCAGTCCTCGGCTTCGCTGACGTTTCCCGTCATCCGCAAACAAAGTCCATAGACCTTGTCCACATGCAGCCGATAAAGGGCCTCAAATGCCCGCGCATCCGATCGCTGTGCCTCGCGTATCCAGGCCTTCTCGTTCGCGGCTGTGTCGGTTCCGGCGTCTGCCATCCCCTGACTATAGTCGCTACCTCCGGCGGTCAAAAGCGCTTCCAAATGGCTTTTCTCCCTTTATCTTGACCTTTGGATGCCAGTGCTCGCACAAGGGTTTGAACCGACCCGGTACAAATGGTAAAAAAACGGCTTAAGCGACTGTCTTTTCTTACTATTCTGTTATCATGCGAGTGGCCTGAGCGAACCTAGATAAGAACATATGGCGTCTTTTCAAACTTGTCCGTCCGATTGTCGAATCGACCCATCCGCGGATGTTTGTCCCCTGACGCCAGCGGCCTTTTAGCGATGACAGGTCATTCCATTCTCTACCTTGGCCGCGGTGAATTCGCCGCCGAATACCTGTCTGAGCTCGAAACCTTGTCGTGTTGCACAATGCTGACACGCTGCAATTCATTCGAACTTCCGGAGGACCGGTCCCATGTGATCGACCTGGTTCTGCTCGAGGCAGGACCGTTGATCGCACAGTCCGGACAGTCACTGGGCGAACTGATCCAGTCGCTTGATCCTTACCCGGTTGTAGCGCTCACCCGGCGCGCACATGAGCACCGCGGCATTGCCGCAATACGCGCCGGCGCCCAGGGATACATTTGCGTTGACGACGTTACCGTCGAGGCCCAGGACGCGGCGTTTGACCATGCCGTGCAGCGCAACCGCCTGCAGCTGCGCTTGTCGGATACCGACGTAACGGTGCTGTCGATGCTGCGCAATATCAACGACGGCGTGATCATCGTTGACGACGCAGGGCACGTCATGGACATCAACCCGGCCGCGAGGAGCATTCTCGGCCTCGGCGCGCGCGTTCAGCCGGATCCGACCTGGGAACAGACATTCTGCTGTATCGACGGCAAAGGCGATAGTTACCGAAACGCCCATGAATTGCCGTTGATGCGTGCCCGCAATGGCGAGAAGTTTGCCAACCAGGTGGCGATATACCGCAGCCCGGAACATCCGGATACCGTGCTGAGCATTAACGGCCAGGGCCTGTTCGACGGCAATCGCGAACTCGTGGGCGGTGTCATTACATTCCGGGACATTACCGAGATTACGCACCGCACGACCGAGCTCGAGAAGCGTGCGCAATATGACGAGCTTACCGGCCTCGCGAATCGCACCCTGTTCAGCGAGCAATTGTCGCGCGCCATTGGCCGCAGCCAGCGCAAGGGCGCGCCGTTGGCCACGCTGTTTATCGACCTGGATCGTTTCAAGTCGGTGAACGACACTCTCGGCCATGACATCGGTGACGCCCTGCTCCGTGACGTCGCGAATCGCCTCAAAGACAACCTGCGTATCGGCGACTTCACAGGACGGTGGGGTGGCGACGAGTTCGTCGTCTGCCTCGAAGACTTTGGTGAGGCCGCCAATGCCGCGGCTGCAGCGCAGAAGCTGTTGCTGGTGCTGTCCGAGAAATACGAAATCGGCAACAGCGAAGTCTATGCAACGCCAAGTATCGGCATTTCACTATTCCCCGAATCGGGCGACTCGGCCGAGCGGCTGATCAAGGCGGCTGATATCGCCATGTTCGAGGCCAAGAAGCGTGGCGGCGGACGTTTCCAGTACTACTCGAACGCTCTGAATACGAAACTCGCGCAGCGTGAGGAACTCGAAGTCGGCTTGAGACACGCGCTCGTCCGCGACGAGTTCGTGCTGCATTACCAGCCGCGCATTGACCTCGCATCCGGTCGCCTGATCGGCCTTGAGGCGCTCTTGCGCTGGCAACATCCGCGCTTTGGCCTGTTACCGCCCGCGCGCTTCCTGCCGATCCTCGAAAGCAGCGGCCTGATTCACTCGGCCGGGGAATGGGTCATCGGCACCGCGTGCCGTGCGCTCGCCGGCTGGCAGCGCCGCTTCGAACTGCCTGATCTTTCGATTGCCATCAACCTCTCGCCGCAGCAACTTGTTCACAAGCGACTCGTTGATGTCCTCGAGAAGACGCTGGCTGACACGATGCTCGATCCGGGCTGCATCGAACTCGAGATCGGCGACGGTGACGTCGTCGGCCGTCGCAGCACCGAGATTGACACCCTGAGGGCCCTGCGCCGCCTGGGCGTGCGCCTGTCACTCGACCATTTCGGAACCGGCGATGTGTCGTTCGAGTCACTCGACAACGGCTTTATCGACAGCTGCGTCCTCGATCGCGAACTGGTCGCGGACATCGTCGAGAACGACAGTCATCAGCGCATCGTGCGCGCGGCCATCGCGATGGCCCAGGGGCTCGATATCGAAGTCGCGGCGGAGGGTGTGGAAACACTGACGCAGCTCGAATTCCTCAGGAGCTGCAATTGCGATCTTGCGCAGGGCTTTCTCATCAGCCGTCCGATGCAGCCCGAAAAAGTCTCGGCCGTTCTGCGCAGCGAAATAGCCGGAACCTCACTCCTGGCGAGAGGCATGCCCTAGTCGGCGCTTGCCCCGCAGTTCCAGCACGCAGCGAACTGCCCCTCGTTCTCTTCAGCGCAGCGACTACACGTCCAGGGTTCGCCCGGGCTCTCGGAATCGACGGCCTTGATAAGCTGCAACGCACGATCGAAGTCGAGATCATTGATCACCCACAACTGCGGCCAGGTCTCGAAGACCGGCATCTCGCCCATAATGCTGCCGAGGTGCTGATTCCGGACCTCCGTCGGAATGCCCTCTGCCGCGAGAACGTTCTTGTAGTGCGTGATCGTAACGATCGTTTCGGCTGACGTCAGTTTCTTCATTGTTTGTGCATCATCTCGCGCGGTCGTCCCTCTAGCCAGCAGAATAAGGCGGCGGCGTCTATACTCGGGTGGTTACAACAATAATTACAAAAGGGGATAAACATGTTTAAGAAATTTTTACTCGCGACCGTAACTTCGGTGTTCCTGCTGCTTTCCGCCGGCGCCAGCGCCGATGCGGTCTCGGCCGTTTACTCGTGCACGCTGAAAGAAGGCAAGACTTCCGAAGACGCACACGCCGTAAACGCGCAGTGGCTTAACTGGGCCAGGACCAAAGCGGGCACTGATGAGATAAGCAGCTCGTTCGTCACGGCGATCGTCGGCAAATTCGAAGGTTTCATGTGGGTTGACACCTACAAGGACCTCGCGACATGGGCCAAAGTCAACGCAGCGTCTCTGAGAGAAGACAACCCGGAGCTTGCCGACGCGTTTGACGCACTCCAGGAATGCGAAAGCAATCGCCTCTACAACATAGAGCCCACCACCGCCGCTGAATAGTCAATCGAACAGGGACCTCAGGAAACGCCTGGGGTCCTCGTTCTTTTCCAAAACCTCCACGAGCGCCGATCCGACGATTGCACCGTTTGCATGTTGTCCGACGGCCGCAACGTCTTGTGCCTCACGAATTCCGAATCCGGCGCACACGGGAATGCTCGACATTCCTGACACCTTGTCGAGGTAGTCCGTCAGGTCGGCCGGCAGGCCGGTGCCGCCACCCGTAATACCCGTAATCGTCACCGCATAAACAAACCCGCGCGACGCCTCGCACAGGGTTTGCAGGCGATCGTCGGGCGTGGCCGGTGTCACGAGCTGGATGAGCCCGAGGCCCTTTGCATCGAGCGCTTCGCGAAGTTCCGCGGACTCCTCGAACGGCAGGTCCGGTACGATAAAACCGCACACACCCGCTGCGAGCGCACGCTTTGCCAGTTCGTCGTAGCCAAAGGCCAGCAGCGGATTCAGGTAGGACATCATGACCAGCGGCGCATCGATCTCGCCCTGAGCCGAATCGAGCTGTTCGAAAATCCACTTGAGGCTCACGCCCTTTTGGAGGGCTTCAAAACTCGACCGCTGGATCGTCATGCCGTCCGCCATCGGGTCCGAAAACGGGATCCCCAGCTCGACGACGTCGCCGGCCTCAGCAACGGCCTTCAACGTGGCGATAAAGTCGGATGGCTCCGGGTACCCCGCCGTAATAAACGGCACGAGCCCGGGTCGCCCGGCGTCGTTTGCGGCTGTCAGCGCCGCCCCGATACGTTCATGCGCCTGCATGGCTGCGAATCCTCGCGGGGTATTTGGTCAGTGTTGGCATATCCTTGTCACCACGGCCGGAATTACCGATCAGGATCTTCTTGCCGGGGTTCTGCTTTGCGTACTCTTTTGCGGCGGCGAAAGCATGTGACGTTTCGAGCGCGGTGAGAATGCCTTCTGCGGCACACAACTCTTCGAGCGCCTCAAGTGCAGCATCGTCTTCCGCCGACACGTACTTGACGCGACCGGTTGCCTGCAGCAGCGCATGCTCCGGGCCGACGCCCGAGTAATCGAGTCCGGCTGAGATGGAATGTGTCTCCTGAACCTGGCCGTCGTCGTCCTGCAGGATGATCGTGTACGCACCCTGCAACACACCCGGCGTGCCCGTCGCCAGCGTTGCCGCATTTTGGCCGAGACCGGTCCCCGTGCCGCCGGCTTCCACGCCAATGAGCTCGATGTCGTCACCGAGTAGCGGATAGAACAGGCCGATCGCGTTGGAGCCGCCGCCGACGCATGCAAACGCGGCGTCGGGCAATGCACCCGCCTGGTCGAGCATCTGCTGGCGCGATTCTTCGCCGATGACCGCCTGGAGTTCACGCACGAGATACGGATACGGATGCGGTCCGACCACCGATCCGATCAGGTAGTAAGTGCCATGCGGGTCGGTGACCCAGTTACGCAGCGCTTCATCGATGGCCGCGCGCAAGGTCTTGTCACCCGACTCGACGGCCACGCATTCGGCGCCGAGGCGGTGCATGCGATCGACGTTGGGCGCCTGGCGCTCCATGTCGACGGCGCCCATATAAACGGTGCACGGCAGGCCGACGCGGGCGCAGGCGGCAGCCGATGCAACGCCGTGCTGACCCGCGCCGGTTTCCGCGATGACGCGTTTCGCGCCAAGGCGTTTCGCGAGCAGCGCCTGGCCGATCGCATTGTTGATCTTGTGTGCACCCGTATGCGCAAGGTCTTCGCGCTTGAGCCAGACTTCGGCACCCCAGCTCTCCGACAACCGCGGGGCATAACTCAAAGCCGTCGGCCTGCCGACCCACTCCCGCAGCTCCCTGCGATACGCTTCCTGGAAGCTGGCGTCGTGCAGGTGCTCCTTCACGCCTGCCTCGAGACGTTCGAACGCCGGCACGAGGGTCTCCGGAACGTAGCGCCCACCGAACGGGCCAAAGCGTCCGCGTGCGTCGGGCATCTCGCCCCGGATAGCCGCATCGAGAAGCCTTTTTGCTTCATCGGCAGCAAACATTGTGCTCATAACTCTTTCCCCGCAGCTTTTGCTGCACTGATGAATTCC
>SHLT01000155.1 GCA_004282875.1 Chromatiales bacterium | reverse complement strand
GGCGCATCGATGGGCGAGTACTTCCTCGACAAGGGCGAAGACGCGCTGATCATTTTCGATGACCTTACGAAACAGGCATGGGCCTATCGCCAGGTATCCCTGCTGCTGCGTCGTCCGCCAGGCCGTGAAGCCTACCCGGGTGACGTTTTCTACCTGCACTCCCGCCTGCTTGAGCGCGCATCGCGCGTTAACGCCGAGCACGTCGAGAACGTATCGGGTGGCAAGGTCAAGGGCAAGACGGGTTCAATGACAGCACTGCCGATCATTGAAACGCAGGCTGGTGACGTATCGGCCTTCGTACCGACGAACGTTATTTCGATCACCGACGGCCAGATCTTCCTGGAGACCGACCTCTTCAACGCAGGTATCCGCCCGGCTATTAACGCCGGTCTGTCGGTATCTCGTGTAGGCGGCGCGGCACAGACCAAGATCATCAAGAAGCTCGGCGGCGGCGTGCGCCTCGCACTTGCTCAGTATCGCGAACTCGCGGCCTTCGCACAGTTCGCCTCCGACCTCGATGCGGCAACCCGCCAGCAGCTCGAGCGCGGCGAACGCGTAACCGAGCTCATGAAGCAGAAGCAGTACTCGCCATTGTCGGTTGCCGAAATGGGACTGTCACTGTTCGCAGCGAACGAAGGCTTCATTGATGGCGTTCCGGTTGCCAAGGTCGTTGACTACGAAGAGGCCCTGCATGACTTCGCACGCGCGAACAACCAGGCAGACCTCGACGCGATAAACGCATCCGGCGACTACAACGACGACGTCGCAGCGACCCTCAAGGGCATCTGCGAAGCGTTCGCTGAGAAAGGCGCTTACTAGGAGTTGGACACGTATTTGTTGTCCTGCATGAATCAGCCATGCCTAAGTCGAGAAGAGTAGAGATCTAATATGGCAGGTGAGAAGGAAATTCGCTCAAAGATCGCCTCTGTAAAGAATATGCAGAAGATCACGAGCGCGATGGAAAAGGTCGCGGCGAGCAAGATTCGCAAGGCCCAGAAGCAGATGGAGGCGTCGCGCCCCTATGCGGATCGCATTCGTCGTGTGGTCGGCCATATTACGCACGCCAACTCGGAGAGCAAGCATCCGTTCCTGACGGAGCGCGAAGTCAGCCGGGTCGGCTACATCGTTATTTCGACCGACCGCGGCCTTTGTGGTGGGCTTAACGCCAATATGTTCAAGACGATGATTGGTGAAATCGCAGACTGGCAGGACAAGGACGTTAAAGTTGACCTCGCGCTGGTCGGAGCCAAAGCAGTGGCGTTCTTCCGGCGCCTGGGTGGCAACGTAGTCGGCACCGCGACGCACCTGGGTGACCGGCCAACCGTCAACGACCTGATCGGCTCGATCAAGATCATGCTGACCTCTTATGAGGAGGGCAAGATCGACCGGCTTTATGTCGTGCACAACCAGTTCGTGAATTCGATGACGCAAACACCGCTCGTGTTGCAGTTGCTGCCCGCCAGCGTCAAACATGAAGAGGGCGAGTTGCAGGAGCACTGGGACTACATCTACGAGCCGGAAGCCAGCGAACTGCTTGACAGCGTATTGATGCGTTACATCGAGTCGCAGGTTTATCGCGGTGCCGTCGAGAACTTCGCCTGTGAAATGGCGGCAAAGATGGTTGCGATGAAATCGGCCACGGATAACGCTGGCGACATCATTGACGGATTGCAGCTCGAGTACAACAAGGCTCGCCAGGCTGCAATTACACAAGAAATTTCAGAAATTGTCGGCGGCGCAGCTGCCGTTTCAGGATAAGGACCTAAGTAATGAGCACTGGAAATACTGTGCAGGTTATTGGCGCTGTTGTGGACGTTGAGTTCCCGGCTGGCCAGATTCCGAAGGTATACGACGCACTCATCATTGATGAGCCCGGTATCACGCTGGAAGTTCAGCAGCAGCTGGGCGACGGCGTTGTCCGCACGATCGCCATGGGCTCTTCGGAAGGCCTGAAACGTGGCATGAGCGTCACGAACACGGGCGCCGCGATTACGGTCCCTGTTGGTGAGAAGACACTGGGTCGTATCATGGACGTCCTCGGCAAGCCGATCGACAACGCAGGTGACATTGGCGCTGAAACTCATTTGCCGATTCACCGCGCGCCGCCATCGTACGAAGATCAGGCTGCGACGACCGAGCTGCTGGAAACAGGCATCAAGGTTATCGACCTCATCATGCCGATCTCCAAGGGCGGTAAGGTCGGCTTGTTCGGCGGCGCCGGCGTTGGCAAGACCGTGACGCTGATGGAGCTGATTCGTAACATCGCTCACGAGCACTCGGGCTACTCGGTATTTGCCGGCGTAGGTGAGCGTACTCGCGAGGGTAATGACTTCTTCCACGAGATGACGGAATCAGGCGTTATCGACAAGGTGTCGCTGGTTTACGGTCAGATGAACGAGCCTCCCGGTAACCGTCTGCGCGTTGCGCTGACGGGCCTGACCATGGCAGAGGCCTTCCGTGACGAAGGTCGTGACGTCCTCATGTTCATCGACAACATCTACCGTTATACGCTCGCCGGAACGGAAGTGTCCGCACTGCTCGGCCGTATGCCGTCGGCAGTGGGCTACCAGCCGACGCTGGCTGAGGAGATGGGCATTCTCCAGGAGCGCATCGCATCGACGAAGACCGGTTCGATCACCTCGTTCCAGGCCGTCTACGTACCTGCCGATGACCTGACCGATCCGTCGCCGGCAACGACCTTTGCTCACCTTGATGCAACGCTCGTACTGTCACGTAACATCGCCGAGCTCGGCATCTACCCGGCTGTTGACCCGCTTGATTCGACCTCGCGTATTCTCGATCCGCTCGTCATCGGCCAGGAGCATTACGACTGTGCACGTGGCGTGCAGGCGGTACTGCAGCGCTACAAGGAACTGCAGGACATCATCGCGATTCTCGGTATGGACGAGCTGTCGGAAGAAGACAAGCAAATCGTTAACCGCGCTCGCAAGATCCAGCGCTTCCTGTCGCAGCCGTTCTTCGTCGCCGAAGTCTTCACGAACTCGCCCGGCAAGTACGTATCGCTGGCCGAGACGATTCGCGGTTTTAACGGCATCGTCAACGGTGACTACGATCACATTCCGGAGCAGGCTTTCTACATGGTTGGCACGATTGACGAAGCCGTCGAGAACGCCAAGAACTTTTAGTAAACGCTGAGACTCAAGACATGGCTATGATTCAGGTCGACATCGTTTCCGCAGAGGGCGAGATCCATACCGGCGAGGCCGCGATGGTGTTCGCGCCTGCGTCCATGGGTGAGGTTGGCATCGCGCCGCGTCACGCGCCGATGCTGACAACGCTGAAGCCGGGCGAAGTCCGGGTGCAGGACGCCGACGGCAACGAAGAGGCTTTCTACATCACGGGCGGCATGCTCGAGATCCAGCCGTCCAAGGTGATGATCCTGGCCGACACGGCGCTGCGCGGCGACCAGCTCGACGAAGCCGCGGCACTTGCCGCCCAGCAGCAAGCCGAAAAGGCGCTCGAGGGAGCGTCCCAGGAAACCGACGTCGCCCGGGCACAGGCCGAACTCGAAGAGGCGCGCGCTCGTTACCGCGCGGCCCAGAAGCTCAAGGGCAAACGCTAGGCGTCTCTCAGCCGCGTGCCCAGGCGCTGACGTAACGCAACGGTATTACCGTCGCAGTCGGTTAGCGGCCGCGGCGGGTCCACCTTCTGCGTCAGCAGGGTGACGGTGACCATGCTCACCAGCGACACCAGGAACCCGATCATGTCCGGCGGCACCGCGCTGTCCAAAGCGCCCGCGATGCTCCAGCCTGTGAGGCCGCCCGCGATCCCGGCAAGCGCGCCGGAGCGATTCGCCTTCTCCCACCAGAAGCACAGGATAAACGGCACGATGATGCCCGCAAGCAACGGCGCGGCGGCGTCGATGAGGACCTCCACCACGCGACTGGCACTGAAAGCGACGTAGGTTGCCAGCAGGCCGGCGACTGGAATCGTGAGCCTTGCCACCCGCAGCCGAAGATCAGCATCGGGATGCTTGCGCACGAGAGGCAACAGGTTCGTGCTGACAACCGAAGCCACGCCCAGCAGCACGCTGTCCGAGGTGCTCATGATTGATGACAGGATCGCACCGACGAATACCACGACGAGAATCGGGTGCAGGTGTTCGACGGCCAGCACCGTCAACACCGCATTCGGATCCTCGAGGTTCGGCATCGTGACGCTCGCGACCAGGCCCAGGGCGATCGGAATCACGCCGATGCCCAGGTACAACACCGTCGCGATATAGAAGGAATTCTGAGCGACGGCTTCGGACTTGGCTGACAGGGCGCGCTGGATCACGGGGGTGGAGGCGATCGCCGCTACGCCCAGCGTCATCCACACATGAATCCAGTCGATCCAGTTTCCCGGCGTGTTCACTAGCGGAATCAGGCGCATCGAATGTTCGGGTAACTGGGCGGTGATGGCCGACCAGCCGCCGACGTCATCGAGGACGACGTACAGCAGAATGAGCAGGCCGAAGACCAGGATCAGGGTCTGGACGAAATCCGTCAGCGCGACCGCCCACATGCCGCCGGCCATGGTGTAAATCACGATGACAGTCAGGCCGCCGAACACACCGACGGCCATCGGTAGCCCGGTCAGTGCCTCGAGGAGCACGCCAAAGGTGAAGAGGATGCCGCCGAGCCAGATGATGCTGGCTGCCATATCGGCGATGGCGCCGAACACGCCGGCGAAGCCGCCGAAGCGGGCCTCAAAAAACTCTATCCACGTGAGTCGCCGGGAGCGCCGGTACAGCCGGGCGAAGAACAGGCCGCTCAGGAACAGCGCGAGCGCCGAGCCAAACGGCTCACCGACCATCAGCAGCATGTCCCGGTCGTACCCCGAGGTGGCGGCGCCCATCATGATGCCGGTGCCGAACCAGGTCGCGAAAATCGATGCCGAACAGATCCACAGCGGAATATTGCGGCCGGCCACAATGAAGTCGGTCAGTGAATGTGCGCCGCGCGAGGCATAGAAACCGATGCCGAGCATTAATACGACGTAAATTCCGATACCGAGCAGTATCAGGGACCCTGTGGGCATTGTTCTTCTTCTTATCCGGCGAGAGCGCCCAAGCCTATCATTCTACAGTGCGCGGAAATTCCAGGAACCGATGAGACGGGTCTGCGGTCGGTGGCGCGGCAGGTGTTGGCGCTGCCACTCGCGAAATGCCCCGAGCCCCACCTCGCCAGGCACCTGCCAGTGGTCGCGACCGAAGTAGCGTACCGTGTACTCGTCGAGGAAGCCGGCGTCGCGGACCAGCAGAAGGCTGTCGAGGTAGCGGTCACTGGCCTGCGAGTGTTCTGCGCGCTGGCGCTCCCAGGTTTCAAGCAAATGGCGGCGCGCCGTGAATTCGCAGCCGTAGTCGCTGTTGCGCGCCGGATTCTCGCCGCCGAGCTCCAGCTGGCACGTACTCTTCATCAGGCTGTAGGCCACCCAGCTTTGCAGCACCGGATCGTCATTACTGTAGGCGTGAGGAG
>SHLT01000006.1 GCA_004282875.1 Chromatiales bacterium | reverse complement strand
TCCCGGTTCGCGACTCGCTCGTGATCGAGTCGATTTCCGGCATCTCCTGGATCTTTTTTTCGATCTTGTCCGTAACGAGCAGCTCCACACGCTCGGGGCTTGCGCCAGGGAAGCGCGTCGTGATGACGGCCGTACGGACAGTGAAGCCCGGGTCCTGTGCCTTGGGCAGGGTGCCGTATGCAACGATTCCCGCAATCACGGCCAGTGCGACGATCGTCAGCGTGATCCGGTTTTTGTTGATCGCAACGCCAGTGAGATTCATAGCGAGCGCGGCCTCTATCGGCTTTCGGTCGTCAGCACGCGCTGGCCATCGCGTATGACCGATATGCCGGCGGTGATGACGCGGTCACCGACCTTGAGACCCTCGATAACTTCTATTCCGGACTGGGTCAGCTCGCCAAGAGTGACGGCGCGGCGACGCACGACGGACTCACCCTCTACCTCGGAACGCTCGGCGACGAACACCGATGTGCCTTCCGGACGGTTGATCACGGCGGTAACGGGAAGCACGATCGCGCCCTGCGCGGCGCCCGAGTCGAACTGAAACGTCACGTCGGCGGCCAGGCCGGAACGCAGCGACGGATGACTGTCGAGCACCCGGATTACGACCGGGAACGCAGCGGACCCCGATGCCGACGCGACGGCCACCTCGGTAATTTCGCCCGCAAAGACCGCGTCGGGGATCGCGCCGAATCGAAGGCTGACGCGCGTGTCCTTGTTCACATTGCCAATCAGGCTCTCGGGAAGATCGACAGTGACCTCGAACTCGTCACCGCAGCTGACGACGGCAACCTGCTGCCCGGACGAAACATTCTCGTTAACTTCCACGTCGAGAGACGCAATCGAGCAGGCCGTATCGGCGGAGAGCTGCGTGTAAGAAACATTGAGCCGTGCGATTTCGAGCGCCTTGGTCGCCGACGCCACCACCGCCTGTGCAGATTCAGCCTGCGCCCGTGCCGACTCGAGGTCATTCAATGACGCATTGTCATTGGCATACAGCCCTTTGGTCCGATCATAGTTGGCGGCCGCTCGACGATCGTTGGCCTGCGCCTCGACGCGCGCGGCCTGCGCCTGCTGGGCCTGCAATTCATAGCTTGCGGGGTCGATTCGGGCAATCAGGTCACCGGCATCGAGCCGCTGTCCTATTTGCACTGGAACGTCCACAACGGTGCCGGAGATCTTGAAACTCAGACGCGATTCGCGACTCGACTTCGACGTGCCGGAAAAACTCCGATCCCGGAAACCGTCGCTATCGGTGATCGTGAGGTAGCGAACCGGGCGCAAGCGTTCCTCCACAACGTCGGAAGACTCGCCGCACGCCGTGACGAGGAGGGCGGTAAACAGTAGTAGTACCAAGCACTTGTTCATTGTCGTGTTCCCGTCAAGGTCCTGCGAAACTCGTCAGCCAGCGCCTCGCGGTCCGCAGGGCCAAGGAGGTAGTCATAGCCGCCCACCGAGCGCTGTAAGCCCATGATCGTAATCAAAAAGCTGTACAGCGACTCGGCGGCCGAAGCCGAAGCCACCAGGCTTGTATCCTGCGCATCCAGCAACTCAATCACGGTCACGTTGCCGCGCGCGTAGGCGTCGCTGACCAGGTCGAAGTTCTTGCGCGAGGCTTCCGCCGCCGTGGCAGCCAGGTCAATCTGCACATAGGCGGCCTGTGTCGCGTGCAGTTGCAGGCGGACGGCTTCCTCGACGCGTTCTTCCGTCGCAACGCGCAGTACTTCGAGTTGCCGCAACTCGTAACTGGCACGTGAGGCGTTGGCCTTTTTCTGGCCGCCCGAAAATAGCGGTAAGGTCGCCTGTACACCGATGCTCCAGTCGTCCAGATCCTCGCCTGCCTGCGGCCCGGCACCGACACCCGACTGACTCATGTTGCTCAGGTACTGCGCGCCGACACTAAACTCCGGCAACCAGTAGGCCCGCCGAAAGCTGACGAGTTCGCGGCGTTTGGCTGCGATTTGCGCGTCGAGCTGACGCAGTTCCGGAGCCTGCGACAACGCGCGGTCGACGTAGAATCGCGAGAAGACAGCATAGTCGGACGGGTTTTTCACCAGCTCGTCGAAGTCACCCCGCGTCATCACAAACGGTTCGTCGAAACTTGCCTCACGCAGCGCAAGACGCGTGCCTTGTGGCCGGTGCAGAATACGATTAAGCGTGTCCCACGACTGATTGAGCGCAGCCCGCGTATTCATGACCAGTATCTGTGCCCTTGCGGCTTCTGCCTGCCAGCGGTAGACATCGGCGGGCGTCGATGTACCCAGCCGCACGCGATCTTCGGCCAGCTCCAGGTTCGCGCGCGTGATGTTGAGGTTGTTTTCCTGCACGGCGAGCTGCGAACGTGCATTCAGAACCGTGTAGTACGACGTTGTGGCTGCCAGAATCACGTCGAGTTGAAACTCGGCGAAACCGGCCTCGCGCGTCTCCTGCAGCTGCTTCTGAATTGCCAGGTTCGCGCTGGCGGCGTCGGAATAAATGAGCTGGTTCAGGCTGATGGCCGCATCCGTCGACTGCTCGGCGAACAGGCCGGCCGTGACCGACGGGGAATCCTTGCGCTGCGAGTAAGTCGTGGAAAAACCGACTTGCGGTAACAGGTTGGACCGCGCACCGCTAATTTCCTGGATGCCCGCCTGCACGCCGAAAGCTTCCGCCCTGAGGTCCTGGTTCTGCTGCAACGCAAGCCGAGCAATTTCGACAAGACCATATTCCTGCCCGGTTGCTGCAACCTCCTGGTTCAGCAGGACCGCATCACCCATCACATCGAAACTCACCGACAGGCCGATCTCGCGAGCCGTTGCCATATTGATCGTCAGTTTTTCACGACTGCCGGAGCCGGTGGGCTGATCCTCGGCCCGGCCGCCAAGCATGACCGCCTGCATGTTCAGGGCGTTGAGTCGCGCCTGCCGATCGATATCCCGCGGTTCAGTGTTCGTTGCCAGCAGGCCCCGTTCGACATCGGTGACGCCCATGAAGCTGTAACTTGGCAGGTCAGCCGCATTGATCGCATCGACCAGGCGTTGAAACCCGTCCGCCGGCATGCGCGGTAGCGCGGCGACAAAGACCGCGTCGGCGTTTGACGGAACGCTTCTTACCAGATCGTGATCCTCGCCGTCATGCGTGATATAGACTAACTCCGCGCCTTTCTCCGCGCTTATTGCGTAAGCGGCATCACGCAGCTGCGGGATTGCCGACGAAATGGCGACATCGACGATGAGGACGACGGTCCGGTAGGGCGTAATCCTCGCAAGAATATCGAGGTCACTGTCGAAGTCGGCATACGCGGTCAGGTAATTAAGGTTGGCTGTGCCGGGTGCGGCTGCGCTCTCGTTGCTGCCCAACAGCCCAATGTCGAGAATGACCGGAAGAAACGTCGGCTTGGGAAACTCACGTCTTGTCGCCGCCAGCTGGTTGGCAACAATACCTGTCACCAGAACCAGGTCGACGTCCGGGTCGGCATAGGCCTGATCGATTGCCCCGACAATCGTCGCACGCGTCCAGGCACCGGTGAAGCGGCGAACCTGGACGTCGAACTCACTGGCCGTCAGCGCCAGCAGTTCGTCAACGTATTTTTGCTGCTGATCCGACAGCCGGTCGCCGGCCCCGTCACCGACCACGGCCACGACGAACGTCTGTTGCGCCGCAACCGGCGCGGCAATACACAGGAGCAAAACCAAGGCAATTCTAGGGAGCATCTGTCTGTCTTTCCCGGGATCCGCGACGGTAAGGGCCATAAGCATAACGCAAGGTCATGACGCTACGGTATGGCCCGGGCAAAGATGCGGTGGAGCGGGTGAAGGGAATCGAACCCTCATTCTCAGCTTGGGAAGCTGATGTTCTACCGTTGAACTACACCCGCTGGGTGACGAGCACCGCCAGTCTACTGCGAGCGCTCGACAAACCCAATAGTCGCGGCCGTTGCCCGGTCTTTTGGCCGATTTATTGTTAAATAGCCGCCCAGAAATATCGCAGAGGTGGTCTCGCCGGGGTGGCCAAAGTGGGACATGCCGGGGTCAAAGTTGCCACCGCAAAGCCAATAATACCGAGGCTTTGAGGCGTTTTTCCAAAATTTTCCGAATGACCTATGCTGTCCCTTGACCACCTCCGTCGCGATCCCTAGCGTGGACTTAGACTAAGTCTGGTAGAAGGCTTGTCGATGGTCCCACGGCATGCGATTTCAGCTGGCCGCGTGACCGGATAGCCGAGAACTAGAAATAACCAAAAGAGGGAGGCGCAAGGAGAGATGGAAATCCACAAATTTAAGAAGGTCGCGGGGCTCGCCCTGGTCACGGCCATGTTGCTGCCGGCAGTTGGCATGGCGGCAACACCAAAGGAATGCCCGCCTATGCTGGCAGCCGATGAGCCGATCGTTGCCCAGTCCATGGAGCAGGCTGATATCAACAACGGCACACACAGCCTGAAAGATGTCATCGATCACGGCGAACTGCTTTTCGTCGCGAAGTTCAACGCGTGCGACGGCCAGGGCCGTCCGGAAACGACCGGTGGCGGCGACTTCCGCATGGTGCCGACGTTGTCGGAAGATGGCGAGGTTGTGAGCGGGGCCCAGATTGCCAAGCTCCGCACATCAGCGCCGGATTCAGATGCCTGCGCAGGTTGTCACAATGATCCTGTGGCTGGCGCTGCCGGCGATTTCGTAGCAAACGTATTCGTACTGGCCCAGGCGCTCGATCCGGTGACCTTGTCGGTGAGCCCGTCGCGCAGCAACAGCCGCAATACGCTGGGCATGCACGGCGCTGGCCCGATCGAGATGCTGGCTCGCGAAATGACCGGCGATCTGCAGGCGCAGTTCGCAGCGATCACGAGCGATGGCACCTACACGCTGACCACCAAGGGCATCGATTTCGAAATCGAAGTCGTGGGCGGAGCAGTCGTTGAGGCCGAAGGTATTGATCACGACCTCATCGTCAAGCCATTCCACCAGGCCGGCAAGGTCATTTCATTGCGTGAATTCTCTGCCAACGCCATGAACCATCACCACGGCATGCAGGCGGAAGAGCGTTTTGACCTGAATCCCGCCAAGGGCTTTAACCCGGATTTCGACAATGACGGTATCGAGCGTGAGCTGACGCTGGGCGATCTGACCGCCATTTCGATCTGGCAGGCACAGCTTGGTACCCCGGGACTGGTGAAGCCGGACTCGAAGGCTGAGCGTATGGAAGTTCGCCGCGGCAAACAGGTGTTCAACGACATCGGCTGCGGCAGCTGCCACACACCCATGATGGTGCTCGAATCCCGTTACTTTGTTGAGCCGAATCCGTTCAACCCGCCGGGTACCTGTGCCGGTGCTGCTGACGGTTGCCCGGAGTTTGCGTTCGACATGACGCAGGAAGGTGAAGGGCCGCGACTCAAGAAAGGGCCTAACGGCACCGCGCTCGTGCGTGCCTTTACGGACCTCAAGCGCCACAATCTGTGTGACGATCCAGGTCCCGGCGCGATTCGCTGGTTCTGCAACGAGCAGCTCGCGCAAGGCCGGCCGCACCAGGACGGCAAGCCGGGAACGGAGTTCTTCCTGACACGCAAGCTCTGGGACGTCGGCAATACGGCGCCGTACGGCCATCGCGGTGATCTTTCCACGATTACAGAAGCAATCCTCATGCACGGTGGTGAGGGACGCGTTTCACGTGACGCATTTGCTTCGATGCCGGTCGATGACCAGGCAGCCCTGGTCTCGTTCCTGAAGTCACTTCAGGTTCGCGCTGACTAAAAAGTCGTATAATTAAGGCTGTCAATCGACGCCGGGTATCGATCTTTCTCGATACCCGGCGTCATCATTCTGAGGCCTCAAATATGGCAAAGCCAAGAATGGCCGCTGTCGCGGTCTTGGTGTCTGTAGCCCTGATCGGCGGCTGCGGCAAAACACGAAAAGAGTTCGAGCGCCAACTGGAGATCTGCACGGTTGGTGAAAACAACGGCGTTCTCGCGGCAGCTGCCGAAGCCTGCGGCAACGCGCTCGACATTGCTCAGCAACACGAATTCCCGCCTGAGGAGGTTAGCGACCTTTCGTATCGACTGGGTCTGATCGAAAGACAGCAGGGCAACTTCAAGGAAGCTGAGGTGCTGGTACGAGCTTCTCTGGATTTCGAGGTACAAATCGCCGATTCCGCTGGCATCGCGAGTCGCCTCGTGGAACTGGCGGTCAGCCTTGCAGGGCAGAATCGCTGGGACGAGGGAGCAGAGCTACTCACTCGCGCCGAGGCCCATGTGCAAAGCCTTGCCGGCAGCGAACGCAAAGACGCCATGAACGCGCTCCGCGGTTACGCGGCACAGGCGAGAAAGCAGGGCGACAGCGAGACGGCTGAACGCTTTACGTCGCTGGCACTCGAACTGGCCACCGAATAGACCGACCCTTGGTCAGCCAGGCGGCGCGCGCCTCGCTATCTCAAATAGGGCCGCTCTGTCACGAACAGCAGGCGCTTCGCACCTTCACGCCATGCTGACGGCGCCCGGTCACCCAATGCGACGACACCGGCCGCGTAAGCGGCGCCCCGCGTGCTCGAGCGAGCCCCGCGCAGGACGTCCTCTGCCGCTCTAACGTTCGGCAAACTCGCGAAGAACTCGCGAGCTACGGCTGCATCCGAGCCCAGAATTGCATCGGCGTTGTCGAGATACTCATCGATCGAATCGCCGTGCCGCATGGCGAAGCCAATCGCGGTCCAGATTGAGTCCCGGCTAATTCCCTGGTCGGGTGCCAGTTCCAGCGCGGCCGCGATTATCGCATCGCTGGCCCCGTCCGACGCGGCGGCCATGCGCAGCAGTTCATCGCTCAGCCCATTGCTTGCCTGCGCCTCGGCAACAGCGCCTTCGGGGTCGCCCTGCAGCAGCAGCTGGTAGGGGGCAAGCCCGGGTGCGCTCTCTGTTTCGCCGCTCAGCAGCATTGCCTGCATTTGCAGCCAAGGCGTCATTGACGCGACATCGGAGAAGTCCGCGCTGGTTCCCTGTGCCATGCGCCGGGCGCGCGCGATTTCATCGGCATACACGACGCGCATAGCGGCATTGGCCTCGTAGGCGGACTCCCAGGCGGCGATGGCACGTTCCCATTGTCCGGTTTCGGCAAACTCGTAGCCCGCTGCGCCGGCCACCCAGGGGTTGTCTGGCGATATCGCGTACAGGCTCAGGAAGGGCGTCGAGGATGGTTCGGCGTGTGCAACGCAGCGGCTGGCGAGGTACTGCCAGTTTGAGTCGTCCGGCAGAGCGGCCGCCTGCGCCGTATGGCGCTCGCAGACCGCAGCGCGGCTTTCATCCGATGCCGCCATGTCTTGTTCGTAGCGCAAGGCGAGTACTTCGTCAGGATTGCGCTGCAGGCGCCGCGCAAGCACCTCGTCGAAGTGCTCGGTATTGGTCGCCAGCGACATCCAGAGGGTCGTGTAGGGCGCATTGGGATGATCCCACTGCGCGTGGCTGAGAATCGTTTCGTCGTTCACATCGCCACCCGGGAAATAGTCCTCGAGGTAGCGTGGGTCAACGTCGGGAAATGCACTCAGTACCGACCGTGAACCGCCACTGCCGGAGGTATTGATCGACTCGGGCGGTTCCTCGAACACGTGATCGACATTGGCGGTGAGCCAGGACCTGGCGCCGAGATATTCCGGCGGCGACTCCCCGGTTGAGCCATACACGGCTTTCCAACGCACGAGCGGCATCGCGCTGGCGACGTTGTAGACGTAGGCGCTGAACGAATTTGACGCATCGACCTCGAGCGTTTCGACAAGCATGCCGTCGCGAGTGTGTGTTTCGATGACGAGGTCTGGCGAGGTGTTGACAGACAACTCGGCCGAGCTCAGCGGCGCGACCGCAACCGATTCATCGAGTGCAGTGACCGTGACCGCCGTGGCGAGACCGTTATAGACGGTGATGTCTGCGCCGCTCGATGTGTACATGCCGGCACCCAGCAGGCCGCCGACGATGGTCGTCGCTACGCCAAACCGCGCGAGGGCAGGGAAGAATCCGGTCGCCGTCTGGAAACGGTCCCAGAGACCGAGGCGTCGCTGCAACTTACGCTCGGTGTTGGGCAGCAGGACTGGATATTGCGCGGGAACGCCGGCCGCGGAGGGTGCCGGCCCCGGATTCGTTCCGCCCGTTGCTGCAGTTTCGATGCTGGCCTCCGCGGCCAGCAGCGCTTCGAGCGTCTCGGCCTGGAGCGCACCCAGCGCATTCTGGTAGTAGCCCATCCAGCCTTCGGCCGCGCCAAGCCAGTCGCCGAGGTTGTCTTTGCTCGGTGCGGGCAGGTTGAAGTCTTCCTTGAGCAGCGCGCCCCAGCTGTCCACGCCGAGGTCCCTGGCAATATCGCTGGACAACCGCAGGTCGGGCGTGGCGGTGTTGATACTTGCCAGCACCGCATAGAGGTCCTCTGCGACGGCCAGTAATTGCTTGACCTCGCCGCTGCTTATCTTGCCATCGGCCGTGACGACGGCCCAGAGATTGGCAAGGCGGCCCTGGACGTCCGCGAGGTTGGCGGATGAGTGGTCCGCATAGTGCAGCAGCCGTACCAGGCCCGTGTGATACGCCTGCCAGTCACTGCCCAGACGCGCCGCGGCCGCGTTGTGCACGCCACGGACTTTGCGATCGTGCTCGCATAGCTGCCGACGAGCCTCGTCGCATTCCGCGCGTGTTTCCTCGATCGCCTCGGGCAGCTCCTTGCGTTTCAGGATGACGCCACGATGCCGGATGATTCCGTCGGGTGGCTCCAGCAGGCCGTCGCGCAGTGCACGCAGCGTTTCCTTTTCCTGTTCGAGGTTGCGCCAGTGCTCGAACTGCTCCGAGAGGTCCGCGGGATATAGCGTGGCGAACTGCTGTTCTACCGACAGGGCAGGATCGACGGGAGCGATGGCTTCGTCGGCGCTCGCGAACTCGCGCACGACCGAGCGACCCATGTAACTGCCGCGGTAGCGCCGGTCGAAAATCTTCTTGGTGTACTGCTGCGTCACGAGCGACACGGACTCGGTCACGGGCGACTTCTGCAGCTGCGGTGCATCGGGTCCCTGGCTCAGCAGGTGTTCGGTCATGCGTTCGCGCAGCTGCTGCGGATTCTTGAATACGTCCCAGGCAGGGCGCTCATCGATGTCCGCCTGGATGTACTGCTTCTTGGCGTTGTTCTCGCGGTCGTGATTGGGTGGATGCGTCGACCACATTTTCGGTGGTTGCGCGTCTTCCGCGTCGAATACCCGGTGACTTTCGCGGTCGCCTTCCGGCAGGGGCGGCGGGCAGTCGTAGTTTTCGTCGTCAAGAATGTCCTTCATGCGTTGGGTGACGATCTTCTGGATAACGAAGATGTCCGAGACGGCGCGACCGGCGGCGAGTTCCTGGCCGGCGAAGCCCAGGGCCCGATCCCAGGCGTCGTCCGCAGCGCCCAGTCGATGCAGTGCGTGTACGAGCGCGTCGCTTCCTGTCAGGGAGACCGACACCATATCGGCATGGAATTCCATTTCTCGAGAGAGGGATCGCTGTGCGAGTACGACGAGGCTGAACGCGCTATCGAGTAAAGCGCGCAGCGCCCAGACGATGAGGCGCAACAACCAGCCGATCCAGGCGATGCGTATGTCGATGCTGGACAGGCCAACGAGGAAACGATCGAGGATATCGCGCTGGTAGATAATGTGCGTCGCGATCTGTTGCGCAACATACACCCAGCGTCCGACGGCCATCGAGCCCTGCCGGAAATGCCCGAACTCGTGCGCGAGGACGGCTTTGAACTCACCCAGGTTGAGGCCGTTGACGAGGGCCAGGCCGATCTCGAGGTTTTTCTTTGACGGAAAGATCAGGTTCAGGAGCGTCAGGTCGTAGAATACCGCCGCGTTGACGCGGCCGGACAGGAATACCCGGTGCGGCCGGGGGGCACCGGCCTCGTCGGCGAGCCGATGCAGGAACTCGAAGAGTTGCGGTTCCTCCTCCGCCGTCACCTCGATATCGTTGACTTCACCGCCACGATTGACGAAGAACAGGGCCTTCGTGAGGAAAATGGTGAGAAAAGCTGCCGCGGCGGCGAACCCGTAGCCGACCCAGGCGCCTTGCTCAACGGCTGCCGCATTGACGAAATAGTCGTACGCGGTCCAGGCGAACCAACCCGTCAGCGAGAGATACAGCGCTATAAACAAGAGGAGGCTTAGCAGCGCGACTTTGGCCTGCCGCTTGTAGGCCGGGCCCGGGGCAGTCAGGTCCTGGGCGACCGGGGCGGGGCCTGGCGGGTACAAATTGTCCATAGTTTACTCCTGGTGACGGCTGAGGATACTCTAGGGGCTGCGCGGGTCGGAGTGATGCAATGCATAATTTTGTACTTTTCTGGGTCTCTGCCTTTGTTGTTGCCGGCTGCGCGTCAGGCGCCGCCTACGATCCGCTCGACGACTACGAGGAACTGGAAAGTGCGACGGCAATCGACGCTCCGGGCCCCGAAGCCGGTCGCTATTCACCCATTGATCGCGACATGATCGACCGTGGCGCGTACCTCGTCGAACTGCTGGCCTGTGGATCCTGCCATACGAACGGGGCGTTCGATGGTGTTCCCGACATGAGTCGACCGCTGGCGGGTTCCGACACCGGCATCGCGTGGACCAGCCCGCTGCAATCGGAACACCCCGGCGTTGTCTACCCGCCAAATATCACGCCCGACGAGGAAACCGGAATCGGCAGGTGGAGCGACGCACAGATCGCGGACGCGGTGCGTGCCGGCGTAGGCCAGCACGGCAGTCGGCGCCTGGTGACAATGCCCTGGCAGGGCTACGCAAAAATGACCGACGACGATGTCGATGCGATCGTCCTGTATTTGCGCAGCATCAAGCCGATTAAACATAAGGTCCCCGACCCGGTAGAAGTGGGCGAGAAAGCCCACAAACCGTTCGTATATTTCGGTGTCTATCGCAGTAAACGCTGACAACCTGTTGCCATTTGGAGACATCTTTACGACGCCGAAGTTTTGCGCGACAGTAGTCGGGCAGGCAGCCGACTCAGGCCGTCAAATAAGAACGATCTACAGACCTTGGGCAGCACGTGGAACACGAACGCCATTCGGCATTCATACAGTATCCTTCGCAACAGGAGGCTTTCAGCTTCCTTGAGGGCGTGCTTGCGGATTCAAAAGGGCTCGGCCTGCTTCACGGGCCGGACGTCGCCGGTAAGTCAGAGCTGATCGAACAGATCGCGCAGAAGATGCGCGAGCGCGCGGCCGTTGCTGTCGTTGACGGTACACATCTCAAACCGACGGCGTTTCTGAATGCCATGCTTACGCAATTTGGCTATGAGCTCGAACTGAGTTCAGTAGACGAGTTGCTGAACATGATCAATGTGTTCGCTGTGCAGCAGGCACAGTCGCGCGATGCGCCGGTGCTGGTTCTCGAGCATTTCAATCATATGCTGCCCAGCGCGCTGGGCGTGCTGTGCAAGCTGGCACAGCTGACGGTCCAGAAGCGCTTTGCGATACGCATTATTCTTGTAGGCGATCGCTATTTCCGGCGCGTTATCGATTCGCCGAGGATGCTGCCGATATCCATTCGCCTGACGGGTGCGTTCGAAATGCAGCCGCTGACCGCGCGCGAGTCGCTCATCTATTTATTCGCAAGACTCAAAGCGAACGGCGTTCGGAATCCCGACAGTGCGATCTCGCGTGACATTACGGAGTCCCTGCACATGGCGACGGGCGGCTGGCCGGGCAACCTGGATTGTATTGCTGACGCTGTCTTGAAAAAGAGAAATGAATTCCCTGTGGGGACAGAGACCTTCAGCGAACTGGAGTCGAACGAACTCTTCAGCACGTTCGAGAAGGTCCGCGAAGAGGAGCACGTGCCGGTGCTGGACGATTTCGTGGAGCCGGAGCCGCCGCAGCTGATCATTTCGCACAATGGCGAGGTGGTACAGGAAGCAAGCGTTGCCGCGATGCGGACCATCATTGGTCGGTCGGACCTCAGTGACATCGTTATCGAGAACCAGTACATCAGCAAGCAACACGCCATGCTGGTGCAGTCAGAGGGTTCGCTGTTCCTCGTTGACCTGAAGAGCCGCAACGGTTCCTACGTCAACTCGAAGAAGGTCTCGAGCCAGATACTGCGCAACAACGACATCATTGCGCTCGGCGATTTTCGCATCAAGGTCGTGTTGCCGGCGAGCTTCACCATGACGTCGGATTTTGGTCTCGAAGAGGCCGACACGACGAAGATGATGACGATCGAGGATGCGCGGCGCGCGCGCAAGGATGAGCATCTTCGCCGGCCCGCGGAAGAACAGAAATGGAAATCATGAATAAGAGAATCACGTTTACCTTACTTACCATGACACTGGTCGCACTGGCCGGCTGCGGTGGCGGAAGTGGAAGTGGCGACGCCGCTGAGCAGAGCTTCGGCTTCCTGACTCTGGGTATCAGCGATGCGCCGATTCATGACGCGAAAAAGGTTTGCGTATCCTTTACCGATATTGAGTTGAAGCCGGTCGAAGGTCCGTCGACGCTGATCACGCTGGCGGCAGCCGAAAAGATCGACCTCCTGAAGTTCCAGGGCGCGAACGCGATGCCGATTCTGACCAGCGAGCGGCTGCCCGCCGGGCAATACGCATGGATGCGTCTTGGCGTCGATGCCGTACGCGGCAGCAACGGTGGCGTTGGCGACACGGGTAACCCTGATGTGTGCGATGGCGATGCGTCTTACATCGTCATGAATGACGATTCCGTTTATAACCTGTACGTCCCGAGCGGTGAGAACACGGGCCTGAAACTGGTCAACGGCTACACCGTGCCGGTCAATGACCAGGTCAGCCTGACGGCCGAGTTCGATCTCGGCAAGTCCATCACGGCGCCGCCCGGTCAAGCGCCTGACGTGAAGTTGCGCCCGACGATCAAGCTGGTCGACAACAACGAGGTTGGCACGCTGACCGGGCAGGTTGCGAATGCTCTCGCCGAGGCGGAGGCTTGCCAGCCGTCTGTCTACGTATTCAATGATGGCGTCATGCCGAATGGCATTGATGATGAAATCGTGGACCCGGACGACCCGGTGGCGACCGCGCTGGTTGAGGCTCAGGACCAGGATGATGGCACCGTGCAGTGGCATTACACGGTCGGTTTCCTGCTGGCGGGCGAGTATGAAGCGGCGTTCACCTGCGATGGTGACAGTTTCGAGCCCGAAGACGGCAAGCCCGCAACGATAGTCACAGGTGAGCTCGCTACGGTAGACTTTGAGGCACCCGCGACCTGACAGGAACCGCAGTGCTGCCACAACTTGATGCGATCGAGGCCCGAGTCGTCGGTTGCCTGATCGAAAAGTCGATCACCACGCCTGACCAATACCCATTGACGCTCAATGCGTTGGTCAACGCCTGTAACCAGAAGTCTTCACGCAACCCCGTCATGTCCCTGCAGCCCGGCGAGGTCCAGCGCGCCATACGCACGCTGGAAGGCGCGCATCTCGTGAGGACTGAAGAGAACTTCAAGAGCCGCACCGAGAAATACACGCAACGCTTCTGCAATACGCGTTACAGCGAACAGCAGTTCGATGCGGGACAGCTGGCTATCGTGTGCCTGCTCCTGTTGCGTGGACCGCAAACACCGGGCGAACTGCGCGCACGCAGCGGCCGCTTGCACACCTTCGCTGACAACGAAGAGGTTGTGATCGCGGCGAATGGTCTCATCGAACGCGACGGCGAGCCGATGCTGGTCAAACTGCCGCGGACAGCCGGTCGCAAGGACGCCGAGTACATGCACCTGTTTTCGGGGCCGGTCGATGTCGAGAGCTATGTGGCAGAAGCCGGAACAGCCGCAAGCATGGGATCGTCGCGCACCAGCGTCGCCGATCTCGTGGAGCGGGTAGAGCAACTGGAGGCCGAGGTCGCGCGGCTCAAGGAGCGGCTGAACTAGCGCAGCTGGCTGTCCTTCGAGCCACGGCGGTTGATCGAACCGCTGAGTTTGGCTTCGTCGTCGTGCCCGGACTGGCACTTTACACACAGGCGGACACCGGGCACGGCCTCTCGCCGCGCCTCGGGTATCGCCGCGTCACATTCTTCGCAATGCGTCAGGCTGTTGCCGCGCGGCAGCTGTGAACGCGCGTGCTTGACCGCGTCCTCAACCGTCGCGTCGATCTGGTCCTGTACGGCGCCGTCTTTTGCAAATCCACCCGCCATAGGTCTGAGTATACCGCGCTCCGGCCTCAGGGCTTTCGGAACAGGAACGTAAAGCGATCCGTGTTGCCACTCACCGAGCGGCGGCCGACTTCGTACTCGAGTTCGTCATCGGCGCGGAAATGCAGGTCGGAGTAGTCCACGAATTCAAAGCCCGCCGCCTGCGCTTCCTTGATCACGAGCACCGGGTCGATGCGGCGCCGGTTCTCTGGATTGTCGCGCTCCATGTGACGCTGCGTGTGATCGACGATGCCGTAGACACCGCCGCTCTTGAGCGCGTCGAAAGACGCCCGGTGCATGAGCATGCGGCCCTCGTGATCGAAGTTGTGCACATTGCGGAAGGTCAGCACCATGTCGAGATCCTCGACACCGAACTCGAACTCGTCCATGACGTAGAGTCGTGCACCTTCCGGACGACGGACATTGTCACTGGTTTCGAGGACTTTGACCTTGTCAAAGCCGGGAAGCGGCAGAATATTTTCCTGGACCCGACGAGTACCCAGCGCAACGTAGAGTTCGCCGTTATCCGCAAGAACCGGGGCCAGGACACGTGTGTACCAACCGCCACCGGGAAGCAGTTCGAGAACGCGCATGTCGTCCTGCAGACCGAAAAAATTGAGCGTCTGGAGCGGCATGCGGTTGCGGTCGCGTGCTATATCGGCCTCCGGGCGGCCCTCGGCGGTGAGCGCGGCCTCGACCTTGGCATCGATCTCGCCGGCGTAGGCAATATTGGCGAGCAAAACGGCAAAAACGGTAAAAATCAGTCTCACGGGTGACTCCTGGGTGCGATTTGGGACGGGAAACCGGCAGTTTGCGGCGCTATTACCGGCTGAGGGAGCGTATTATGGAATCTCGCCCCCGCAGAAACAATCAGAAGCGCAATAATAAACGGGCGACTACAATTATAAGAACTATGCAGGCATACGATTCAGCATTGAGCAGCAAGGCTTTCGGCGACCTCGCCGATCCCGGGCTCATTGTCGCGTACCAGTCACACCAGGACGCGTTGCGCTTTCTCACGGCGGCCCTGGGGCGCGGCAACGGCGTCGCGCTGCTGCGCGGTCCCAGCGGGTCCGGCAAGAGCACTACGCTCAGGGAGCAGTTCGCCGCATTGGCCCGCGACAGCGCCGTGGCCATGGTGGAGGGTGAACAGCTGACGCCCCGATCGCTCGTGAAGATCATGCTTGAGCAGTTCGGGATCGATGTGCCGCCACTCGACGATGACCAGCGCCTGCTGCAGCGTCTGAGCGCATTCCTGACAGAAAAAGCCCTTGCCGGGGAGACGCCGGTACTGATTATCGACGATGTCGACAAGGCGTCCTCGAGCGTCCTGCGGCTTCTGAATTGGCTGGCCGCGCTCGAGTCGCGCGACCGCTTCGGCCTGCGACTGCTGCTGGCGGGCCAGGACCGCCTGCTCAGCCTCGTCAACGACCACGGGATGCGCCACCTTGCGCGTCGCCACCCGGCCTTGTATTCCCTGAATCCGCTCACCGAACAGGAGACGGTCAGCTACCTGCGCACGCGCTGGATTGCGGCCGGGCGCAACGACGGTGAAGACGCCTTCTCGCTTGACGTCTGTGCGCGCCTGCACGAGGTATCGGGCGGTTGGCCGGGGTCGTTAAATTCCTGTGCAATTGCGGTAGCGGATGGCCTGGCACGACAGGCGCCTTCACAACAGGTACCGAGCCTGCACGTGACGCGCGATGGCAGGACACTGGCCAGCTACGACCTGACCAAGCACGAGTATGTCATTGGCCGCAGCGATCTCGCCGATATCGTGATCGAGGACACGTACATCAGCAAAGTGCATGCGATGCTCAAGGTCTATGGCAACGCGGTCATGCTGATCGACCTGAACAGCACCAATGGCACATCGGTGAATTCCCGCATGGTGCAAAAGACGGTGCTGCGCTCGAACGACATCATCACGCTCGGGCACTACAAGATCAAAGTGGAAAACGTTCCGGCACTGAGCGCGGAAATGGAAGAAGAGGTGCAGGCGTCCGACACGATGCGTATGAAGAACCTCGGAGACCTCAGGCGCGCTCGGGCACGGCGAACGATCCGGGTGCTGAAGCACAAATAGGCATGCGGCCCGCGTCCGTCCCGGCTATTGTGTTTTGTAACACTTCCCGATCAGCCACTTCTTGACATCGGCCGGGGTTTCGATGCGCTCGTAGAAGCTGTCGAGGTAACGCCTGGCCGAGGCGCGCGTCAGGCGGGTAAGAGGCTCGGTGTCGTCGATAACGGCGTACAGCACATCTTTGTTTTCCTTGAAATACTGGAGTGTGGCCTCCAGCTGCTCGTCGTATTCGCAGCTGCCGCGAAACAGGCGCGTGCGGACGTTGGGCAGCTTGTAGCGCGGATTCGGTTCCGCATAGGGCGCATTCACCAGGCCCGAGAAGTCGAAATCATAGGCGAGCGGCGTGTACAGGCTCTGCCCTTTTGGTGCCATGAGGTCGGCATTGTGGCAGCAGTCCTTGTCGGGTTCCGGGCGCAGGACCGAGTACTCGGTGTTGCCGATCATGTACTGGAATACATGGATCAGGCTCGCGTGTTCGGGTTCCAGGTACTGGCTCGTAATCAGCCCGACGTTCGCGATCTTCATGCCATTACGCTTTGCAACCGCGTCTTCGTCTTCGATGACGAAACCGTAGCGCCTGCGCGTTTTCCTGTTTTCGGTGTTGAGGTAGCTGATCCTCATCAGGCGGACCGCAAAGCTCTTGGGTGTGAGTGCGTGCAGCATGCGGTAGGCAAGGTATTCGCGCATCAAGAGGTTTTCGTAGTCCGGCTCGTTGTTCTGGCAATGCGTGACGAGCTTGAGCTTGTCCTGGCCTTCGAACAGGGTGCCGGCCACCTCGCTCTTAGCGAAATTCAGCCGTATCGGCGCAAAATCGCAGTGCTCCTTGGCGCGGCGGTAATTGCCGCGGGTGCGGAGTTTGAGCCCGACCTTGCGCTGTGTGCCGTCAACATCGGTAAACGTAAACGAGCCGTCGAGATAGGCCTTGTCCGGGCGGACATCCATCAGCGCGGTCAGCGGCGCATCAATCGTAATTTCGAGGACTGAATCACCGGCGAACAGCGGCGCGAGACCCGGATACGGGTCGTCTTGGGCAAGCGTTGGCGTTAGCAGCGCGAAGCAAAGCAGCGCCGAGGCCAGGATCTGTCGTTTGGCTCTTTGCAACATGAGGTGTTCTTTATTGAGTGCCGGCCCTCGCGAGCAGCGCGGACCAGTCGTTAGCGGCGCGTGCCTTCTCCACTTCGAGTCGCATGACTTCGATCTTCTCGTACATCTGCTCGCGCAAGCTGTCATAGCGCGGGTGGTCCTTGATGGATGCAATTATCGGATCATCTTCGAACGCCCACAAGTCGAATGAGACACTGCTGACGTAACCTTCGTCGACCGCCTCGGCCAGCGCCTCGATGGCTGCGTTCTCACGACCCTGCATGGCGAGAATCTGCACATCCCGGATACCGTGACCGCCCATACCGAGTCGTGGAAGTCGACGCACGATCGGTGCGGCCTGCTCGAGCAGGCGCCTGGCTGTATCCGGCCGGTTACGCTGCTGCTCGACATGCGCAAGCAACACCGCGGCGGCTACGTTCTGCCGGTCGACCTGTTTTTCGGCATCGCTGACCAGCATGGGGCTTCCTCGCACCAGCGTTTCATGAGCGAGTTCGAAGTCCCCGGCCATGATCGCCGCCGATGCCAGCAGCGGTATCAGGAACGGCACCGGGAACTCGGCATCACTCCGGAACGCCGTGAATGACGCGAGCGCCCCTTCGTAGTCCTTTTGCCCAAACTGCCAGTAGCCCTTGCCGGCGCCGTACAGCGGATGATCGCTCGGGAAGGCATGGATGAACTCGGCAATCGATTCGCCGTCGCCAAATTCCCGGTAGACACCCAGAAGCGGCCCGCCTGTCATTGGGTCCTTACTGATACGGGCCGCCTCGAGACCCCAGGCCACGGCCTCGTCGAGCCGTCCGAGTCCCAGCATGTGATTGCTCAGGTAGGTGTAGGGCGTGCCCCAGTCCGGGAAGAGCTTGATGGCCTGCAGCAGCGACTCCGTGGTGCGATCCGTTTGCCCTTCCATCGCAAGCAGTTGGGGCAGGTTGACGTAGGGGATGCGGCTGAGCGGATCGATCACCAGGGCCTGGGTGAGCAGTTCGATCGCCTCCGGGATCCTGCCCTCGGCCCGCCGCAGCGATGAGTACCAGACGTAGGCATCGGCGGTATTCGGATTGAGGGCGAGCGACCGATCGAACGCGGCCGCTGCCTCCAGGTTGCCCGGACCGTCGCGCGTAACCTCCCATTGCATCATCTTCATAAGCCCATTGGTGGCGTGTGCCTGGGCCAGTTCCGGGTCGAGGTGCAGCGCTTTTTCAATATGCTCGCTGGCAAGACCGAACGCTTCTTCCCGGACGATGGACTGGTGATTCGCAAGCGTAATCAGGATCGTCTCGGCCAGCGAGGCATGTGCCTGCGCGTAATCGGGGTCGAGCTCGATGGCGTACGCGAACTGCTCGCGCGCGCTGACCAGCGACTCGTATTCGCGCCGTAACAAATCCTCCCGGCCGGCCACGTACGCGGTGTAGGCGTCGATGTTGCCGGTGGGGATTGCAGCGAGCCGGAGTTCCTGTTCCGGCGTCAGTACAGCACGCAGTGACGATGCAATCTGTGCGGCAATTTCCGACTGCACCTCGAACAGGTTTTCGATGGTCAGCTCGTCGTCATAGGATCGCGCCCAGATGTGTTCGTCGGTCGCCGCATCGATCAGCTGCACCGTGATGCGTACCTGGTCGCCGGAGCGCTGGACCGCGCCTTCTACCACGGTCGTCACGCCGAGCTCTGCGGCAATCTTGCGCAGGTTGCGTTTCGTGTCCCGGTACTGGTTGACCGAGGTTCTGGAGATGACGCGCAGCGAGTCGATTTCGGCGAGGCGCGTCAGGATGTCGTCGTGAATGCCGTCGGCAAAGAACTGGTTTTCCTCGATACTGCTGCGGCTTGTGAACGGCAGTACGGCAATAGAGTCATGCACCACGACCGGCTCATCAGCAATATCGATGGCGCTGCCGCGCATGCCGGTAATATTGAACGTAATCGAGATACCCAGGGCAAGCACCAGCAGCGCGATGATGGCGGTATTTCTTCCGCGGCCGGCGGCGGGCGCCTCGCGGGAACGTTCCACATGGCGATCGAGTTTGACGCCGTCCGGCGTGATTTCGAATATCCAGGCGAAGATCACGGCGGCAGCAAAACCGGCGGCAACGATAATGACGTAGACCTTGAAGAACCACTCCGGCGCACCGAACGTCGGCAGCAATACCGAGCCCGCTTCGATAACGATCCAGGCAACGAGCGCGTACGTCGCAGCGACGCGCAGCACGCTTCTTCGTCTCAGTTCTGATACGAAAGAGGACATGGGCGGATTATGGCGTGATTTGCGGTGTTTCGCAGCCTCGGCTACTTCGCCAATTCTTCACGCACGAGGTCCAGCAGTTCCTGTGCACCAAAGCTGGGCAGGGGTCGTCCGTTGATGTAGTACTCGGGTGTCGCCGCGACCTTGAGCAGGATCGCGTCTGCCTTGTCCTGCTCGATGCGCCGCGTGACTTCGGCCGAATTCATGTCGGCCATCAGCTGGTCCATGTCCAGGCCGATGCCGGCGATGGCCGGGGCGACCTGGTCCGGCTGCACGACGTGGTTGTTGACCCACTGGCGCTGCGATCCGAGCAGCGCTTCGAGCGTCTCCCAGTACTTGTCCTGGTTGCGGCTCGCTTCCAGGACTCTTACGGCGTACTCGGCACCCTCGTGGAACGCCAGGTGACGAATCGACAGGCGGAGTTCACCGTCGGCCTGCGCCAGCCATTCCTTGACCATGGGGTAAAAGAGCGCGCAGGTGCCGCAGGCGGGATCGAGAAACTCGACCATATGCACTTTGGCGTCCGCACTCCCGATAGTGGGTGAATGCTCGCTCGCCAGGGCGGCGCTGCGCGCGTCGTTCCCGGACGTGGCTGACGGCGATGTTTCCCTGTCTGGCAGGAACATGACGACCAGGGCAACCAGCCCGAGGGCCACGACCATACCCGCGATAATTTTCCATTGATTGTTTTCTTTCATGGGCATAAGTCTGCACTGCTATAGTGCGCGGAACAACAGGAACCATTCCCGAATCATGACCACCACGTATCGTGCCAGGCGGCGCGCGAGTGAATGACAAGATCGAAACAGACCATCCGTAAACTGCGCTCGTTCCTGCTGAATGCCGGGCTGATCGCGCTCGTATTTTTTGGTGTCCTCGCTTTTCAGTCACGCAACATGCTCGCGACCGACGGGCAGTTCGCGCCCGAACTGCGCGGCCTGACTCTTGCGGGCCAGCCGTATGACCTGGCAGACGCGAGCTCGCGGCCGGCCATGGTCTATTTCTTCGCGCCCTGGTGCAGGATCTGTGCGGCGAGCGCCGGCAACCTGAACCGGCTGCGTCGCTGGCGGGATGCGGAGGATATCGAGATTGTGGCCGTCGCTCTCGACTGGGAGACCGCAGACGAAGTTCGCGAGTATGTCGGCCGCCACGAACTCAACGTCACCGTGGTGCTGGGCGATGCCAATGTCGCGCGGAACTGGCAAATTCAGGCCTTCCCGTCGTACTACGTCCTCGATGACCAGCACCGCGTTATCCGGCGCGATATCGGCTACAGCACGCAGCTGGGGCTCTGGATTCGGGCGTGGCTCGTGCGGTGAACCGCGGCCGTCCCGAGTAGACGATGGCGAGCATATGTATATACACTCTCACCTGCGCGTCGTCGTTTCAGGGATGGGTCGTTTACCGTGGCAGAGAAGAAAGAAAAGAAGAAGAAAAACGCGCAGCTCGTCCTGAGACTCAACAAGGAGTCGCGTGATCGCTTCATTGAGGCATGCCAGGATCTCGACACGTCGGCGGCACGCGAGGTGCGCCGCTTTATCAAGTCATTCCTGAAGAAGTATGACAATGGTGAGTTCGACGACTAACAATCGCCTGCATAGGTACTTTTGCCATTAGATTCTCAGCGGGCTCTTGACCACAATTAGGCGGGAGGTTTGCCATGACCAACCGTGCCGACATGGAGCGGGCAAGCACAGAACTCAAGCGCATCTACGACCGGGCTATTGAGTTTGAGTCGATCCATGCGGATGAACTCGCGGCAGTGCATCCACAATTCAGAGAAAGCGCGCGCAATCTCGTGCACTACCTGGCACTGCGCCAGTCCGATTTACGCGACCTCCAGGAAACGCTAACCAGTCTCGGCCTGTCGTCACTTGGGCGCTCCGAGCGCAACGTTCTCGGTTCGCTCAGGGTGGTTTCCACGGCGCTCGGCGCGCTGCGCGGTGAGGCCACGCCATTCGTGCCAGACACGCAGGAGGAACTCGCCCTGGACAATGCCGTGGCGCGCCGGCACAAGGAAGCGCTGCTGGGTGCCGGTCCACCGGGACGCGACGCCAGCATCATGGTCACCATGCCGACCGAGGCCGGTGACCAGAAGGAACTGGTTGCCGAGATGCTTGCGGCCGGTATGAACGTGGCACGTATCAACTGCGCGATGGATGACGAGGCCACCTGGCAGCGCATTGTCGATAACCTGCGGAAAGCTGCGAAAGAATCGAACACGGAGTGCCGGATCAACATGGACCTGGGCGGTCCGAAACTGCGTACCGGGCCGCTCGAGCCCGGGCCCAAAGTGCTTCATATCAAGCCTCGCCGCGGCCCGATGGGCCGGATCATTGCACCGCGCCGCGTGCGGCTGGTCCCGGAGGATTTTGTACAGCGCGGTACGAAATCCGCGTGCATACCCGTACCGCACGAATGCATCGAACTGGCACAGGTTGGCGATGAAATTCGCTACCGGGACACGCGCGGCAAGAAACGCCGGCTAATGGTCGTCGAAAAAGACGAGAAAGGCCTTGTGCTCGAGGCGCACAAAGGGGCCTATATCCAGACAGGCTCCAGGTTACGGCTGATCCGGTCGATGGCCGGGGAGAAAATCGACTACCGTATCGGCGAGTTGCCGGCCATTGAGCGTCCGCTGCGGCTGCGTGTTGGCGATACGCTGCGCCTGACGGGCGACGGCGCCCCGGGAACGCCGGCAAGCGAGGCACCCGACGGCGCCATCATCGAATGCGCGAAGATCGCATGCCAGCAGCCCGAGGTGTTTCAGTACCTCGTGCCCGGTGAGCCCGTGTCGCTCAACGACGGCAAGATCTCCGGTGTCGTGATCTCGGCAGACCACGAGCAGGCGGAAATCGAGATCACCAAAGCGAAGCCCGCAGGTAGTCCGTTGCGCAGCAACAAGGGCATCAACTTCCCTAAAAGTGACATTCCCATTGCCGGGCTGACGTCCGCCGACCGGCAGCATCTTCCCTTTATTGCCCGGAACGCCGATGCGGTCAGCCTCTCATTTGTGCGGGACACGGCTGACATCGACGAAATCGTGAACGAACTGGACAGCCTGGGCGCGAGCGAGCTCGGCGTGATCGTCAAGATCGAGACGAAGCGCGGCTTCAAAAACCTGCCGCAGCTGATTCTCAGCGCCATGCGGCGCTACCCGATTGCGGTCATGATTGCGCGCGGTGATCTCGCGGTCGAGTGCGGGTGGGAGCGGCTGGCCGAGCTGCAGGAAGAAATACTCTGGATGTGCGAAGCGGCGCGTGTGCCGGTCATCTGGGCGACACAGGTACTGGAGCAGGAGGCGAAACGCGGACTCCCGTCGCGCGCCGAAATTACGGATGCAGCCATGTCACAGCGCGCCGATTGCGTGATGCTGAACAAGGGGCCGCACATACTCGCGGCGATTCGCACGCTCGACAACATCCTGCGGCGCATGAAAGCGCACCAGTTCAAGAAGACCGCCCGCATGCGCAAGCTGCACGTGTCCGGCGACGACTAGTGGCTCGGCAGCAACCTCGGTGCCAGCGCTTTGATCCGGCGTTGCGCCTGCGGCGGTAATTGCTGAGCGCGCTCTTGTGACATCAGGCCCGTCACCATCGACCCGACGACTCTGCCGCCAATGGTCTTCGCAGCAATCTTGAGATTCCTGTTGGTTCCATAGGTGAGCTTGCCAAGGACACCGGGCGCGGCGCAGGACGAGATAATAATGGCGGGTTTCTTCGGCATTTTGTCCTTGCGAAATTGCGGCGCGGGTTTACCCCAAGGCCAGTAGCCGTACACAGCAAGCCGCTCGGAGAAACGCTTGAACAGCGCGGTCACTGACGAGAAATTAGTGGGTGCCGCCAGGACATAACCGTCAGCGTTTTCGATCTTCTGCACAAGGTCTGCCATGCCGTCGTTGAGGACACAGCGGCCAGGGCTGTCCCCGGGTTGTTGCATGCATTCCCTGCAGTTCATGCAGAACTCGACAGGGTAGTCGCGCAGCTTGATGTGCTCCACGTCGACGTCGAGGGCCTTGAGGTTGTCGAGTATGCCGCTGACCGCCTGGTCAGTGACGCCACCGGCCCGGTAGGACCCGTTGATCGCAAGAATCTTTCGTTGCTTGTTCATAACGCACCTCCGGGGTCTTCCTACCACTCCCCGGCGTGCAGGGAAATCGTGGAAGGCCGAAGGCCGTCAGGTGCACAGCAGCCGCAGTCCCCGGAGCTGCTGAATCGCGAAGATCAGCACGATCAACGCCACGGCATCGACGATAAACAGGCCGGTGACGGTGAGCCGTTCGAAGTACATTGCGACGAGAATCACGCTGCCCGCTACCCAGGCGAGGTCGCCGGCGATGATGCTCGAGATCTCCCAGCGCCGGTAGTTGCGGGTGCGCACGATATTGCCGAGCTGCAGTGCGAACACCGCCAGGCCGCCGGCTACGACGTAGATAGGGAGCGGGCCGGACAACCCGAGCTGCGGCGCCAGCCAGGTGGCGCCGGCCGTCATCACGATGGCCGAGAGGCCCGAAAAGCCGGCGTTCCAGGCCAGGGCGCGGTGTAAGAGCGTTTTGTCTGGGGTCATTTTCCTGCTCACTTTGGGTCCGATAGCTTTAAAAACATATAGCACTATAAAAACATATAGTCTTTTGTTAGACTCGTCAAGTATGAGTCGACGCAGCTACCGACAAAATTGTGCCCTGGCTCGAGCCAACGATGTGATTGGCGATCGCTGGACCCAGCTGCTGATTCGCGATTTGCTCATCGCCCCCCGGCGGTTCAACGAGTTACAGGCGTCTCTGAAAGGCATCGGTGCCAACCTTCTGTCGTCGCGGCTCAAGGAACTCGAGGGCGCCGGGCTCGTCGAGCACGGGACGCCGGCCTCCGGCAAACACCGCTACGCGCTGACGGCACGCGGGCGCGCCATCGAACCCGCGCTGCTGGCCCTGATTCGCTGGGGCCTGGTCTACGGGCCGGATAACCAGCCCGGCGACCATCACCACGATGATTGGGACCTGCTGGCGCTCAAGGCCCTGTTTCAACCCGATCGCATGGCGGGCGAGGGTGTGACCGTGCAGTTCACGGACCACGAATTCAGTGGCTGGATGGCGATCGCGGATGGCGTGGTCACGATCGGGCTTGGCGAGGCCGAAGAACCCGATGTTTGCGTCGCGACAACGATCAAGAACCTGTTTACGGGTCCGGGCGAGCCGAGCGGCTACCTGCAGGCCGGAGACCCCGAGACGCTCAGGAATTTCATGCATAGCTTCGCTGTTCGCGTTTAGGCGACGCGCACCAAGCGGCCTTTTTACGACGGATTTTGCTTCGTATGGTTTTAGCTGTGAACGACTGTTTCGCAATAGTTGCGAGATCGCAATCATTGTGATAGCATTACTATCAAATTGAAGGAGGTTTAATGATGACTATCACGCAATCCACTCTACCGTACGATTACGATGCGCTCGAGCCGTACGTATCGGCTGAGACGCTCAGGTACCACTATGACAAGCATCATCGTGGCTATGTCGACAAGCTGATCAAGCTCGTCGAGGGCACGCCATACGCGGGATTGTCGCTCGAAGACATGGTGACCAGGGCTCGCGAGAATGCCGATATCGACATCCTCAATAACGCCCTGCAGGCTTGGAACCACGCGTTCCTGTGGGAGAGCATGTCGCCGAACGGCGGCAGCGTGCCCGAAGGCCGTATCAAGGACCTCATCGAAGAAAGTTTTGGTGACCTACAGACGTTCAGGGACCGATTCAGGGAAGCCGCGTTGTCGCACTTCGGCAGCGGCTGGGTCTGGCTCGTACTCGACGGCCCCCGGCTGCGCATCATGACAACGGTCAACGCGGACGCGCCGCTCGGCACGCACATGCTGCCTGTGTTGACGCTGGATGTCTGGGAGCATGCTTACTACATCGACTACCGGAATGAGCGCGCACGCTACGTCGAGACGTTTCTCGACAAGCTGGTCAACTGGAAGTTTGCGGCCGCAAACCTGAGCAATGTCAACGTCAGAAAGGCCGCCTGACGCCCGCGCCGAGCCTGCAAAGAACGGCATTTCAATTTTCACGAATCATAAACATGAGGAAGCCATGACTCGAACAGAACTGTATGAACAGGAAATTCGCGCCGAACTGGCGCATCTCAAAGCCGAACTCGATTCACTGCAAGTGGAGGCGGAGCAGAAGAAACTCGAGCAGGAGTCAAAGCTCGACGACTACCTGACGACGCTAACGGAAAAGAGTGAGGCGGTCGGAAAGAAACTCGACAATCTGAAAGACTCGAGCAGTGACGCCGTCGACGAAATCCGGGCGGGCCTCACGGAGGCCTGGGAACGCCTGGCGATTGCGAAGAACGCCGCCAAGGCGAAGTTCCACTAAGTTTCGCTGCCGGTCGCAACCATGCTCGTTACAGTGAAAGCAGAAAAGCCAGCCTTCGGGCTGGCTTTTTTCGTTAACATGGCCGCATGAGCAGGAAAGCATCACCCCGCGTGGAGGCAGTGACTGCCGAAATGCAGCAGCTCGAGAAAGCGCTGCGTTTTGCCCGTTCTAGCCTCAGCGCCGACATTACCGCGCAACGCCTTCTTATTCTTATCGGCGTGTTCTTCCACGAGGGACTGAGTCAGCGCGAACTGCTGAACTTCCTTGATTCGACATCGGTTACCGCGCTGTCGCGCAATATCGCGGATCTCTCATCCCTGACGACCAAAAAGCTCCCCGGACCGGGCTTGCTTGAGCTGCGCGCGGATCCGCTGAACCTGCGCGTCAAGCGGGTGTTTCTCACGCCGAAAGGGCGTCGCTTCATGAAGCGCTGGTTCGCTGCCAGCACCTCGTAGTCCTGCGCCGTCAGCCGGAAGTATCGCTTTAGTCCGCGAGTGCCTCGCGAGCCTTCTTGTAGCCGAGATCGGCCATCTCTTCCGCGCGGTGGAACTCGAAAAAGCTGCACGCGTCGCGGGGGATTTCCACCGTCTTGTCCGGCGCGTAAGCGGCGAGTTTGAGGCGTGCGATAGCGCCCTGCATGACGTCGATGGACCTGACCAGCAGGTCGGCCGCGTCGAGATCGTTATCCGGGGCGCCGGAATCGTCTTTCTCCCGCAGTCCGCTGAGAAAGTCGGCGATTTTCTCGCGGTAGCTGTTGGATTCCTCATCGGACTTTGCCGCTTCCTCCGCCGGCGCGTATTTCTCACCTAGCCCGGCCAGGTTGACCGCGATGGTCAGGTCCGTTGAATCATTCAGTGTGGGCGCGATGGGGATGGGATTGACCAGTCCCCCGTCCACCAGCGTGCGCTCGTCCAGTTCGACGGGTGAGAAGACGCCGGGCACGGCTGTCGACGCTTTGATGGCCGTAAACAGTGATCCGGAGTTCAGCCACACTTCGCGCTGCTCATCGAGCGAGGTGGCAACCGCTGTGAAGCGCTTGTCGAGGTCCTCGATCTTGCGGTCGCCGACGAGCTCCCTGAGTACCTCGATGATCCGTTCGCCCTTGAAGATCGAGCGTAGCGAGAAAGAGAAGTCCAGCAGTTTGACGACGTCGCCCTTGGCCAGCTGGAACGCCCAGTCAGTGTACGTATCGAGCTTGTCAGCGGCATAAATGCCGCCTATGACCGAGCCCATCGAGCAGCCGGAAATATTGCGGACGTCATACCCCATTTCTTCCAGCGCACGGATAACACCGATGTGCGCGTGCCCGCGCGCGCCGCCGCTGCCGAGGACCAGTGAAACGCTTTTTCGCTTGTCAGTCATAGAGATCCGGTTGGTTGGCCTGGCACATCAGTCCTTTAGTCGGACTCCGGCAACTTTTCTTTAATTTGCCGGCCTAGCCGCAACGTGGCAAATGTCATAATCGACAGGATCAGCGCGATCTCGAAGCGATCGGCTGCGACGGCGATGCCGATCAGACCGGTCGTCCAGATACTGGCCGCAGTTGCCGTTCCTGTAACGCTGCCGCGGCTTTTCAGAATCGCGCCGCCGCCGATGAAGCCGATACCCGTAATAACGCCCTGCAGGACGCGCGCCTCGGCATCGGTCGTGCCGAGAATAGAGAACCCCACAAGCGTGTAGCCGCAGGCCGCGATGGCAACGAGCGGAAACGTGCGCAGGCCGGCGCTGCGGCTGGAAGCCTCGCGGTCCAGCGCAACGGGCAGGGCGAACAGGTAGGCGAGTGCGAGGTGCCAGAGGTTGTACCAAGTCTGGGCCCACTCGATATCAAGTTCGGGCATTGTTTATTCCTGGTCGGATTTGCCGGTTACGGGGCGCCTGTCACGCGATCTGTCGGCAATCATAACGCATTAACGTCGTTACTTTGTTTCCTCCAGCACGACATCGAGCGCCTTACGCAATTCCGCGGCCCAGTAGGGCGCCTTGTACGCCGCCTTCTTGCCGTGCGAGGGCGACTTCCCGGTCGCTGGCAGGTCGTAAGGCGGGAGTGCGTACTGGTCGAAACGGATGTGCATGTCGCGATCGACAATCAGCACGCCCGGCGTTCCCCAGATGTCATTGAGCTTTGCCACCTCGTCGCCATCGGGCAGGACCGTGAAGTCGTAAGCCGCGTTCTCCATGTATTCGACAGGGTCGCCGTTGTCGTCACGAAAGTGCACGGCCAGGATCCTGACCTGGTCGCCGTATTCGAGGCGGACACTCTGGACGTGCGGCATCAGCGCCTTGCAGTAGGGACACCATGTGGCCCAGAACACGACGATGACGGGCTGCTCGGCCGCGACCTTGCTCAGCGTAATGGTTTCTCCACCAACGGACTGCAGCGTCCAGTCGGGCGCGATGCGCGGCTCGTCGGCCGCCACGGCGTTGGCAAATGACAGGATGAGTATTGTGACAAAGAGTTTGATTCGCATAGTGCAGAGGACCGCTGCGGCATGCGGTTTATGACAGGCGGGGGCCTCTTCTTTGCCTAGAACTACAAGGTACTGTATAGTTCTAGGCATCATATTCGCGTTCGAGACATTTGAAGGGGAATGACTCGAGCATTCAAAAGCGCGGGAGACGTCTGAGAATGCACCGATATGACAATCCAGAGACGGACAATCGCCGGACTCGCCGCGCTGTTGCTCATGGCAACGGCCGGTCCGGGTACCGCACAAGAATCCAATAACGAAGAAGCGCAGCCACAGGCCACGCGACAGGCACAGGCCGTCAGCCGCTCCGTTTACGAAGTCATCGAAAAGTCGCGAGTCCTCATCGACGAGGAAAAGTTTGCCGACGCCATCGACGTTCTTACGAACCAGGTGGCAAAGACCGGTAACACCGAGTACGAACAGGCAAACCTGTACCAGTACCTCGGCTATTCCTACCACAGCGCAGGCGATACCAACGCGGCCATCGGCGCTTTCGAAAAGGTCCTGAGTATCCCGAGCATCGAGGAATCGATGCGCAAGAGCACGCTGTACACCGTGGCGCAATTGCAGGCGATGGAAGAACGCTACGACGAGTCGCTGTCGCGCCTCAGCGAATGGTTCGACCTGGAGCTGAATCCCGCGCCGGATGCGTACACGTTCTATGCGCAAACCCTCTACCAGCTTGGCCGCTATGCGGAAATGATCGAGCCGATCGAGATGGCATTGGCCGTCGCCGACGAGCGCGACACAGAGACTAAGGAAGACTGGTATGCGCTGTTGAGCTTTGCCTACTACCAGCAGGAGAACTACGCGAAGATACGTGACATCAACGAAATCTTGCTCGAAACCTGGCCCAAGAAACGCTACTGGCTGTACCTGGCCAACGCGCACCGGGAGCTTGGCGACGAGGTGAAATTCTTTTCGTCATACGAGGCCCTATATATCCAGGGGCACCTCGAATCCGAATCCGAGCTGGTCACAATGGCGCAGCTCTACATGCAACACGAGGTGCCCGTCAAAGCGGCCAGGCTGCTCGAGGCCGAGATGGAGCGCGGCCGGGTCGAGAAGAGCGCCAGGAACTACAGGCTCCTGTCACAAGCCTGGACCCTGGCACGAGAGGACGAACGCTCGGTTGAGCCCCTGAGCACGGCGGCCCGCATGGAGGATGACGGCATTCTCTATGTTCGCCTGGCCAACGCGTTTTTGAATCTCCGGGAAGACAACAAGTGCGTTACCGCTGCAAGAGCGGGAATCGAAAAGGGCGGTCTCAAGAATCCTGATCATGCCGAGTTGACGCTGGGCATGTGCCTGTACAACGCACACGACTATGGCGACGCGTTGCGCGCGTTTCGCAGGGCTGCCGGCACGCCGCGTTCGAGCAATGTTGCGACTCAGTGGATCGGCATCGTGAATCTCGAAATTAAGCGCCAGGAGGAAATCGCCATCGCCGAGGCCATGGCAGTCAAACGCAACCAGGAGCTGGAGGCGCGGCGCGCCGAGGCCGAGAGCACGTGACTTCTAGAGCAAGCCCTCCAGCCCATCCAGGTCGTTGATCACGCGCCACTTGCCGCCGGTCTTCTCGACGCGGCCCTGCCATTCCTCGAGCCGGCCGAGGTACTCGCGCGGGTCGACGTTATCCGAGCGCAGCTTGGTGACATTGAGTGCAATGACCTCAAAGCCTTCAAGCGGTACCTCGATGTCGCGCACGTAGCCTTTCTCAAGGTCCTCTTTGAGGTCTGAGAAAATCAGGATGGTCTTGTTGCCCGTTCCTTTCTCGTTCAGGAACTCGACGGCCTGCAACAGGCCGCCGGTAATGTCGGTGTACGGTGCCGGCTCGGCATTCTCCACGAATTCACCCACCTGCTCGGCGAACAGGCGCTTCTGCCGATTGATGGCGCTCGGCCGGTCATCGAACGATGCCTTGGCAATGATGTCTCGTTCACTGAAGCTGCCCGTGTCGATACGAGCGACGGCAAACGAATCTGACGCGTCGAGTCTCGAGAGCGTAAAACGAATGATCTGTTCGGCCTTGACGAGTTCCTCGTTGTAGGTGCCCGAGGTATCGAGCAGCATGTAGACACCGGTGTTACGCGGCGCCGTATCACTGCTGCACGCGGCAAGGAGTGCGCAAAGTGCAAGAATCATGATGCGTTTCATAGTCGCGCTCCCTTGAGGTCCTGGTCGGGTGCGGGACCGTCCCCGGTGTGGCTCATGCGTTCCTCGATCCAGAGCGGCACGAACAGTGGCAGGTCGTACATCTGCTTCAGTAGTACGCCAAGGTAGAGGAAGATGTTCGCCAGCACGCGCAGAACCAGCGCCACAACGCGCAGGAAGAAAATCCCGATTAGCCCGAGTACGGTCCTTAGCGAATGCACGAAGGTCTCGAGCGGAATGGCCACGAACACGAGTGCAAACGGCAGTATGAAGCCCATGCCCATCTGTGCCGCCGTCGTGATCCACATGAATTCGCCCGTTGCTGTAACCGCGGCAGCGGCTTCACCGCGCAGCAGGGCGCTTGTCGCGAGTTCGTCCTGCAACAGGACCTCGCGCATGTAGGCGAGGCCCGCCTCGACGCTGGCCAACAGGAACAGGATCGTGAACGTGATGTAGATCATACGCACGCGCGTCTTGTCGGGCAGGGCGCCGATGACCGGGAACAGGCGGGTAATGCGCAACGACTCCATGAGGAACAGGCCCATCGAAATTTCGACGAGGATGATGACGAGTGCCGCGATGTCCGCCGTGCGAAAGTCCCCGATCAGGCTGGTGCCGCCGACCATCTCGGCCATGGGCCTTGCGATCAGCGAGAAATTGATCGTGGCGCCGCCGATCGCGATGCACAGCACGAATGCCGAGACGAAGAAGTTAACGAGCGATGACGATGACAGCACCGACGTCGCGCGGTCGTGACCGCGAACGATATCCTCGTATTCCTGCATGTGCCGGTCGATCGTGACGGAGCGACTCAGGAGACTGTCGACGTTTTTGCCGACAGCGCCCAGCGTCTGCTGGATCTTGCGCCAGTCGGGACGCATGTGCCGCAGCAGTTTATGACGCTTCGCGCTGGCCTCGTGGTACGCGGCCATGGCTTCCTTGTGCGCCTTGATCAACGACTTGTGAATGTCGCTCAGGATGCTGCCGATGTGAGCGCGCCCGTCCTTGGCGTCCATGTCCGCAACGGCTTTAACGGCCTTGACCCAGCCGGGCGGGTCGGGCGGCACGTCGACGGCTTCCTGGTGATCCTTCTCGATGCGCCCGATGGACTCACTCAGCGAGCGATGCAGGCCCGAGTAATTGGCCAGGTCCTTGCGGACGGTCTCGTTGATGCGATCGAACTCGCGCTCGATGATGCGTTCCTTCGCTTCCCGCCCGGCCGCGAGCAGGACGTCGCGATTGCGGGCGGCGAGATTGGTTTCAGACCGCGACACGGCTTTTGACGCCATGCGAAAGCTGCGGTGCAAACCTTGCGCCGCGGCCTGAATAGTCTTATGTGCGGTACTGCGTATGAGATAGAGCGCGGCGACGATCAGGATGATCCAAAGTAATGCCGACGCAACTGGCCAGGGCGTAATGCCAAGCATGAAGCTCATGATGGTAACTCCGCTGTCTTAGTTAAGAACCGTAGACCGGTGGTTTTGCGAAGCGTTCTTTCGAACGCCGTGCCTTTTTCATCTTCAGTTGCAGCGTTTCACATCGGGGTAAGGGAATCCACGGGTATGCAACATAATGGTCGAACCCGTGGTTCCCGGATGCGAATTGCCCGGCTAGTTAAAGAACCAGCGGGCGCCGACGGTAAAAATATCCGTATCGCCGGCAAATTCCACGCTCAAACCGGCGGCGACCTGGTCGGTGAAGTGATAGTCGCCTGCGATCTCAAGGAAGGTATCGCTGTTGTCGAGGTTGACGTGATTCACTGACGCACGAATCTCGAACTGCGGCGCCAGCCAGCCGCGGGTACCGGCGGAAAGTGCAAGTCCCGTGTCGTCGGCACTGCCGCCCAGGCTATCGACGTCGGTGCGCACGAGTTGCAGGGTGGCGATCAGGTCGAAGTTCGTGTTGTAGCCCCAGACATAGCCGCCACCGATTTGAAGAATGCTCGCATCGACATTGTTGTTGAAGTCGAGGTCGGTGATCGAGCCAAGCAGGATCCACGGCCCGTTCAGGTCGAACGACCCGCCCAGCTTGAAGCCGTCGCCGCCGTTGGTGTCGACATCGACGAAGCGCAGCTCGGCATACGTATAGTCGAGGTCTGCCGTAGTCGGCCGCTGACTCGACTGTGCCGCGGCGGTGCCTTGCAGCAGTAGCAGCACCGCAATAACGAGTAGTGTCTTGTTCATTGTTCTTTCTCCGATTTATTGCCCAAGTTTGTGCGTTCGGCGGTGCCTTGGCACCGCGAGGCGCGCATCCTAACGCCGCCTCTAAAGATCTGTCTAATCGGAAACTGGCAACTTGCAGCGATATCTAGGATGTCTACTTAGGTAGTTGTTTCTTATTTATTTTTACGAAAAGACAGGCTGTCTCTGTTTGGCGTCAGTCGCGAAAATCAACGCGCGGTTTGCGCAAACGTTTCAGTACGCCACCGCAAAGCGCTGCTTGCGGTTTGCATTGCTTTGGGCCTCGTCAACGAGCGCGATGGCAAAGTCGGCCCGCGATATGAGGTTCCGGCCGCGCTCGTCCTTGAGCATACGGTCGCCACCGGTTCGGTAGGTTCCCTTGCGCCGTCCATTAGTCAGGTTCTTGGGCGGCGTGGCGTAGGTCCAGTTGACGTCGTCGACGGTTCGCAGGAAGTCGAGCGCAAGAATCTGCCCCTCGATTTCCAGTTCGAGATCTTTCGGCAGGAACAGTCGCGGCAGCTTGTCTGCGTACATCACGCCGGGCCGGACCTCGAGCGTGCCGGAGCCGCCGACATGTATCAGGCGTGGCGCGTCATCGCCCATCTCGCGCAAGGTTGCGACAACGTTCTTGACGGCAAGCCACTGCAGCGCGCTCTCGGGCGTTTTCGAATCACCGATGACGCCGCGTACCGAGATGATGACGACGTCCTGCCCGGTGGCGAGGTGCCGGATGCTGGCGGTATCGAGCAGGTCGCCTTTTACGGCGGAGAGATTTTCGTGACGGCGCGTGATGCGCGCCGGGTTGCGCGACACGGCCGTGACCGCATGACCGCGACCCAGCGCCTCGGTAACGACATGCGTGCCGATCTTGCCGGTCGCGCCGTAGACGAGGATGTTGAGCCTGGTCTCGGCCGCATCGGCGCCGGCCGCGTGCGGGTCGAGCAACAAGGTGACAAGCAACAGCAGTGTGCCGGGCCACGCGTTCCCGCGCATCTGGCGGTCCTCCGATAATTCATGTGTCATCTATGGACACAGAGGATACAGTACGGGTTCAGTCACATTGACAGACAAGAAAGCGATAACCAGGGGCGCATGCCCCGGCAAAGGATCCGGTAATGAGTTCATCCACTAACGACAATCTAGCGGTGCTGATCGACGCCGACAACGCACAGGCATCGCCTATTCACGAGTTGTTGGAAGAGGTTTCGCGCTATGGCACGGCGAGCGTGAAGCGCGCGTACGGCGACTGGTCCACGCCGCAATTGAAAAAGTGGAAGGACCAGCTGCACCTGCACGCCATCAAGCCCGTGCAGCAGTTCAGCTACACGAGCGGCAAGAATGCCACCGACTCGGCGCTGATCATCGACGCGATGGACCTGCTGCATACGGGGGGGCTGAATGGCTTTTGCCTGGTGTCGTCGGACAGCGATTTCACGCCGCTGGCAGCGCGTATTCGCGAGGCGGGGCTGGCGGTCTACGGATTCGGCGAACGCAAGACGCCGCAACCATTTGTGGCTGCCTGCGACAAGTTTATCTACACGGACATCCTGGAGCCGCCCAAGACGACAAGCGGCAAGCGCAAAACCCGGTTTCCGTCACCGGAGAAAATGCTTCGTAAAGCCGTTGATGCCGCGGCCCAGGACAACGGCTGGGCCAACCTGGGGACGGTGGGCTCAATGCTCGTAAAGAACAACCCGTCCTTCGATGCCAGGAACTACGGCTTCAAGAAGCTGATCGAGATGGTCAAAGAACAGCCCTATCTCGAAGTACGCACCGAGAAATCCAGCTCGGGCGTGCTCGTGAAGCTCAAATAGCGCGCTACTCGGAAACAATGACGCCGGCAGCGGTATGGCATCCCTGGCACTGCACCGAGATCTCCTCGGCCGCGGCGCGCGCGGTGTCAAGATCGTCGGCCGTTTCGACCTCGTAGGCCGCATTGCGCATGCCGGTCAGGTAGTTCTGCCACTCTTCCGGAACCCCGTCCACGGCCTCGTGTTGTGACAGCCAGTAGGCCGGTGTTGCGGCCCCGACGAGGTCCCCATCGGCCAGCGCAAACATCAGGTCGTCGAGTTTCTCCGCATGCTCGTGCATATGGCTCACAAATGCGGCATCAAACATGGCGTCAGCCTCTGCGGCCGGTGCGGCAGCCTCTGCTGCGGCGGCCGGGTCGGGCTCCGGCGCCTGGGGTTCCGCGGGCTCTTGCTTGCTGCACGCGGCCAGGCACACGGTGATTGCGACAATCCATAACGACTGAATTTTCATAGTGACTCCTGTGATCCCCTGCCCAAGAATTCCACATTGCGCGGTGGGAATCCATGCGATTAGTACGTACCAGCCGGCCCGCGGGAAGCGCTACAATAGTTGCAGCGAATCGCGTCGAGATTCGTACCCGTAGTGTTGCTATTCGGGCAGCCATTATGAATCATTTTGACTACATTATTGTCGGTGCAGGATCGGCCGGCTGCGTACTGGCCAACCGCCTGAGCGAAAACCCCGCGGTTAGTGTTTGCCTGCTCGAAGCGGGCCCGGTGGACAGGCATCCGCTGATTCACGCACCGTTCGGCTTCTCGATGATGGCCGAGAACAAGAAGATCAACTGGTGCTTTGAGACCGTCCCGCAAGCGCAGATGCATGGACGAAGAGGCTACCAGCCGCGCGGTCGGGTGCTCGGCGGGTCCAGCTCGATCAACGCCATGGTCTACATCCGGGGCGTGCCCGCCGACTACGACCGGTGGGCCGCGGCGGGCGCCACCGGCTGGTCTTACGCGGACGTGCTGCCGTATTTCCGGAAGTCCCAGGACCAGGAACGCGGCGAGGACGAATTTCACGGCACCGGTGGACCACTGGCCGTGAGTGATTTGCGCTACAAGAATCCCTTGAGTTACCTGTTTCTTGATGCAGCGCGGCAGCTCGATCTGCCGTTCAATGGCGATTTCAACGGCCGTTCGCAGGAAGGCGTGGGTTTCTACCAGGTGACGCAGCGAGACGGCCGCCGCTGCAGCGCCGCCGTCGCCTACCTGGGCCCCGCGCGGGATCGCAGCAATCTCACCGTGATCACCGGGGCGCAGGTGGAAAAGGTTCTGATCGAGGGCAATCGCGCCGTGGGTGTGAGCTACCTTGAGGGCGGTCGCACGACAAGCGTTCAGGCCAATCGGGAAGTGTTGCTGTCGGCGGGTGCGTTTCAGTCACCGCAAATCCTGATGCTCTCGGGCATCGGCCCGGCCGAGCACCTCAAGGAACACGGTATTGATGTCGTCCATGATGCACCGGAGGTTGGCGAGAACCTGCAGGATCATTTCGACTATACGGCGATTCGGCGGGCGCGCTCCGCACAGGCGATGGGCTACACGTTTTCGAGGGCGCTGCGTGGGCTTCCTGATTTTGTCCGCTACCTGCGGCGAGCGGGCCCGTTGACGTCCAACCTCGCCGAAGCGGGTGGGTTTCTGCGCACGTCCGACCGGGAGGCGGCGCCGGATATCCAGCTGCACTTCGTCCCGGGTATCGTCGACGACCACGGTCGCAAGATGCATTTCAGGGCCGGCATATCCTGCCACGCGTGCGTGCTGCAACCCGAGAGTCGTGGCAGCTTGACGCTGCAGGATGCCAATCCGCGCTCGGTACCGAACATCGATCCCCGCTTCCTGAGCGAGGGCGACGACCTGGAGCGCACGCTGAAAGCGGCGAGACTGGTGCATCGTATTCTGGACGCCCCGGCGTTCGAGGGTGTAGCCGGGCCGAGCCTGTATACCAGCGGCGACGCGAGTGACGAGGAACTGATCGATGACATCAGGCGTCGAGGCGATACGATCTATCACCCTGTCGGTACCTGCCGCATGGGATCGGATGCAACGGCTGTCGTCGACCCGTCGGCCCGGGTTCGCGGCGTAGAGGCCCTGCGCGTTGTCGACGCGTCCATCATGCCGACGCTGGTCTCGGGCAATACCAACGCGCCGACCATCATGATCGGGGAGAAGATCGCGGACGCGATCAAGACTGCCGAGAACGCGTCAGGCTGAATCCAGTTGCTCGCTGATGTAAGCGTACTCATTCGCGATGAGGCGCTTGCAGTCTTTTGCGATGAACTCGGCCAGGGTCTTGCCGACAAACGGCAGGCTGCAATCAACGCTCATGCGCACATGGTTCACGCAGCCACCGTCGACGGGTTCGAGCTGCAGCGTTCCTTTGACCGTAACCGGGACGTTGGCAATATCGATGTCGAGCTCCGCCTCGTACGTGTCATCGGTGTAGCCGGTCCATTGCTCAGACTGCGCCACGGTATTCCAGGGCTGCAGGAACTTGCTGAGCAGGCCGGGTACGTCGGCCGGCAACTCGCGGACAAAACGGACGGCCACACCGTCAGCGTTCGTTGCGCATTCTTCTATCCGAATATTCCGCGCACCGAGGGCTTGCTGCTTTGCCTCGATCTCGTCGGCATCGGTAAACAACGCAAACAGGGTGTCCGTATCGTGTGCGTACTCGTGATCGCGACTGATGTTCATGTCAGCGATTTCGCCCCATCTTTTCGTGGCTGCTGACCCACTCGTGCGCCAGAATCGCGGACGACAACGACAAGTCGCCGGCCAGTACGACCGCCGCGATGATCTCGGCGAACTTGTCCGCCTTGCCGTCGCCATAGCAGTCCATTATCTCGAGGCATTCGCGCTGTGTTTGCAGGCCCGTGCCCCCGCCGTAGGTCGCGCAGATCAATGCTGGCAGCGTCACGGACGAGTATAAATCCCCGTTCTCGAGCAACTCGAAGTAGGTCATCCCCGCATGGGATTCAGAAACGTTTGCCGCATCCTGGCCCGTGGCGATAAACATCGCAGCAATGCCGTTCGCGGAATGGGCGCCGCTGTATACCGCCCCCGACATGTGCGTGCCGATGCCGGCGATCTGGCGAAACCGATATAACCACTCCGGTTCGATACGGAGGAGCTCTTTGGCGACCTCTTTCTTCAGTACGAACTCGGCGACGACGCGTTTGCCACGCGTCTGGATCATGTTCATGTTCGAGTGCTTCTTGTCCGTGTCGATGTTGCCCGACAGGATGTAGCGTGGTTTCGCCGGGTGGTGCGCGCGAATCCACTCGCACGCATACAACGTAGCCTTGCCCGTCATGTTCTGGCCGGCCGCATCGCCCGTTGTGTAGCAAAACCGTGTGTAGATCATCTTGGCGACGATGTACTTCTCGATCTCGATGAGCCGGGGAACCTCGACGGAGGCCTTGACGACACCACGAATCGCATCGATGTGCTCGTCCAGCCACTTGCCGAATTCGCGCGCTTCCAGCGCGCTGTTGAACAGGAAGACGGGCGCCCTTTGCATGGAGTGCTTGACGACTGCGGTCCTGGCGCCACCGCATTCGCTGATGACGCGCATGCCGCGGCTGTAGCTCGCAACGAGCGTGCCTTCGGTGGTCGCCATGGGAATGTAGAAGTTGCCCTGTGCGTGTTCCCCGGCCATCAGCAACGGGCCGGCGAGACCGATCGGTACCTGTGCGGTGCCGATGAAGTTCTCGATATTGCCGTTGGTGACCGCGGGATCGATTGTGTAGCTCGCTACGGTATCCAGCTTGGCGCCTGTCATCGCTTCAATGAAGGCACCGCGCTGCGAGGCCATCTCGCGCGAGTGATCGTTGTTCTTGTCGCGTGGTATGCGGTCGGATCTCGACATGGTTTTCTCCGTATAAGTTGAGTCGTTCACACGAGCGCCTCGAGTTCGGCGAGTGACTGCTCCAGGTAGTCGATGAGACGCTGGACGCCCGGCACGGTGCGCCGGCAGGCGATGATGCCGAAGTCGAGATTGCCGTGGTAACTGACAAACGTGATATTGAGTGCGAAGCCGTGGAAAACGGCAGAAACGGGATAAGAGCGCAGCAGGGGCGCGCCGTTCCAGTAGAGCTGTTCCCTGGGGCCCGGAACATTCGAGATAACCGTGCTCACCGGCGGGAACCAGTCCGCGACGCCCATCATGCTGGCCAGGAACAGCGGTGTCTGCATCAGGGTGGCATACAGGCTGGCTTCCCTTGAGGTGAGTTCACCGAGCATCTCTTTGCCCGCGCGTGTCGACCGGGTAATCGTCACAAGTCGGTCCACGGGATCTGCATGACGCGTGCCGAGGTCGGCAATGATGTAGCTGATGGCGAGCGGGGAATCGAAATCGTCTTTCTGCCGCACCGAGACGGGCACCAGTGCGCGCAGTGAATGCTCGGGGAGTTCGTCCTGTGCCTCGAGGAAGCGCCGGAGCGCGCCCGAACACATGGCCAGGACGACATCGTTGATCGTTACGCCGGTCGCCTCGCTGACGGCCCGGACCCTGTCGATGCTCCATGACTGCGCAACGAATTCCCGTGAGCTCGAGACCTCGGTGTTGATCATGGTGTGCGGGACATGACGCCACGGTACGGCCAGGCCCTGGCCGATCCCGAGCCATGTCGCGGCATAACTCTTGATGACGCCCAGCAGATGCGCCGAGGTATCGAACTGCGCCTTCAGGAATTCTGCCATCGCCTTGAAGTCGAGTTCGCTCGGCTCGAGTTTGGCCGCGTGGCCGCTGTTGTGCCGTGCCTTCAGCGCTTCATGGGCCTCCAGCGACAGCGGCGACGGGCCGGGGGGCGCCATCGGGTCCTTTGAGCAGCCGCCCTCGGTCAGCCGTACACCGGCAACGCCATCGATCGCTGCGTGGTGAATTTTTGTATAGACACCGAAGCGGCGGCCCTTGATGCCTTCGATCAGGTGGGCCTCCCAGAGCGGTTGGCTTCGGTCTAGAAGGGTGGAGTGAAGCCGCGAGACGAGTGAGAACAGCTCCTGATCGCCTCCCGGTTTTGGCAGCGCCGAGTGCCGTACGTGGTAGTCGAGGTCCAGGTCCGGTTCGTGCTCCCAGTAGAGGGGGCCGAAGCGCCCCAGCGCGCCGTGCGCGACGCGATGAGCAAACGGTTTACGCAGTTCGGTAGTTGAACAATAGGCCTCGCGCATCTCGGCCATGAACTTGCGCTGATGCACGCGCGCCGGAAACTCGAATACATTCAGGCCGGCAACGTGCATGGGCGATTCGGGGCTTTCCAGGTAGAGAAATCCCGAGTCCAGGAGGTCTATTCTGTCCACGTGCCGATTTTACCGGAACGCCCTGCTGATTCGGGGTAACAGGGCATAGGTAGTTTCAGCAAAAATGACCTGTTTTTTAAGGGTGAACCGAAGGCGACGGTCCTCGATCCGACCCTTGCCGATGACCCTCCTGGCTTCGCTATCTACTCATTGCCCGCCGAGTCGCCAATCTAGTAAATTGTTCCAAAGTTCTATCGGAGCCGGTCAGATGATTCGAACCACTGGTACTGCGATTCTCGCGTGTCTGTTTTTTGCTTTTTCCGGGACAGTTAACAGCGAGGAGCCCGGTACCGAATCTGTAACGGCCGAGAAGGCCAGCCCCGTGGAGCCTCCCTCGATTCATGTCCTGCTCAAGAAGAGCAGGAACTCTCTGTTCGGTATTTCTCCGGACGGCTCGAAAGCCGCATTCATGCAGTGGGCACCGAACGGCTACTACATGATCGTGCACGCCACCGCTGACGGCGAGCATATCGAGGATATTCCATTTGGCCGGCAACCGCCGCGTACATGGCGATGGCTGACCGACCGTCGCATCGTGTACAGCCGCGGCGGTGAGGTCTTTGCCGTCGACATCGACGGGACCAACCACATGAAGCTCCTGAGTAACTACGACGAGGATCGCGGCAAGAACTACAGAAAGAACCTTCGCGTCTGGGCGGTTAAGCACCTGTTGCCTGACGACCCCGAGCATATCCTCGCCGAGTCCTGGAACGTCGACAGCGACCCGGCCATCGTCAAGGTCAATATTTATACAGGCGAGGAAGAGGAACTCGTATTTGAACCCAAGCTGGACATCGATCACTGGTCTATCGACCGCGATGGCGATGTGCGGCTTGGCGTCCGGTACAAGAAAGACGAGCTGCAGTTCCTGGCGTTCGATGACCAGTCGCGCAAGTGGACCGTCTACGACGACTATTCACAGGATGGTGCCAACACGCTCGGTCATACGGGAGAGACCTACCTGACCAAGCGCGTCAGCCTCGAGTCGTTCGACTATGACGACGACCATATCTACATGGCAACCAACCGCGATAGTGATCGTTTCAAGCTCGTCAAGTACAACGTCAGGGACAAGCGCGTGGTCGAGGACATCTACGCGAGTGACCGATACGATATCGGCGGCGGTCAGCTGGAGAGCACTTTCCTCCTGTTCGACGACCCGAATGAGCGCGTTGTCGGTCTGCGCATCGAGGAGGAACGCGGCAAGTCCGTCTGGTTCGATGAGAGGTTTCAGCGCTACCAGGAAATCATCGACAAGCATCGCCCGGAGTACGACAACCGAATTTTCGACTGGAGTGACGATACCAAGACCTTGCTGGTTTTTTCCTACAGCGATGTCGATCCCGGGCGCTATTCAGTATTTCATCCCGACACCAAGTCGTTGTTCACGATCGCGATCAACAATGAGGAACTCGACCCCGACATCCTCGCCAGGACGCAGTTCATCGAGTACGAAGCGCGTGACAATCACACGATCCACGGCTACCTCAATCCCGCGACGGACGGTGGTGGCGACAAACGATTGATCGTACTGCCGCACGGCGGGCCCTTTGCCCGGGACGAGTGGTATTTCAATGCTTGGGTGCAGTTTTTCGCGACGCGGGGTTACAACGTCTTGCGCATGAATTTCCGCGGCTCTACCGGGTATGGCCGCGAGCACCTGGTTTCGGGTATTCGCAATATCGATACATTGATGATCGACGATATCGCCGACGGCGTGCACTGGGCCATCCAGAACAACTACGCCGAGCCGGGCAAGATTTTTATCTTCGGTCATAGCTACGGTGGCTACTCGGCATTGATGAGCACGGTCAAGTACCCGGATCTCTATGCTGCCGCCGTCTCGTGGTCTGCGCCGATCGATATTCTTGCCCAGCTGAAGCATTACAAGAAAAACGATACGTACTTCGCCTATGAATACTGGAAGACCGCCGCTGGCGATCCGCGCAGGGAGAAGGCGGCGCTCAAGCGGCTATCGCCGCTGTACAACGTCGATGGTCTTTCGGTACCGATCATCGCGTTTCATGGCGAGTTGGACCGCATCATCCCGGAGGAGCAGGCGGCGGCTTTCGAGGAGGCGCTGGATGATGCGGGCAAGGACGCGGAGGTCGTTATCATCGACAACGAAGGCCACTCATTCGCGAACAACAGCAATATAACGTACGTCCTCGAGAAGACATTGCGTTTCTTCGCAAAGCACGAGAAAGAGACAGCGCCGTAGTCACGAGGATGACCGCATGGCCACGGTGCCGACCTGCGGGTTGCCCTGGCTGGTGAATTGCAGAACCCCATCCTCGATCGGGCCCTTGCCGATGACCTTCCGGTCCAACGCGTAATTTTGCGCGTTGCGCCAGGGCGAGACCGTTCCCTGTTTCGGCAGCAGGTGTATTTTTCGCTGGATGTAACCCGATGAAAAACAGTCGATCCAGTCGGCGCCGACCATGTCCTGTTCGTGTTCGCGCAGGCGTGGTGTGCACTGGCGTGTCCCCGTTTCGCTCATGTGATTGAGTACGCGGCAGGCGTACTCGGCCGTGAGGTCGGACTTCAGCGTCCACGAGGCATTGATGTAGCCGAACGTCGACACGAGGTTCGGCACGTCGGAAAACATCATCGATTTGTAGGAGAAGGTCTTCGAGATATCGACGGGCTGCTCATCCACGCTGAGCTTTACATCACCGAGCACGCGCAGATCGAGCCCGGTGGCCGTCACGATGATGTCGGCCTCGAGCTGTGCGCCGGACTGAAGGCGTATGCCGTGCTCCGTGAACTCGTCAATGGAGTCCGTCACGATGGACGCATGACCGTCGCGAACGGCATGAAAGAAATCCCCGTTCGGCACAAGACAGAGGCGCTGGTCCCACACGCCGTAGCGGGGCACGAAGTGCTCATCGAAGTCTTCGTAGTCGCCGAGGTCCTTGCGCGCCATCTTGAGAAGCTTTCTGCGAATGAACTTTGGCGTCGCCTGAGACTGCCAGTAGATATAGCGCTGGTACTGGATGTTCTTCCACCGTGTAATGGCATACGCGATCTTGTCGGGCAGCAGCCAACCCAGTAGCCGCGCGAGCCAGTCGGTGTCCGGCGCCGAACCCATGTAGGTGGGTGAGCGCTGCAGCATGACGACGTGCGAGGCATCCCTGGCCATCTCCGGAACGAGCGTCACCGCGGTTGCGCCCGAGCCGACTATGACGACTTTCTTGTCACTGTAGTCGAGGTCTTCGGGCCAGTGCTGCGGATGGACAATCTCGCCCTGGAAGCGGTCGTAGCCCTTGAACTCGGGCAGGTAGCCCTGCTTGTAGTTATAGTAGCCGGCGCACATGAGGAGGAAATTGCAGCGCAGCGTGACGGTCTCGCCGGTCGCCTTGTTCTGCACGTCGAGAGTCCAGGCGGCGTCCTCGCTCGACCAGTTCGCAGACAGCAGGGCATGCTGATATCGAATATGCCGCTCGATGTCGCCCTCGGAGGCCGTTTCCCGAATGTACTTCAGGATCGAGGGGCCGTCGGCAATCGCCTTGCCTTCCTTCCAGGGTTTGAATTTGTAGCCGAGCGTGTACATGTCGCTGTCGGAACGAATGCCCGGGTAGCGAAACAGGTCCCAGGTGCCGCCCATGGCTTCGCGTTCTTCGAGGATCAGGTAGTCACGGTCCGGGCACTGGTCCTGTAGGTGCCACGCGGCGCCGATACCGGACAGGCCGGCACCGACAATCACCACATCGACGTACTCCGTAGACATGCCTCACAGCATCCCATATTCACGCGCCAGTCGCGATGCGCTGCGCCCATACCGGGCGCAATTGTGAACATTTGTGTCGGCGCTCTCGAGGGCCGGTAATCGTCCATATAATGCCGCGCACTTTACAGTGGAACTCGGATCATGGCGGCAAATACACGCTCAAGCTCAACGACAACAACGACGTCGACTACGACGACAAAGCGCTTCTGGCATCGCACCGATGTGCGGCGACCGTGGTGGCCCTGGGGCCTGTTGCCGCTGCTCGGCCTGCTGTTCCTCTACTTGTTGGGTGCATTCGTTACAGCGCCGGCCATGGAGGCTGACGTCAGACAGGGTGTTTTGGCGACCCTGGAGAACGCAGGCGCGTCTGTCGATGGGCTAACCGCGGACGGCCAGTCCGTCACGGGACAGCTCGGCGCGGACGGGCCCGACGAAGATCTGCTCGAAGCCCTTGCCGGGACGACGACCTGTAACACGTGGGCGGGGGAGCTGGAATGCCCGATCGAGGTTGATCTCGAGCGCGCCCAAGCCAGGAACGTTGTGGTAGAGGCGGCTACTGCGCCGGCCGCGGCCGCCGTGCACGAGGAGGCCATCGCCGAAAAGGTAGTCACGGAGCCCGGGGTAAGCGCCGTGCTCGACGATGTGCAGGCTGCCCGCGACGCGTGCAATGAGGCCCTGGGTGACGCGCTATCGGGTTCGAGGGTTCAGTTTCGCACCGCGAGTGCCGACATCGATTCGACCAGCGACGCATTGCTGCAACGGCTCGCCGTTGTCGCGGAGGAATGTCCCGGCAATCTCACTATCGAAGGTCACACGGACGGTCAGGGCGATGCCGACATGAACCAGGTGCTGAGCCAGGCGCGCGCAAATGCAGTTCGAGATGCGCTTGCCGATCTCGGCGTCGACAGCGCCAGGATGCGCGCCGTCGGCTATGGCGAGTCGCGGCCCATCGCCGATAACACGACGGCCGAAGGCCGTGCCACTAACCGCCGCATCGCTATTTCAATCGATGCTAACGAATAACACCCACATCGCTGCGAATAAGTCGATCGCAAACCGAGGGAAAGACAATGATGTATCTGCTTGCTAAATTCACACTGCTGTTTCTACTGGCCGCTGTGCTCGGCTTCGTGCTGGGCTACTGGTGGTCGAAACGCCGCATGGTTGACGTGACGGAGTCCTACGAAGACCTGCGTAAGGCGACGGCGCGTACCGACGAGTCGCAATGGGAGCGCCTCTGGAGCCGCTTGGACGCTCTTCCCACGCCGCCTGCGCCACAAACAGTTGACCTGCAGCCGCTGCATTCGGAGCTGTCATCCGTTAGCGAGCGAATCGCCCGGATACCCAGTGTTGATCTGCAGCCGATCGACAAGCGGCTGGGCAGTGTCGAAACGGAACTCGCCCGCCTTGGCAAGCGATGGTCCGCGGCACCAAAACAGCCGCAACCAAAGGCGGCTGTAGCGGCGACGCCGAAGGCTGAAGGACCGAGGCTTCTGCGTTCGGCCGACTACGGTCAGAAGGACGACCTCAAGCTCATTTCGGGCGTCGGCCCGAAGCTCGAAATGCTCTTGAACCAGAACGGCATCTACTACTTCTGGCAAATTGCATCGTGGTCACCCAAAGACGTTACTCTCATCGACGAGAAGCTTGATGTGTTCAGAGGGCGTATTTCACGCGATGACTGGGTGGCGCAAGCCGGGACGCTCAAGCGGGCGCCGGATGCGGCGCGCATGCCCAACGGCTAGCCTCGCCAAGTCGCCTCGATCACACGAGCCTGCGCCGGTCGGGGCGCAATGCAGTAACATGGCGTGACCCATGACCGACCTCACGAACAAGACAGTCCTGGTAACCGGCGCCGGCGGCGGCTTCGGCCTGCAGATGGTGCGCCAGTTTCGTGCCGCGGGTGCGAAGCTGGTGCTAACCGATGTCAGTGACGAGGCCCTGCAAAGCGCGGTCGCCGCGGCCGGCGACGACCTCGTCGCATCCGTTGTCGCAAACCTCGCCACGGAGCAGGGCTGCGACACTGTCATTGCAGCCTGCGGGAGTCGTGATCGGGTGCCGGATGTCCTCGTGAACAACGCCGGGATTGCCCACGCCGGCCGACTGGATCACGTGCCGCGGGACCAGTGGGAAACCCTGATGCAACTCAACCTGCTGGCACCGATGCGGCTTACCAACAGCTTGCTTCCCGGCATGGTCGAGCGCGGCAGCGGGCACATTCTTAATGTGTCGTCGGTTGCCGGCTGGATGGGCGCGAAAGGCATGTCGTCGTATTGCGCATCGAAGTTCGGGTTGCGCGGGTTCGGTGAAACGCTGGCTGCGGACCTGGACGGCACCGGCGTTTACGTCACCAACGTCTATCCATCGTTTAGCCGGACGCCGATCCTCGACTCGCCTCAACATGGCTACGAGCAGCGCAGGGTTGTACCCGACTACCTGCTCTCGGACCCGGCCGACGTCGTTGCCCGGGCGCTGGAAGGCATGCGCCGCCGGCGTCTGCACGTGTTTCCGGACAAGTATGCGCGCATCACGCACTACCTCATTCGGTTTGCACCCTGGATTCTGCGGCGCATGGAACGCCGACTGCAGGCCGCGGCGATCGAGGCGGGCAAGACAGCAAACTGAAATCCCGCCCGTCGACAGCCGACCCGCGGCGCGAAGTGCGGGCGGGTGGGAAGCGTTGTCGCCACTCCCTGCTAAACTGTGTAAGAGCCCCATCAAGAATTACACACAAGAAATGGGAGGCGGAGCATGATCGATCTGAATCGTACCCTGAGCCTTGTCAAAGGTGGGATCTTCGATCCCGAGACGACCTGGCGCGACTATCTGCCCGAAGCGGAGAGTTGGCAAAAGACCGCTTTTTTATTAACCGGTCCGCTCATTCTTTTCGCAGCCGCGGCCGCATACCTGCTCGGTTTTCTCGGCAGCGAAGTGTCCATGTTTGGCCGCTTCCGGCCGACAATCGTTTCGACCCTCATGACTGTGGTCAGTTCGGCAATCGTCGCCGTCGCCGTTGCGTGGGTGGTCAGTGCCCTGGCCGGCGCGTTCGGCGGCAAGAGCGGTTTCGGCCTCGGGCTGGCGGCCACGACGTTTGCGTTCATTCCGGGCTACGTCGGCCAGGCCATAGTCTGGCTCCCCTGGATAGGCGGGCTGCTGTCCTTTGGGCTGTTCATCTACGCGCTCGTGCTTCTCTGGAAGGTGATACCCGTATTCCTGTCCGTTCCAGACGGCAAACGCGTCGGTCACTACATCCTTTCCCTGGTGGCATCGATCGCCGCGATATTGATTTTCTCAATGACGATTGGCCGGTTCATCGGGCCTACCATCACCGCGCCAAGCTTGAGCGACATGTCCAGCGCCTCCGATCCTGGCAGCGAATCGGGCGGCGGGCTGTACAGCAGCTTGGCGAGACAGGCCGAGCTAATGGCCGCGGCCGAAGAAGATCGCTACGATCCGCCGTCGAACGGTCGGCTGAGCAAGGACCAGGTGCGCGAGTTCATTCGCGTAATGAACCGCTCCGAAGAGTTGCAACAGCAGAAGATGAAGAAGCTTGAGGAGCTTGCCGAAAAAGCCGAGCGTAATGAGGATGTTTCGTTTCGCGATATCGGCGCGATGATGGGCGGCATGAGCGAGGCGGCCGGCCTGCAAACCTCGGAGATCGAAGTGGTCAAGTCGGCTGGCGGCAACTGGGCCGAGCACCAGTGGGTGCGGGAGTCACTGCGCACCGCCTTGGTGCAGAAAGACGTCAACGACACGATCGCGCACAACTATGCGTTGTATCAAGAGTTCGAGGAGGCGCTCGACCCCTACTTAGCCTACTGACCCGTCCAAGCGGCCGAGTGCTAGAATGCAGTTACGAGAGCTGCATAACGATGCTTACGCAAACGACTACGCCGGACGCGCACGGAATTGCCGTCGTCGTCCTGATTGTATTGGCGCTGATTCTCTTCACGCGCGACAGGCTGCCGCTGGAATCCTCGAGCCTGGTCGTGATTATTGTGCTCGTTGTCGGCTTTCATCTTTTTCCTTACGAGGTCGACGGTGTTGTGGTCGACCCGGCGCTATTCCTGCTCGGTTTTGGCAACCAGGCCCTGGTGGCCATCTGTTCGCTGCTCATTATCGGCAAGGCGCTCGAGACGACGGGCGCGCTGCAGCCGGTCGCCCGGTTTGCCGGCGATCAATGGTCGAAGCGGCCGAGCGTGGCGCTGCTTCTGATGCTCGTCGTGGTATTCGTCATGAGCGCGTTCGTCAACGACACGCCGATCGTCGTACTGATGATTCCCATTCTCGTCGGGATTGCCCTGCGCGTGAAGCTCCCGGCATCGCGGTTTATGCTGCCGATGGGCCTCGCAACGATCATGGGCGGCATGTCGACCACCATTGGCACCTCGACCAACCTGCTGGTGGTCGGTATTACACGCGACATGGGCGTGGCTGACATCGGCATGTTCGACATCACGTTGCCGGCACTGATCGTCGGCGGAGTTGGATTGTTGTACGTGTGGCTGGTGGTGCCGCGCCTGCTTCCGGACCGGGAGACCCCGATGACCGGCACCCATCCGCGCTTGTTCGACGCCCGGTTGACGGTTTGCGAAGACGGGTTTGCCGCCGGCAAGACCCTCAAGGACGTGCTCGACAAGACGCAACACGAGATGCGTGTCGAACAAATCCGCCGCGGCGAATCGGTGCTGGCGAAATTTCCCTCGGTCGTGTTGCAGCCCGGTGATCACCTGTACGTCACTGATGCACCGGAAAACCTGAAGCGCTTCGAGATGGCGATCGGGGCCACGCTGTATGGGCCGGGACACGAAGCAGAGGCAGAGAGTCCGGAATTCCCGGGCCGGGAAAGCCAACAGCAGCTGGCAGAAATCGTCGTGACAATCGGCTCGCCGCTATACCGCAAGAAACTCGCGGACGTTTCGCTTGGCCCCGCCTTCGGTCTGATCCCACTGGCCGTCTACCAGGCCCGCGCGCCAGGCGAACGTGCCGCCAAGGATCCGGGGTCCGTGAGCCTGCGCGCCGGCGATGTCGTGCTGATGCAGGGCGGTCGACAGGCGATCGAGGCCGCGCAGTCGCGCGGCAAGATGCTCGTCGTTGACGGCATGTCCGGGCTTCCCAAGGCGCACCGGGCCAAGCGCGCGCTCCTCGTATTGGTGCTGGTCGTAGCGGCAGCTGCATTCGGCTTGCTGCCGATTGCCACCTCCGCGCTGATCGGCGTTGGCCTGATGATTGCGCTCGGATGCATCGCCTGGCGCGATGTCGGGCGATCACTCCCGGTCGCTGTCATCATGCTGATTGTTGCCAGCCTGGCGATGGGCAAGGCGCTCGTGGCCACCGGGATGGCCGCGTTCCTGGCAGGCGGATTCGTCAGCGCGGCGGGCGGCCTGCCGACGCCCGTGATTATCAGTGCGTTCATCCTGATCATGGCCGTACTGACGAACATTGTGTCCAACAACGCCGCGGCCGTCATCGGCACGCCGATCGCTATTGGAGTCGCGCAGCAGCTCGGCATCGATCCGATGCCGTTCGTGCTTGCCGTTCTATTCGGCGCGAACATGAGTTTCGCGACCCCGTTCGGTTACCAGACAAACCTGCTGATTCTGAGTACGGGTGGTTACCGCTTTACGGACTTTCTGAAGGCGGGTGTACCGCTGATCCTGATCTTGTGGGTCGGTTTTTCTATCGTGTTGCCTTTGCTGTATGGGCTTTGAGATCGCCTGACATCGTTCCCCGCCGTCACCGTCATACACATTGTTACAAAACCACGGCGGCAGCAGCTTGCGTCGGCGTGACTGAGCGAGGAGACTAGTAGTCTCTACGCCCCGGATTCTCTTCGATGGAACTCGTTGTTTTTGACCTTGATGGCACGCTCCTCAATCGTGACTCGGTAATCTCCGAGTACACGCGAGAGACGCTGCGGCTGCTCGACGAACGCGATATTGCCTACACGGTCGCCACGGGACGCACGCTGCACGGTGCGCGTGCGATCCTCGAAGGCCATTCGTTCCAGCTGCCACAGGCTTACAAGAACGGCGTCATGATCTGGCACCCGGATTCGAAGCGCATTTCTAGCGGCGCCACGCTGACGCCGGACGAGCTGGACAACGTCGTTCGTGCCTGCCTGGGGCAGGGCGTTACACCCTTCGTCTTTACGCT
>SHLT01000059.1 GCA_004282875.1 Chromatiales bacterium | reverse complement strand
TTATCTTCAAGTAACAGACCGACGAAGCGTTGTCTGTCCGGGGAGTTACGTAGCGTCTCAATGGCGCTGCGCCCGATGAAGTCACGCTCCGCCGGTTCCCAGGCTACGGTCCATGTCAGACCTGCCTCCAGCGGTGAGATCGTCTCGTCCATATCGGAACCGTAGAGATTCATCGCAGCTTCGAGCCGCAGCGTATCGCGCGCGCCGAGCCCGCAAGGTGCGACACCGGCCGCCAGCAGGCGGTCCCAGACTGCGTGCGCATCAGCAGCGGGCATCACGATCTCCCAGCCATCCTCACCCGTATAGCCGGTGCGGGCGACAAACCACTCGCCGGCCTCCATGCCGAAGAACGGCTTCAGCGCGATGGCTGCTTCACGGTATTCGGCATCGATGCACGGGGCGGCGAGCTCGCGCGCCTGCGGTCCCTGCACAGCGATCATCGCCAGTTCGGAACGCTCGACCACATCGACCTCGAACGCCATTGCCTGCTCACGAATCCACGCAAGGTCTTTCTCGCGCGTCGCCGCGTTGACGACCATGCGATAGCGGGTATCACTCAGGTAGTAGATGATCAGGTCGTCGATAACGCCGCCTGCATCGTTAAGCATGCAGGTGTATAGCGCTTTGCCGTAATCCTTGAGCTTGCCAACATCGTTGGCAACGAGGTATTGCAGAAAGTCCCGGGCGCGCTCGCCACCGAGGTCCACAATGGTCATGTGCGACACGTCGAATACGCCGGCGCCCTGGCGCACAGTGTGATGTTCTTCCTTTTGCGAACCGTAGTGCAGCGGCATATCCCAGCCGCCGAAATCGACGATTCGTGCGCCAGCTTCAACGTGCTTGTCGTAGTACGGCGTTTTTGCACCCATAGGACTTGTCCGTTCGTTAAAACAAAAAAACAGGGGCGGCAGGCTCACCGCCGCCCCTCTGTCCTTGGTAACCTGAGAGATCGGTGATTGCTGCAATCACGTTCCCCTTCGGTGGGCCTGCACGGCCTCTCTCCAGAGCTGATCAGCGCTTACAGTCCTTCTGCCTGAGCGTTTCCGAGCGAGTTGCGCCTTCGGCGCCCCGATCCAACGGGGTCTCTTCTGCGAACGCTATAGATCAGTCGCCGCATGATAGCCAATGCGCCTGTCAGTTGCCAGCAGCGACGCGGGCAGTAACAATGCGTCGCTACGAGAATCAGGGGCTTGGCATGAGAAAATTGATATTCGTGTTGCTGTGGCTGTCGGTTGCAGGGACGAGCGCCGCGGATACGACCGCAGACTTCCAGAACCTGCTCGATGAGCACTGGGAGTGGACGCTGGCGAATACGCCGCTACTGGCCTCATCCCTTGGCGACCGCCGTTACAACCGGGTGTGGGGCGACAACAGCCCCTCGGACATCGAACGTAAGCACATCGAGACACGCGACTTCCTGCGCCGCGCCTATGCCATTGACCGCGGGGCGCTGTCCGCAGCGGACCAGCTCAACTACGAGTTGTTCCGTCGACTCTTGCAGGACGACGTGGACGGGCACCAATTCCAGGGCCACCTGCTGCCATTCGATCACCAGGGCGGCGTGCAGAATCTCGACAGCGTCACCAATCGCCTGCGCCTTGAGACAGTCGAGGACTTCGACGACTGGCTCGCACGGCTCGACAAGATCGATACGGTCATTGGCGAGACGATCGAACTTGCTGAAAAGGGACGCAAGGAAGGTATCGTATCGCCGGCTGTCCTCATGCAACGAATACCCGCCCAGATCGCAGCCCAGCTGGTCGAGGTTCCTTCGGACAGCCCGTTCTTCAGGCCTTTTGCCGACTTGCCGGAGTCATTCTCGCCCGCCGATCGCGAGCGCCTGCGCACTGCTGCCACGGCCACTATCGAGAAAACCGTGCTGCCCGCATACCGGAAACTGGACCGCTACTTCGAGCGGAAGTATCTGCCGGCGGCGCGTGCGAGCATCGGGCTGTCGGAATTGCCGAACGGCAGCGCCTGGTACGAACACCTCAGCCGCTCCTTCACCACCACGAGACTATCGCCCGACGAGATTCATCGTATCGGCCTCAATGAAGTGAAGCGCATTCGCGACGAAATGCAGCAGATCATTGTCGAGGTCGGCTTCGAGGGAAGCTTCCGTGACTTTCTCGCGCACTTGCGCACCGACCCGGCGTTTTATTTCGACAACCCTGACGATCTCTACACCGAGTACCTGGCGACAACCAAGCGCATCGACCCCGAGCTGGTCAAACTGTTCGGGCGCCTGCCGCGAATGCCTTACGGCGTCAAACCCGTCCCGGACTCGATAGCGCCTGACACAACCACGGCCTACTACAATCGCCCTGCCGCCGACGGCAGCCGCGCCGGCATCTACTACGTCAACCTCTACAAGCCCGAGGTTCGGCCAAAGTATGAGATCGAGGTGCTGAGCGTGCACGAAGCCATGCCCGGGCATCATCTGCAGATCGCGCTGCAGCAAGAACTCGGCGACCTGCCCAATTTCCGCCGCTTCATGGGCTTCACCGCGTTTGTCGAGGGCTGGGGACTGTACAGCGAACGGCTCGGTTACGACCTCGGCCTCTACGAGGATCCGTATTCACGTTTTGGACAGCTGACCTACGATATGTGGCGCGCCGTGCGGCTGGTCGTCGACACCGGCATGCATTACAAGGGCTGGACCCGCCAGCAGGCGATCGACTTCTTCACGGACAATGCGGCCAAGACCGAGCACGACATCGTCAACGAAATCGACCGCTACATCGCCTGGCCGGGCCAGGCGCTGGCGTACAAGGTCGGCCAGCTCAAGATCCTGCAGATACGATCCCGTGCGGAGGTGCAGCTGCGCGACGGCTTTGACATTCGCGCCTTTCACGACGCGCTCCTGGGCGCCGGCGCCCTGCCGCTCGACCTGCTCGAGCAGCGCATGGACGAGTGGCTCGCCGCGCAATAGGCCTGCACGGCGAGCGACTCACCTCTATTCGTCCGTCCTAGTCAGCAGACCACTCCGGAATCCTGCCCGGCGTCCACGGTGCACCCTTGATTTCGAGTGTATTCTCCAGCGCGGCAAGATCGCGCTCGACGAGGCGCAGCAACTGCAGCGCGGCCGTGAATTCCTGCGCCGCCACGTCATAGGAATCCCTGAAGTTGCCGCCAATGGCCGACTGCGAGTAGACGAGCGTGCCGTACAAAGATCCGGCACGATTGGCGATGGACATCGGCACGGGCTCATTGCGGCTGGCAATAGTGCTGTCGCCATGAATCGCAACGTTGATATCCGCCAGTCGTGTCGCCAATTGCTGCAGCACGTCCCGCTCAGCCTCACCCGCAGACGGAGTAACGACGAGCGCGGCGCGCACGTGCGCAATGCGGTTCTGAATTTCCCCGATGGCCGCCGAGCTGCCGGCAACTGCCCGCTGCAGGCTCGCCACCTGCAGCTGGAAATCCTGCAGCGCCTTGCGATCTGAGCTTATCTCGGGGCTTGCCTTCAGCTCCTTCACGGTGAAGGCCTGCGCATCACCGGTTTCAGACAGCATGCCGTCGCGCTCGACCGCGAGTCGTGCCGTATAGCGACCGGGCAGAACCATCGGGCCCGTCGGCGGCTGCACCCAGTAAGGCAGCTCACCGGGCGGCTCGATGCTCACCGGGTCCGGCGGCGGCAAGCGCAAATCCCAGGCGCTGCGGTGCAGGCCCTTGCCCGAGTTGGCCGGCACCTGCCTGACGAGCCTGCCGGCCGGGTCGCGGATCATGATGTACAGGGCCGGATCCGGCTCGCGGTCCTCGGCACGCAGTGCATCCCAAGATGGGTAAGGCGTATCGCCCCCCTCCTTCTCGATTTCGATCTCGCGTTCGCGGCGTACCGCCTGGCGCGACTTGAGCCCGTCCTCCAGGTAATAGGTGAAGACGGCACCGAACGGCGGGTTGGGAGCCGTGAAGAACGCGGCGCCCATCGAGCCTTTTTCGCGCGCATCCCAAAGGTCGCCCTCGATGTACAGCCACGGATCGCGCACGCCGAACAGCTCCATGTCATCGAGTGTCTGTGCACTCGTCCGCAACGCCGTGTAGTCGTCGAGGATGTATATGCCGCGCCCGAAGGTGCCGACCACCAGGTCGTTTTCACGCGCCTGGATTTCGATGTCGCGCACCGAGATAGTCGGGAAATTGTTTTTCAGCTGGTGCCAGGAGCCGCCGCCGTCCTGCGTAAAGAAAAGACCGAATTCCGTTCCGACAAATAACAGGTTCGGATTCACATGATCTTCGACAATCGAGTGTGCCGAGCCGCGCTCGGGCAGGTCGCTGCTTATCGACTTCCAGGTTCGCCCGCGGTTCTCGGACTTGACGACGTAAGGCTTGTAGTCGCCGCGTTTGTGATTGTCGATCACGGCATACACGACATCAGCGTCGTGCGCCGACGCCATGACGTCGTCGATGTAGGACATGTCGGGCACGCGGTCGAACTTCGTCGTCTTGCGCCAGGTGTCCCCGCCATCCTCGGTCACATTGACCACGCCATCGTCTGTGCTGACATAGATCAGGCCTTCCTGCAGTGGGCTCTCACTGATCATGATCGCGCTGCCGTAGATCGACGTGGAGTCGTTCTTGGCTATCGTATCGACGCCCCAGACTCTCCCCATCACCTTGAGCTGGTTGCGATCCAGCTGCCGCGTCAGGTCGGGGCTGACTTTACGCCAGCTATCGCCGCGATCATCCGAGCGGAACAGATACTCGGCTGCGTAGTAGAGACGTTGCGGCGCGTGCGGACTGACGATGAGCGGCGTATTCCAGTTCCACTTGTACTTGTCTTCGCCGCTCTCCGGGTGCGGCGTGATGTACACCCGCTCCTGGGTACGGCGATCGTAACGCGCGAGGCCGCCGTACTGGTACTGCGCATAGAGGATGTCCGGATCGGTCGGGTCGAACTGAGGCTCATAGCCATCACCGCCGAGCACCATCGTCCAGTCTGAATTAGTGATGCCGTGGATTACAGTCGTGCGTGACGGCGCACACAGCGAATTGTTGTCCTGAGTGCCGCCGCACACGTTGTAGAACGGCTCGTCGTAGTCGGGCTGGATGCGATAGAACTGCGCGATCGACAGGTTACGTACGTGACGCCAGGTGCCGCCGCGATCCCACGACTCGTAGATGCCGCCGTCGCCGCCGATTATCAGGTGCTTCGTATTATCGGGATCGATCCAGAGGGCGTGATCGTCAACGTGCCGCCACTGGTTTGAAATCGGCGCGAACGTCTTGCCCCCATCCTCCGACATATTCGTGAACGTATTCAGCGAGTAGACACGCTCGGCATTCAGCGGGTCCACCACCAGCTCGTTGTAGTACTGCGGGCTCGTGGTCATGTACGACGAACGCTTGCTCCAGTTGCTGCCGAAATCGGTCGATCGATAGACGCCACGTTCCTCGTCATTGGCCTCGATGATCGCGTAGATCATGTCGTCGTCACTCGGAGCTGCCGCGAGTCCAATGCGGCCCATATGGTCGCCTGGCAAACCGGCCGTGATTTTTGTCCACGTCTGGCCGCGGTCCGTGCTCTTGTGAATCGCACTGCCCGGGCCGCCATTGATCAGCACCCAGACGTGACGCCGGCGCTGGTAGCTGGACGCAACGATGACATCGGGGTCGTTCGGGTCGACGACAAATTCGTTGACGCCTGTGTGCTCATCGATCTCGAGGACACGCTCCCAGCTGTCGCCGCCGTCGAGTGTCCTGTACAGACCGCGGTCACCGCCCGCATTCCAGAGCGGCCCCTGTGCCGCGACCAGCACCTCGTCGGAGTCGTCCGGGTTGATCCAGATCTGGCTGATGTGGCCGGAATCCTTGAGCCCGGTGTTGGTCCAGCTCTTGCCACCGTCTGTCGACTTGTACACACCATCGCCATAGGCCACGCTGCGTTGCGCATTATTCTCGCCCGTGCCAACCCAGATCGTCTGTGTATCACTGGGATCGATTTCAACCACGCCGATCGCATACGATCCTTCGTTGTCAAAAATCGGATTCCAGGTGATGCCGGCATTGTCTGTCTTCCACAGGTTGCCGGATGACACGGCCACGAGGTACTCGTGGTCCCCGCCCGGGTAAAATGAAAAGTCAGAGATGCGGCCCGATGTGATCGCCGTGCCAATGTGGCGCAGCGGTAGCGACGCGAGCGGATTGCCCTCATCCTCTTCGTCAGCCGCGTGGCTTTCCAGGACCAAACCTGGGACCAAAAGAACACCGATTACAAGCAAACGTACAAAAGAGATCATCAACTTCCCCGTTCTAACCCGAATTCCCGCCGCGCTATGGCGGCGCGTTGTTGTGGTGATGCCAGCACATCATGAATGTCGTCGATGCGCGCAATCCGATCTGCGAGCCCGGTACCGTTCGCGATCTGGATATTGAGACCCGGCCGCGCATTCATCTCGAGGATCAGCGGCCCGCGGTCACGATCGATCACCATGTCGACACCCAGGTAACCCAGCCCCGTCACCTCGTAGCCTTTCGCCGACGTCTCGAGAATGAATTCCCATTGCGGAATCTGAAGGCCCGCAACCAGCGCACCGGTATCCGGATGTTCGTCGACGACCTCGTCATTGAGTACACCTTCCAGCGTTACGCCGCTGCCCATATCGACGCCGGCGCCCACGGCGCCCTGGTGGAGATTCGCCTTGCCGTCCGAAGCCCGGGTCGGCAAGCGCACCATCGCCATAGCGGGGTACCCGCGGTACACAACGACACGAATATCCGGCACGCCCTGGTAACTGACGTCGGCGAATACCGGGTCAAAATGCACGCAGTACTCAATGAGCGCCTTGTCGCGACCGCCGCTCAGACTGTACTGCCCGCCGACGATGTTTGAAATGTGATGTTCGAGCTCACCCTTGGAAATCAGTACGCCACTGCTCAGGCGAAAGCTGTCGCGCTTGCGCGCGCTGCGACCGGTTACAACGAGGATGCCGTCGCCGCCACTTCCCTGCGCCGGTTTGATCACAAAGCTCCTGAGGTCCCCGACCATCTCGGCAAATTGTCGTACCTGCCCCTGGTGTTCGATAATGCCGTACAGATCCGGGACCGCCATGCCGGCCTTGAGAGCCAGCTCCTTGGTTAGTGCCTTATCGTCGACGCGCGGATAGTAACGCCGGGGGTTGAGTCGCATGATGAAATCGGCATTGCGTTCATTGAGTCCCAGCACGCCGTTTCGCCGCAGATTTCGCGCCACAGAGAACATCAGTCTGCCGACAGCTCCTTGAAGCGACGCAGCTCGGTGAGTCGATAACCGGTATAGCGCCCGGCAAGCACCACGAGCGCCAGGATAAGCAGTAGCAGTTCCGGGAACGTGAAGATCAGGTGCTCAAGCCATGCAATGCCCATAAAGATATAGGCCGCGATGGCGACGAACAGGCTGCCAAGCCCTGCGCGCATTGCGTCCGCTGCCCCGCGTTCTTCCCAGACGACCGACATGCGCTCGATCGTCATGGCAATGATAACCATCGGGAACAGCGCCACCGACAAACCGGTCTCCATGCCGAGACGATGCGAGGCCAGACTGATAATCAGCATCAGCATCACCACAACAATGAGCACGGCACTCAGGCGTGGTACGAGCAGCAGGCGCAGCCGGTCGAGCAGAAAACGAATACTCAGCCCGAGCGCAACCAGGGTCGTAAACAGGATGACGCCCCACAGCAATTTGGTTTCGCGAAAGGCGAGCGCAATGAGCACAGGCATGAACGTCCCAAAAGCGTCGATGCCGATAATGTTGCGCATCACGACCATGATCAGGGCGCCAATCGGGATCATGAGGAGCACCGCGTACACGGCCTGGGTCTGAATCGGCAAACTGTAGAGCGAAAAGTCCACAGCGCTGGCGCCACGCTGGGCCGCCTGTGTTTCGGCGATCGCTACTGCGTCCAGGTGGTTTTCCTGGATGGCAAAGTCGACTTCGACATTGCTGCCCCCTTCGACATTGACGAGCGGCTCGTTGCCACGCCACCACACGAGGAAACGATCGGGCAGGCTTTGTTCGCCGGTGGCCGGATTGAAGTACAGCCACTGGTCACCGTCATGCACCTCCAGCCAGGACACCAGCGACGCATTGCGTTGGCGCCCGGCGAGGGGGAAGCCGTGTACCGTTCGCGCCGGGATGCGCGCCGCAGCCAGCATCGTGCGCGCAATGTCGACGAAGTCCGCATCATTGCGCACACTCGCCAGCAGCAGCTCGACGTTCGGGTCGGGCGACCGATCGTTCAGGCGGCGCAGCAACTCCGTCGTAAATGAGGCGGTGTCCGCGGAATGGTCGCGAACATCGGCCACGAGCACGTCGGCCGCTGTCTTGAGGGGTTCATTGATAACCGGCAGCGGCGGAAAAGGCGGCGTCGTGTCGGACTCATCAACAGAATCGTCCTCGTAAACCGAGATTCGGTAGTAGATCGTCTGATCCCCGTCCGCGCGCCGAATCGCCCATTGGGCCTCGCGTCCGCCACTCCCGTAGTTGATGCTGAAGCCGTAACCGCGCGACACGGAATTCTCGTTGAGCATGCGGAACCCGGGCGTCAACGTTGGTATATGCAGCTGTACCTTGATCGATCCCGGGCCGCTGTTGAAGCGCACGGCGGACTCGATGGTCCAGACGGGTTTTTCCTGATCTTCGCTTAGCGGAAAGCCGAGAACCTGCCACTTGTACAGGAACACCGACAAGCCGATAACGGCCAGCAACGCGGCGAGCACGTACACATATCGCTGCTTCATTGTTCCCCCAGTCCGGGTCCTAGCCGACGCCCAGCGCGACCTTTACGGCGCGTTCTCGAATCGGGCCACTGCGGTTAAATGCCCGCATGCCGACGGATCGTAATTCTCCGACAAGCTTGGAGTCTGTCGCAAACAGGCTGTTTAGGCCAGTCATGAAGTGCAGCATCGTCGCATTTGCCCCTTTGCGCGCGCGCTCATAGCGGCGCAGCACCGGTCGGTCGCCTGGATGCAAACCTTCCTCCAGTGCCTCTGTGATGCGCGCTGCCAGTTCCGCGGCGTCCTGCAGGCCGAGATTGGCGCCCTGCCCCGCGAGCGGATGAATCGCGTGTGCCGCATCGCCGATCAGCGCGAGGTTCGGCAGCACGTACTGCGTGGCGTGCCGCGCGCACAGCGGGAATGCGCCCCTGGGGCCGGCAACGTCCAGACGGCCGAGCACATAATCGGACGCGTCGCCAAGGGAAGCACCCAGCTCGTCGTCGCTGGCCGCAAGCGCTTCTTGCGCTCGTGCCGGCGTCGTCGACCAGACGACCGAGACGCGCCCGTCATTGAGCGGCAGGATTCCCAGTGGGCCATCCCGCAGGAACCGCTGCCAGGCCGTTGCTTCGTGCGGCTTCTCTGGCCGCAGGTGCGTGACGAAGGCGGTTTGCTCGTAGGGCCATTCGCGCGCCTCGATACCGGCAGCCGACCGCACAAAGGACCGCGCGCCGTCAGCGCCGACAATGAGATCAGCGGTCAAGGTCTCGCCTGACTGCAGCTCGACGTCGTAGCAACGCGCCTTGCGCCGCAACGCGCGTAGCGGCGAGTCGAATTTCAGTACCGCATCCGTGCGATCCAGCTGGTAGAGCAACACGTCCTGCAGCAACACGTTCTCGACAATAAAGCCCAGCTGCTCAATGGCAAACTCGTCGGCCCCGAACTGCAGCGCCCCCGAACTGTCGGGCGTGTCGCTTTCATCCCAGACACGCATGCTCGAGTACGGACTGACGCGAGTCGCCGCCGTGTATTCCCAGGCGCCGACCGAGTCGAACAGCGCGGCTGTCCCGGTCGAGATTGCCGATACGCGCAGCGCCACCTCGTCGTCCGCTGAAAACACGGGCCGCGACGCGGCGTCCAGCACGGTTATTTCGAGTGCCGCGGATTGCGGGCTTTTTGCTAACAGCGTCGCCAACATCAGGCCCGTTACGCCGCCGCCGACCACGACTACCCGGCACGGTCCTTTCATTTGACCGGCACGCCGCGTGACAGGCGCGGCAGGCGCCCCGCCAGACCCATCGTGTGTTTGGCAAACACGGATCGCACACCGGGCACCAGGTCGAAACCGAGCATGGCGATGTTGCGCAGCACACGCAGCGGCCGACGCTCGCTGCCGAACAACTTCACGAGGCCGTCGGTAAAGCGCACGAGCTTCTTCTGGTCCGCCCGGCGCCAGCTCGCATACTGCTCGAGCATGGCCGCGATTGCAGCAGGATCGGAGTCAGAAGCCTCGGAACTCTGGCTCCAGACGGACGCATCGGCGATGCAGTCAACTATCGCCGCGACGTCACGCATGCCGAGATTGAACCCCTGGGCGGATACCGGATGCAGGCCGTGGGCCGAATTGCCGATCAGAACGCTGCGTGTCGCCGTCAGGCGCAACGCCTTGCTTAGAACCAATGGATAGGACGCTCGCTTGCCCACTTTCGAGAACGCGCCCAGGCGGAATCCGAACTGTTCCTGCAGCTCGGCAAGAAACGCGTCGTCACCGAGTGCCATGACACGCTCCGCATCGTCTTCAGAGACGGTCCAGACAAACGCGGCACGGCCGTCGGCAATCGGGAGAACAGCTAACGGTCCATGTCGAGTGAAGCGCTCATACGCGACGTTTTCGATGTCTTTTTCCGGCAGCAGATTGCCAATCACGGCGCGTTGCCCGTAACTGCTCTTTTGCGCGGTGATCCCCATCATCTCGCGCACCGCCGAGTTCGCGCCGTCAGCCGCGATCAGCAGGTCGGATGACAGCGATCGCTGCTTGCCCTCCTCGAGATCAAGCACGGCACTGGCGCCCCCAGGCGCCAGCTCAATTGCCGTAATGCGCGCCGGACAAATGACCTCCACGCAGTCGAGCGCGTCCAGCGCGTCCTGGAGAACAGCGCCGAGTACCCGGTTGATTACGACGTAGCCCAGCGCCTCTACCTCCTGCTCCTCGGCATCGATGTGCGAGAACCCGAAACGGCCCTGGTCCGAAACGTGGATGCTGCGAATGGGCGTCGATGCTGCCACGATTCGTGGCCACAATCCCATGGCCTCGAACATCCGCTGCGTGCTGCGCGACAATGCCGTTGACCGGTCATCGAAACTCGGTTGCGCGGCGGCTTTCCTCGGAATCGCCTCGACCATCGCGACGCGCAGCCCCAGGGGCGCCAGCGCGATCGCGAGACTCGTGCCGATCATCCCGCCACCGGCGATTACAATGTCGTAGTGTTTGGTGCTCATGCGCCCTGCATCAGCGCCTCAATGTCGTCGGGGTCGGAGATAAGGCCTTTGCTCAACACATCGGGGCCCTTGGTCGTCACCGCCACATCGTCCTCGATGCGAATGCCGATATTACGGAATCGCTTGGGAATATTGCGCTTGTTCGGAATGTAAATGCCGGGCTCGACGGTCGTCACCATGCCCGTCTCGAGGACGCGCCACTCGTCACCAACCTTGTAGTCCCCGACGTCATGGACGTCCATGCCGATCCAGTGCCCGGTGCGATGCATGTAGAACTGCCGGTAGGCGCCGTCCTTGATGAGCTTGGGCAGCGAACCGTCAAGCAAACCGAGCTTCTTGAGCCCCTTCGTGATGATCCGTACCGCCGCATCGTGGGGATCGTTCCAGTGATTGCCCCTGACGGTCCGCTCGATCGCCGCCCGTTGTGCCTCGAGAACGATTTCGTAGACGGCACGCTGCTCGGGGTTGAACCTGCCGCTGACCGGGAACGTGCGCGTGATGTCCGACGCGTAGTAGTCGAGCTCGCAGCCCGCATCGATCAGGAGCATATCGCCGTCCTGCAGCACATCACCGTTTTCTACGTAGTGCAGTGTGCAGGCATTGGCGCCACCGCCAACAATCGGATTGTAAGACGCCCAGGCGCCGCTACGCCGGAATTCGTGGCGAAACTCGGCCTCCACTTCGAATTCGTACATACCGGGTCGGGTAATGCGCATCGCTCGCTTGTGCGCCTCCACGGCCACCTTCGCCGATTTGCGCATCGCCGAGATCTCAGTGCGGCTCTTGTATAGCCGCATATCGTGTAACAGGTGGTCCAGCGCAACAAACTCGGTCGGGGTATGCACCCCCCGCGACAGGCCCGAGCGCAAGGAGTTGACCCAGTCGGCGATACGGGTATCGAAGTCGGAATACATGCCCATCGTGTAGTAGACACGTTCACAGCCCTCGATTAGGCCTGGAATAATGTCGTCGATGTCGTCGATCGGGAATGCGTCATCGGCGCCAAACGTCTCGACGGCACCGTCTTGTCCCGCGCGCGACCCGTCCCACTGCTCTTTCGCGGGATCGCGCTCGCGACAGAACAACAGGTACTCGCCCTGCGGCCTGCCTGGCACGAGCACCGCAACGGCTTCGGGCTCGGCAAAGCCGGTGAGGTAATAAAAGTCGCTGTCTTGTCGGTAGCGGTACTCGACATCACGGCTGCGCATGCGTACCGGCGCAGCCGGCAAAATGGCAATACCGCCCGCGCCAACCATGCGCATCAACTGCTTGCGCCGCCGCTCAAATTCCGTGCTTTTCATTGATCTTCCGCGTGCCGGATCTCGGACAGTTCCTCATAGGCCAGCTGGGCAGCGACCCGTATGTACTCCACGAGCTCAGCATACGCCGCTTCGTTGGTTTCATCATCGCTTTCTTCGTCGATACCGGCCTGCGTAATCTGCAACATGTCGCGGATAATGTCGGACAGGGGCTCGGCCGCCAGCTGCTTTTTCAACGCCTCGCCGTGTTTGGCGGAGACCAGGCCATGCAGAAAGCCCTCACACCAATGCGCCATGGCCGACGTTCTTGTAGCCGCGTCCGCGGTGTCATCGGGAAGCAATGGGCTAAAGTCGGAGAGCCGTTCGGTGAGCTGCCAGAACGTGCCCTGGTAAAGCGTATCCAGCATCTTCTGGCATTCCGCGCGCAGCGCACTGGCTTCGTCCGTGCCTTCCAGCACCTGCAACAGCCACTGTGGACCTGCCGGCACGCCCGCGACAGCCAGTCGGCCGGTCAGAAGGCCGTGCGTCTGGGCGGCATCCCAGCTGGCCCCGCAGCGCCGCAGGGCGTCATCGAGCTCATCGAAGCCGAGCTTTTCATTCATACCAAGACCAACCTTTTCAATTCAGGCAAACCCTACTATATTGAGCCTATGGCTGAGAACATCAATTCGACTTTTGAACACGAGCTCAAACGTCTCGAAAAGCGCGTCGACGCGCTGGTTCGCGTTTGCGACCAGTTGCAGGACGAGAACCGTTCCCTGAAACAGCGCCAGGATGTGTTGACCTCGGAACGGGCAAACTTGTTGCAAAAGAATGAACAGGTGCGCGCACGTGTCGAAGCGATGATCGGCCGACTGAAAGCGATGGAGCAAGGCTCCTGAAACATGACGACATCAGCGAAACATACAGGCTGACGGAGAACACCGAATGACCCAACAGATTGCGCAGGTTAGCGTCCGAATTCTCGACAAGGAATACCAGGTAGCCTGCCCCGCCGAAGAGCGTACGGACCTGCTCGACTCCGCGGAGATATTGAACAACAAGATGCGCGAGATCCGCGACAGCGGCCGCATCGTTGGGCTCGACCGTATTGCCGTCATGGCTGCACTGAATATGGCGAACGACCTGATCCACGCGAAGGCACGCGACCTGGAGCTCGAAGGTGGCATTAGCGATCGCCTGAAACTAATTTCGGATCGCGTAGATACAGTCCTGAGTGGGACGCAACAGCTCGACTTGTAATACGCGAATAAGGCACGATATTTAACTTGGCGCTTCCTGCGGTGTTCGATACCGACCTGAAAGCCTTTCGGCCCTAAATTATTACCTCGGGGTCGTGCACTGTCGGCAGCATTTGCGCAGGGCCGTTTCGACGGTAAGCCTGTTGCTGCCACGGCTGACCCCACCTGTTGCTCTGTGTCGAGAGCGACGGTTTGTAACGGCACAGGCGGGAAGCGCCTCTTTCTCTCCAGCCATGACCAAAATGCCGCCCAATGAAATCACTTCGACGTAATGCGCTGCAGGCGCGTCGCGCAATGGGTGTAGACGAACGCGCCCGCGCGTCGCTTGCCATCTGCAACCAGGTCAAAGCATCACGCGAGTTTTATGCAAGTACTCTGGTCGGGTGTTACCTGCCAATGTTTGACGAAGTCGATACACGTGAAATCATTGCGACCGCATGGCGCGCAAACAAGCGCGTTTTTGTACCGGTTTTGCGCAACCAGAGCCAAATGGTCTTTTGCGAAATACGCGAAGACACGGAACTGGCAAAGAACGATTTCGGTATATGGGAACCGACACGCGGATTCTTGATGCCACCGCGAAACCTCGACGTCGTGATTACGCCGACGGTCGCATTTGATAAAAAAGCTCACCGTATCGGGATGGGCGGCGGCTACTTCGACCGCGCATTCGCTTTTTTGCGACACCGTACCCAGTGGATTCGCCCGAAGTTGCTCGGCGTTGCATTCCGTTGTCAGGAAGTCGAGAAAATAACGCCAAATCCTTGGGATATACGGCTTTATCGCGTAGTTAGCGATACGCAGTAAGCCTTTTATTCAAGGGAAAAACGGCAATCCGGGAAGTTTGCAATCGCAAAAGCTTGTGTCAGTTCCTGCTCACGCAGGCAACCGAATTCTGCACTCGGCTTCAACAATTGGAATACGCGTAATGAAAATATTCGATCACGGTGTTCGACTCTCGTTCTGAAAATTACCTTGCCTCTTCACATACGATTTTTGCGTTGTCGACTCGCGTTCATCGAACGTGTTTTGAACAGTCTTTCCTCGCGCGCTAACTCGCTGGATTTTTTGGGATTGTTGCGTATACTCAAGCGCGGGTACCCGACACGGAGAAAGCAATGGCTACCAAGAAGAAGTCTCGTAAAAAAGCTTCGAAGCGCAAAGTCGCGAAGAAGCGGAAAGTAGTAAGGAAGAAAGCTGCGAAGAAACGCGTAGCGAAGAAGAAGGTTGCTAAGCGCAAGACGAAGAAGAAAGCAACGAAGAGAAAGGCGAAGAAGAAAGTCGCCAAGCGTAAAGCGAAGAAGAAAGTAGCTAAGCGCAAGACCAAGAAGAAGGCGAAGAAGAAAGTCGCCAAGCGAAAGGTCAAGAAGAAAGCTAAAAAGAAGGCTAAGAAAAAAGTAGCCAAGCGCAAGACAAAGAAGAAGGTGAAGAAGAAAGTCGCCAAACGGAAAACGAAGAAGAAGGCCAAACGTAAGGCGAAGAAGAAAGTCGCCAAGCGTAAGACCAAGAAAAAAGCTACGAAACGTAAAGCGAAAAAGAAGGTAGCCAAGCGTAAGACCAAGAAGAAAGCTACGAAACGTAAAGCGAAAAAGAAGGTAGCCAAGCGTAAGACAAAGAAGAAAGCTACGAAGCGCAAAGCGAAGAAGAAAGTCGCCAAGCGTAAGACAAAGAAGAAAGCTACCCGGCGTAAGACCACGAAACGCAGTGGTCCAGGTACGAAGCGCAGCGGTCCTGGGACCAAGCGCGGCGGGCCTCGTCGCAAGAAACGGTAGTTCGTAGCTGCGGAAGAGGCCTTCTTCCAAAGCACGCAAAAGAGCCCGCTTCGGCGGGCTCTTTTCGTTTCCGGGGATGCAAAACTGTGCGCTGTGCCAATGTGAAATCCGCCGCAATTTGACTATAGTACGGGGCTATGGACGCAACAGAGAAAAAGCGAGCTGTCGCCAGGGCCGCCATGGAATTTATCCAGCCCGGTACGACGCTCGGGGTCGGTACCGGCTCGACCGTCAATTGCCTCATCGAAATGCTGCCGGAGGTTCGCGAGCGCATCGATCGCGTCGTCTCCAGCTCAATGGCATCCACGACGCTACTCGAGGAACACGGCTTCGAGGTTCTGACGCTGAACGAAACCGGCGACATCGATCTCTATATCGATGGTGCCGATGAGAGCAACAAGCACCTGCAGCTGATCAAGGGCGGCGGTGGTGCACTGACCCGTGAGAAAGTCCTCGCCGCAGCTGCACGTCGTTTCGTCTGCATCGTCGATGATTCCAAGCTGGTCGGCATGCTGGGAGCGTTTCCGCTCCCGGTCGAGGTGCTGCCCATGGCCCAGGAGTTTGTCGCACGACGCATGCTCAAGATGCGGGGACAACCGATCTGGCGTGAGGGCTTTGTTACCGATAACGGTAACCACATCCTCGACGTTCATAATCTGCAGATCGCTAATCCAATCGACATGGAAGCCCGCATTAACCGCATCCCCGGGGTTGTGACGGTCGGACTATTTGCCGAGCGCCCCGCTGACGTCCTTCTCATCGCTGGTGACAAGGGCGTTCGTGAGATGCGTACTTAGGTAGAGCGATTCTCGCGCTGCGCGCGAGCTCACATGCCGCTTCGCGGAGAGGGATTGATTCGAATCGCCTTAGGGCGATTCTCACCCCTGCGGGGCGCACTGCGTGCGTCTTCCCTCTCCCCCAGCCAAAAAAAAGCCCGCTTTTGCGGGCTTTTTCGTTTGGCTGGGGGAGAGGGATTCGAACCCCCGTTGGCGGAGTCAGAGTCCGCAGTCCTACCACTAGACGATCCCCCAAGTTCGCCCTCATTGCCGATCAAAGGCAAGGAGGTCGGTGCGAACTTACCTTTAGTGGCTACACCAAAGGCGGGTTCCACCCATAAATGTCTTAGCGCTTCGAGTACTGCGTGGCGCGACGTGCTTTGCGCAGACCGACCTTCTTGCGCTCGACTTCACGTGCGTCGCGGGTAACGAAACCGGCCTTACGCAGATTGGGGCGCAGCGACTCATCGTAAGCCATCAACGCGCGCGTCAAACCGTGACGAATAGCGCCGGCCTGACCGGTCGTGCCGCCACCTTTTACCGTGACGTTCACATTGAACTTTTCACCCAGCTGCGTCAGCTCCAACGGCTGGCGAACGATCATCTGGGCCGTCTTGCGACCGAAGAAAACGTCCAGCGGGCGCTTGTTAACAGTGATGCTACCGTCACCCGCCGTCAGGAAAACGCGAGCTGTCGAGGTCTTGCGACGTCCGGTACCGTAAAAAAACGTGTCACTCATAATGTCTACTCAATCTGAGAAGCGCGCTTTACGCGTTCACTTCCAGCGGAATCGGCTGCTGTGCAGCGTGGGTGTGTTCAGGGCCTGCAAATACACGCAACTTCGAGAACATCTGACGTCCCAGCGGGCCGCGCGGCATCATGCCTTTTACAGAGTGCTCGAGTGCACGCTCAGGATGCTCCTGCAGGAGCTTGTCGAGCGGGATCGACTTCAGGTTGCCAATGTATCCCGTGTGGTGGTGATACATCTTGTCCTTCATCTTGTTACCGGTCACACGAATCTTCTCGGCGTTCACGACGATGATGTAATCGCCCGTGTCCACGTGAGGGGTGTACTCCGGCTTGTGCTTGCCACGCAGACGGTGCGCGATCTCGGTCGACAGACGACCCAGGGTCTTGTTCGTGGCATCTACCACGTACCAGTCGCGGCGAACCTCTGCTGGCTTCGCAGAAAACGTCTTCATAATTCTGATTTCCGTAAGGGAATGATCTTGTTTTTCACCGGGTTAGCGTCACGCCCCTCCCAGGACCTGCCTTCACCCGGCGAGCCATCCGCGCACAAACAAACGTTCGCTGGATTGGCGAAAGGCGCGAAATTCTACTGTAGCCCCCCGTCTAATGCAAACCCTAATACGGGCGCAACGGGGGGCCGTTGGTGCGGGTCTGGCCTAAAACGCGTACTCGAGCGACAGTGCCGTGTAAGTATCTGTTTTTTCAAGCAATGGCAGCACGTCGGAATTGTGCTTGATCGTATACGACGCCACCAGCGCAAGATCGCCGAGCAGCTTCGCCGACAATGCTGTCACCGACTCCGTGTAGGTATTCTCGTCACCGCCCTCGATTGTCAGATCCTGGCGGAATTCAGCGGTCTCGCTGAGCACCCACTTGTAGTAGAGGCCACCGCGAAAAACCGTCTCGTCCTCCTTGGTGCCGTCCTGCAGCGTTGACTGCCTGGCACCGGCGCCGACCTCGGCGTTTAGCTTGTGCTTGTCGTTGTCGATCAGCCGCCGACCGTAACCCACTGTCTGCGAGAACTGGGTATCGAAGCCACCGAAAAGGTCCTTCCGCCAGTTGAGGCGTCCGAACAGGAAGTCATTGTCGGTCAGGTTACGCTCGCTCTTCCAGCCGGCATCGTAGGCCTCGGCCGTCGTTACTTCGTTTTCCGACGCGTTGATCGCAGCCGCGGTAAACAGGTGCGCCCACTCGCCCGTCGAGTAGCCAATCTCGAAACCCGTGTTCAGGGTCGAGTTCTCGGTATTGCCGGACGTTGCCAGGTAACCCAGCTTGGCCTTGCCTGACCAAGGGCTCTCCGGTGCCTCAGGTGCATCCTGAGCCATCAGGGAAAATGGCGCGAGCAGGCCCGCAGCCATAACTAACGTACGCAAATTCATACATATCTCCTCAAAGAATTCAGTGTTCCGCCCAAAAAAGGCTGCGGAGTATACCGTTGGTGGACGCCGCTTCGCTATAATTTGTCACATGAACAAGCGACAACTCACACCCATTGACCGCCTCCTGGCCAGCGCCAACAACGCCCTGCGTACGGTCGCGGCGCCAGCCGGCCGCTCGGCCCGGGCCAACCCGGCCGCGAACATCATCGACGCCGACCTCGACGCGCGGCAGAAACGGCATGCCGCCGGTCTAATGCGGATCAATCACGCGGGCGAAGTCGCGGCACAGGCGCTCTACCAGGGACACGCTACAGTTGCCCGTGACAAGCAGGTCGAGGCGCAACTGCAACATGCCGCTGACGAGGAATTCGACCACCTGGCCTGGTGTGAAGAACGCATTAACGAACTGGGCGAAGATGTCAGCAAACTCAGCCCGTTCTGGTACGCCGGTGCCTACGCGATCGGTGCGGCCAGCGGAATACTCGGCGACAAGTGGAGCCTTGGATTCATCGCTGAGACCGAGAAACAGGTCTGCGCACACCTCGACAGCCACCTGGAAAGCCTGCCTCCCGAGGACGTCAAGAGTCGCGCCATCGTCGAGCAGATGCGTGACGAGGAAGAGGAACACGGTGAAAATGCGAAGGACGCAGGCGCGGCGGATTTGCCTGCGCCGGTAAAGCGTCTGATGCGGATCACCGCCAAAGTCATGACAAAAACGGCATATTGGGTCTGATGGGCAAGAAAAATCCGAGAAAACACGGACTTAGCTTGCCCTGACTGGCAATCTGTATTAAAAGTAGTGCGCGAATGGGCGAAGGATAAGCAATGCAGACAACAGCGAAGAATCTGAGCGACGTACCGGCGATTAACCGCTTCTTGAGTTACTGCCGGGTACGAACGGTTCCGCAGAAGACGGTGATGATTCACGCCGGTGATTTGCCGGACGTCTTGTACTACATCGTCGACGGCTCCGTCGAAGTCATGATCGAGGATGAAGACGGCAAC